>NZ_JAUTAJ010000004.1:3387500-3687500 GCF_030818485.1 Pseudoroseomonas cervicalis | reverse complement strand
TGGTGAAGAGGCAGCCGGCGGCGCCGGCGATGCCGCCGCCGATGGCGAAGACCAGCAGCTTGTAGAGCCGCGTGTCGTAGCCGAGCAGCTGGGCGCGTGTCTCGTTCTCGCGGATGGCGACGACGACGCGGCCGAAGCGGCTGGCCAGGACGGCGCGCAGCAGCACATAGACCAGCACCAGGCAGCCCATGCTGGCATACCAGAGCTGCTCGGGCTCGAGCGGCATGTCCGGATTGCCGGGCATGGTCAGCGGCGGCACCGCCGGCATGCCGTTGAACCCGCCGAGCGGCGCATTGCCGATGGTGTAGGCATCGCCCGCCGTGGAGTTGATGACGCTGAACAGAATGATGGTGACCGTCAGCGTGATGACGCCGACATAGGCGTCGCTGATGCGGCCATAGAACATGAAGTAGCCGAGCGCCGCGGCGAACAGCGCCGGCAGCAGGATGGCGCCCGCCACCGCCCAGCCGGTCTCCGGGATGTTCATGGCCATCACCGCATAGGTGTAGCCGCCGAGGCCGAAAAAGGCGGACTGGCCGAAGGACATGATGCCGCCATAGCCCCAGATGAAGCCCTGGCTGAGCGCCAGCACCGCCATGGCGACGAAGACGGTGACCTGCAGCAGGGCGAAGAGGTCGAACACCATCGGCGCGCCGATGAGCAGGGCAAGCCCCATGCCCAGCATGGCGACGAAGCTGAGCAGGCCGGAGTTCGCGGTCATACGCTCCTCCTCAGGAAACGGCCGGTGATGCCCTGCGGCAGCAGGCGGATCATCACGATGGCGACCAGCAGCAGCGCCACCTGGCCGAAGACCGGCGTGGTCTGGAAGCTGGCCAGCTCGCTGACGCTGCCGAACAGGGCGGAAGCGAGGCCGGTGCCGGTGATGATGGCCGGGCCACCGCCGAGCACGGTGATGAAGGCCTTGGCGATGAAAGCCGCGCCCATGCCGGGGGAGACGCCGGAGATCGGCGCCAGCACCCCGCCGGCGAGCCCCGCCAGCGCCGCACCGATGGCGAAGGTCGCCATGTAGATGCGCGGCGGCGAGACGCCGAGGGCGGCCGCCATGTCCGGGTTCTGCATGGTGGCGCGCACCACCAGCCCGAAGCGCAGCCGCTTCAGCGCCGCCCAGAGCAGCGCGCACACCGCGACCGCCAGCAGGATGACGAAGATGCCGTAGAGGCTGGTCTGGTAGGGCCCGATGGTGAAGCCGCCGAGCGGGTTGGAGACGCCGCGCACGGTGTTGCCGAAGATCGTCGTCACCAGGCCGATCATCGCCAGGCTGAGACCCCAGGTGGCCAGCATGGTGTCGATCATGCGGCCATAGAGGAAGCGGATCAACCCGCGTTCCACCACCAGCCCGACCAGGCCGCAGACCAGCGGCGCGGCCACCAGCATGGCCAGCCAGATGTTCATCCCCGCATCCGCCGCCACCACCGTGGTGTAGGCGCCGAGCATGACGAACTCGCCATGCGCCAGGTTGATCACCTTCATCATCCCGTAGATGACGCCGAGCCCGAGGCTCAGCAGCAGCAGCAGCGCGATGCTGTTCAGGATGTTGAAGGAGAGGAGACCGGTCAGTGCCATGGCGTCAGTTCGACACTTCGATGACGAATTGCCGGCTCATGCGCGGATTGGCGACCAGGTCGCAGACCGCGGCGGTGTCGGCCGGCGGCTGGTCGGGATAGGATTGCAGCACCTTCCAGCTCTTGTCACGCGCCTCGGCGAGATAGGCGTTGCGCACGGCGTGGTGCGTCTGGCGGTCCATCGTCACCTTGCCGGAGGGGCCGTCATAGGCGATGCCGGTCTCCAGCGCCTCCGTCACCTTGACGCGGTCGAGCGAGCCGGCCTTGCGCACCGCCTCCGCCCACAGCATGAAGCCCTCATAATTCGCCGCCGCCAGCTCGCTGGTATAGGGCATGTTGGCGCCGTATTTGGCGCGCAGCTTGCCCACGAAGCCGCTGCTCGCCGGCGTGTCGATCTCCTGGTAGTAACCATAGCTGGTGACGATGCCATTGCTCTCCGCCGGGTCGAGGCTGGCCACCTCATTGACCAGGCCGAAGGTGGTGGAGGCGATAGGGATGCGCGACTTCATGCCCGAGGCCGCCCATTGGCGGTAGAAGGCGGTGTGGTTGGCGCCCACCAGCGCCGAGAGCACCATGGACGGCGCGGCGCGCTGGATCTTGCTGATGGTGGCCGAGAATTCCGTGACGTCCAGCGGGAAGAACTCGATCGCCTCCACCGTGCCGCCACCATCGCGGACATACTTGTTCATCCACTTGGCGGTGATCTGGCCGTAATTGTAGTCGGCGGCGAGGATATAGGCCTTCTTGCCCCAGCTCTCCATCGCATAGGGCACCAGCTTGTTCACCGTCTGCGCCGGCGTGGTGCCGGTGACGAAGGTGTCGCGGTCGCAGACGCCGCCCTCATACAGCACGTTGTAGAAATACAGCATGCGGTAGCGGTTGAAGACCGGGCGGATCGCCTCGCGCGAGGCGGAGGTGATGCCGCCATGCACCACCGCCACCTTGTCGCGCAGCGCCAGCTGCTGCGCATACTGCGAATAGAGCTGGATGGTCGACTGGGTGTCGTAATTCACCAGCTCCACCGGCCGGCCGAGCAGGCCACCACCGGCATTCACCTCCTCCACCGCCAGGCGGATGGTGTCGAACATCGCCTGGCCCGAAGCGCCGATCGGGCCCGAGAGGTCGAGCAGGCTGCCGACCTTGATGGGCTCGGCGCCCAGCGCGTGGCGCGCCACCAGGGGCGCGGCGAGCGTGCCGCCGGCCAGGGCCAGGCCGCCCTGCAGCAAGAAGCGGCGCGAGACAATCCCGTTCTGCATCATGCGATCCTCTGCGTCGTGTTGGGGGCTTGCGGGGCGGTGGCGGCCGGCGCCTGCCGGGCCAGCCAGGCCTCGCTGTATTCCTCGATGCTCATGCGCGCGCGCATCGCGGCGCGGCGCAGAAGGTCATAGGCGGCGTCGTCATCCAGCCCGTGCAGCTGCATCACGCGCAAAGTCGCGCGGATCAGCGCCGGGCGGCCGCGCCGGCGGCGCTCATGCGCCGCCAGCAGCGCGGCGCTGTGCTGCCGCGCGCGATGCGCGTTGATGCCCATGAACAGCGCGGCATAGACGCTGGCGCCATGCACCGGCTTGCGCAGGAAGGCCGTGGCGCCGGCCTGCATCAGCCCGCGCAGCCGCCCCGGCGCCTCCACCCCCACCAGGCCGAGGATGGGCAGGGAGGCCAGCCAGGAAGCCGGCAGCGGCGCCAGCAGCGTGGCCAAATCGTCATCGCCATCCAGGATCAGCAGGTCGCGCTGCGGCTGCGCCGGCGGCAGGGCGGCGGCCTCGGCGCAGCGCGTCAGCTCCACGCCCAGGCGCTGCAGCGAGGGCTCCAGCATGCGCGTCGCCTCGCCCGGTTCCGGCGCCGGGCTCAGCAGCAGGGCCCGCAGGCCCCGGAAATTCTGCAGCAGGGCGGGTTCGGCCATCACACCACCTTCAGTCGCGCGCGCGGCAGGGCATGGGTGGCTGGCAGGCGGACCAGATAGGGGTCCGGCGCCACCGGGCGCGGCGCCTGCCAGAGGATCTCGTAAGTGCCATCGGCGCGGGAGCGGCCGATGCGCGGCGTCAGTGCCGCATGCAGCGTGTCGGGGTCGATCCACACCTCGCCCTGCGGCGCCTGCAGGCGCTGGTGCTTCACCGCCTCGCGCACCGCCTCCACCGCGTCGCTGCCCGCCGCCGCCAGCGCCTGGGCGATGAGATGGATGGTGAGATAGGCGGCCTCCGCATCGGCGGTCGGGTTCTCGGTGAAGCGGCGGCGGTATTCGGCGACGAAGGCGCGGCTGGCGGCGCTGTCCACCGTGGAGAAATAGACATTCGAGCTGATATGCCCGTCGCCATATTCCGGCCCGGCGGCGGCGATGGCCAGTTCCGGCAGGTTGCAGCTGAGCACCGGCATCTCGCGCGCCTGGTCGATACCCGCCTCGCGGCAGGCGCGGCGCAGGGCGCGCAGGAAATGCGGGATGGATTCGCCCACCAGCGTGCTGAAGACGAAGGCCGGGCGCAGGCGCAGGATCTCCGCCACGATCTGCGCGAAATCCGGGTCGCCCAGCGGCACGTAGCGCTCGGAGAGGATGCGCCCGCCGCGCGGCAGCAGCGCCTCGCGCAGCACGCGGTTGCTCTCCCAGGCCCAGACATAGTTGGAGCCGACGCAGCAGGCGCGCAGCGCGAAATGCCGCATGGCGAAATCGATCAGCGGGATGGCGTGCTGGTTCGGCGAGGCGCCGGTGTAGACGACATTGGGCGAGGCCTCGAAGCCCTCGTAATGTGCGGTGTACCAGAGCAGCGCATCCCGCTTCTCGATCAGCGGGATGACCTCCTTGCGGCTCTGCGAGGTGTAGCAGCCGACGATGTGGCGCACGCCATCATCCAGCAGCGCGGCGCCGAGCGCGGTGTAGCGCGCCAGCTGCCCCTGCGGGTCGCCCACCACCGCCTGCAGCCGCACCGCGCCACCGCCGGCATTGACGTGGTCGATGCCGAGTTGCGCGCCCTTCAGCATCTCCGCCGAGGCGGCGCCATAGGCGCCGGCGGTGGAGAACAGCAGGCCGATGCGGTGTCGTGTTGCGCGCATGCGAAACCCCATCCTCTCCCGGGGCCGCCGCGATCTGCGGGGTCCGGGCTGCGGCGCCGTTGCCGGGCAAGGTGCAAGCCGAGGATGGCGTTATGAGATGAGCAACGCTGCTCTATCGCCTAAAAATCAGCCTGTCAGGGGCCGTTCGGGGAGTCAACAGAAGTTTTTTGCGCGAAATTCGCTCATACAGCTCAAAGATGGGGCGTTTGAACCTGCAATTGTGACAACACCTGGACCACAGGACCGGCGCCTTCGCGGCAGATGCGCCGGTGTCCGCGGGAACCGGCGGCTCCCTGGGCGGTAGGTGGAAGGCAGGATGCCCAGGCCGGGCGCTGCCTCACTTTCCGGAGACGTCCCATGTCCGACGCGCCGCGCCGCCCTGTCCTCCTCATCACCGGCGCCTCCTCCGGCATCGGACGCTGCACCGCCGAGCTTTTCGCCCGCAAGGGCTGGGATGTCGGCCTGGTGGCACGCGGCCGCGCCGGGCTGGAGGCCACCGAAGCCGCCATCCGCCAAGCCGGTGGCCGCGCCTGCATCGCCGAGGCCGATGTGTCGGAGGCCGAGGCGCTGGACAAGGCCGCCGACCGCACCGAGCAGGAGCTGGGCCCCATCGCCGCCTGGGTGAATTGCGCCGGCGTCAGCGCCTATGGCCGCTTCATGGACCTGCCCGAGGCGGATTACGAGCGGGTGACGCGTGTCACCTATCTCGGCGTGGTGAATGGCACGCGCAGCGCGCTGCGCCGCATGCTGCCGCGCGATGAGGGGCGCATCGTCAATATCGGCTCCGCCGTCGCCATGCGCGCGGTGCCGCTGCAATCCGCCTATTCGGCGGCGAAGTACGCCGTCGCCGGCTTCACCGAAGCGGTGCGGGCCGAGCTGATCGAGGCGCGCAGCCGCGTGCAGCTCGGCATCGTGCATCCGCCCTCCACCAACACGCCCTTCTTCAGCCACGCTTCCGCGCATCTGCCGGAAGGCGGCGTGCCGCGCCCGCCGCCGCCGGTCTATGCGCCGGAGATCGTGGCGGAGGCCATCCATCTCGCCGTCAGCAGCGGGCGCCGCTCGGTGCGCGTCACCGCGCAGCCGGTGATGTTCGCCGCGGCCAATGCGCTGATGCCGGGGGCGCTGGACTGGCTGCTCGGCCATTTCGGCGCCAGCCAGCAGGTCAGCCATGATCCGCGCGTGGCGGCGCAGCGCGACGAGACGCTGTTCCAGCCCAGCGGCAAGGCGGCGCCGGTGCAGGGGCCGTTCAGCGGCGAAAGCCTGCGCCACAGCCTGCAGATGTCGCTGAACAGGAACCCTCTGGCCAGCATCGGGCTGGGCGTGGCGGCGCTGGCCTTCCTGGCGATGCAAAGCAGAAGGTAAGAGTTCTTTTTTGGAAAAAAGAACCAAAAAACCTTTGTCTGTTGGCGTCCCGCCTCAGGCCTGAGGCGGGACGCCAAACCGGAAGAAGTCTTTCTGCTTCTTTTTCTTCAGAAAAAGAAGGCCTTAACTAACCAGCCCGTCGGCCTTGTCCCGCGCCACCAGCGCCGGATCGCGCTCCGCCGGATTGCCCATGCCACCACCGCCCGGCAGCTTCAGCAGCAGGCGGCGCCCCTTGGGCACCACCTGGTAGCCCTTGGTGCGCAGCAGCGAGCCATCATCCAGCCCGACCCAGCCGGCCGCGCCATCGCCACCACCATCGCGGCCGCGCGGGGCGTTGGCCACGCGGTCGAAGATGGCGTTCACCGCGAACTCCGCCTCGCCCTTGGTGCCGATTTCCATGATCTGGCCGAAGCCGCCGCGGGTGCGGCCGGCGCCGGCGGAATCCGGGCGCAGCTCCTTCTTCCAGAAGATCACCGGCGCGACATTCTCCGTCGCCTCCACCGGCATGGTGCGCACGCCGGAGGGGAAGGCGGTGCCGTCCAACCCGTCCTTGCCCGGGCGCGCGCCGGTGCCGCCGGAGTTGAAGGTGATGACCTCGAAATCCGGCAGCTCGGCCGCGCCGCCGGAGACCTGGGCGCCGCCGCGCAGCGGCGGGTTCCACAGGCAGGAGGAACCTTCGGCGGTGACGCGGTCCGGCACCGCCTGGTGCAGGCAGCCCATCATCAGATCCGGCAGCAGCTGCCCCACCACATGCCGCACGCTGACCGGGAAGGGCCGCGGCGCGTTGAGGATGCAGCCCTCCGGGATCTCCATGCGGAAGGGCGCGAGGCTGGCCCAGTTGTTCGGGATCTCCGGCGCCACGACGCATTTGATGCCGAAGCAGGAATAGGCGCGGCAATAGGCGGCGGGCACATTGATGCCACGCCCCGACAGGCCGGACGTGCCGGTGAAGTCGACGCTGATATGGTCGTCATGCAGCGTCATCGCCGCCTTCAGCGTCACCGGCGCCTCATAGCCATCGCTGCTGATGCTGGCGTGGTAGGTGCCGCGCGGCAGCTTGGCGATCTCGGCGAGCGTCGCGGCCAGCGAGCTGTCGAAGATGTATTCGGCCAGCGGATCGATGCTGTCCATGCCGAACTCGTCCAGCATCTCGACCAGCCGCTTGATGCCGGCATCGTTGCAGGCGCAGAGCGAATAGACATCGCCCTCCAGCTCCACCGGCGTGCGGCTTCCGGCGCGGATGAAGTCGAAGAAGGTCTCGTTAGCCTTGCCCTGGTCGAAGCATTTGACGATGGGGATGTACATCCCCTCCTCGAACACGCTGCGCCCCTCGGGGCCCATGCCGAGCCCGCCGACATCAATGACATGCGCGGTGTTGGCAAAGAGACCCACGATCTTGCCATTGCGGAAAGCGGGCGAGACGACGGTGAGGTCGTGCAGATGCCCGGTGCCGAGCCAGGGATCGTTGGTGATGTAGTGGTCACCCGGCTTCATCGTCCCGGCCGGGAATTTCGCCAGGAAGTGGCCCACCGATTCCATCATGGAATTCACATGGCCCGGCGTGCCGGTGACGGCCTGGGCCAGCATGCGGCCCTTCAGGTCGAAGATGCCGGCGGAGAGATCACCCGCCTCGCGCACCGTGGTGCTGAAGGCGGTGCGGATCATGGTCTGCGCCTGCTCCTCCACCACCGCGATCAAGCGGTTCCACTGGATCTGGCGCTGGATCTTTTCGAGGGCGTTCATCGGTTGGGCGTCCATCACGCGGCCTCCTTCGTCAGTTCCAGATATCCGAGCGCATCCATGCGGCAGGTCCAGCCGGGGCCGACCAGCGTGCTGGTCTCCGCCTCCGCCACGATGCAGGGGCCGGCGAGGGTAACGCCGGGGGCGAGCTGCTCGCGCTCATAGACCGACCACTCGGCCACTTCGCCGCTGCTGGTGTCGCGCACCGCCTGCTGGCGCACCGGCGCCGGCGCGGCGCTGTCGGCGACGGCCTCGGCCGGCGCCACCTCCGGCAGCAGCGTCGCCACCGTCACGGCGAAGGACAGGATCTCGACATCGCTGCCCGGCACGGGGCGGTCGTAGAAGCGCGAATATTCGGCGTCGTAATCGGCGCGGATGGCGGCGATATCGGCCTCGGCCAGGTCGCGCGCGGGCAGCGCCACCGCGATCTCATGCCCCTGGCCGACATAGCGCATATAGGCAATGCGGGTCTCGGAAAGCTCGGCGCCGAAGCTGCCCTGCTCCACCACGCTGCGCGCCTCGGCCGACATGGCGTTGAGCAACCCGTTCACCGCCGCCACGTCGAAGCTGCGGAAGCGCTGGTAGAGCGACTTCACCACCTCATAGCCGACCGGCGCGCGCAGGAAGCCGATGGCGCTGCCGACACCGGCGCCCGAGGGCACCAGCATGCGCGACACGCCGATCTTCTCCGCCACGCGATAGCCATGCACCGGCCCGCCGCCGCCGAAGGCGATGATGGCGCGGCCCTCATAACCCTTGCCGCTTTCGATCGCGTGGACACGCGCGGCATTGGCCATGTTCTCATCGACCATCTCGACCACGCCGAGCGCCGCCATCTCCGGCGCGAGATCCAGCTTGCGGCCGACATGCTCGGCCAGCGCCGCCTTGGCGGGCTCGGTCTGCAGCGGGAACTGGCCGCCGGCAAACAGCGAGGGCTCGTAGCGGCCGAGCGCCAGATTCGCATCCGTCACCGCCGGACGCGTGCCGCCGCGGCCATAGCAGGCCGGTCCCGGATCGGCGCCGGCGCTCTCAGGCCCCACCTGGATGCGGCCCAGGCTGTCCACCTGCGCCAGCGACCCGCCGCCGGCGCCGATCTCCACCATCTCGATGACGGGGATGCGCAGCGGCAGGCCGGAACCCTTCTTGAAGCGGCCGACCCGCGCGACCTCGAAGGTGCGGCTGGCCTGCGGCGCGAAATCGTCGATCAGGCAGACCTTGGCGGTGGTGCCGCCCATGTCGAAGGACAGCACCTTCCGCCAGCCGCGCTGCCGCGCGACATGGGCGGAGAAGATGGCGCCACCGGCGGGGCCGCTCTCCACCAGGCGGATCGGGAAGCGTGCCGCCGTCTCCAGCGTGGTCAGCCCGCCACCCGACAGCATCAGGAAGAGCGGGCAGGCGAAGCCCGCCTCGCGCACGCCCTCGCGCAGCCGTTGCAGATAGCTCGCCATCAGCGGCTGCACATAGGCATTGGCGACGGTGGTGGAGAAACGCTCCCATTCCCGCATCTCGGGCGAGACCTCGGAGGAGAGCGAGACCGGCACCTCCGGCCATTCCTCGGCCAGGATCGCGGCGGCGCGCTGCTCATGCACCGGGTTGACGAAGGCGTGCAGGAAGCCGATGGCGACGCTCTCGATGCCCTCGGACTTCATGAAGGCGATCTGCTTGCGCAGCGCCGCCTCGTCCAGCGGCAGCAGCACCTTGCCCTCATTGTCCAGCCGCTCCGGCACCGCCAGGCGCCAGCGGCGCGGCACCAGAGGCTGCGGCAGCTCGATGTTGAGATCGTACTGGTCGTAGCGTGACTCATTGCCGAGGGCGAGCACGTCGCGGAAGCCCTCGGTGGTCAGCAGCGCTGTCTTCGCGCCCTTGCGCTCGATCACCGCATTGGTGGCGAGGGTGGTGCCATGGATGAACAGCGCGATGTCCGAAGGCTGCAGCCCCGCCTTGGCCAGGACAACGCGGATGCCCTCCAGCACGCCGAGCTCGGGGGCGTGCGGCGTGGTGAGGACCTTGGCGGTCCAGCGCTCCCCGCCGCGCTCCAGGGCCAGATCGGTGAAGGTGCCGCCGATATCGGAGGCCAGACGTGCGGATGCCATCAGGTCGAACTCTCCCGGTCCGTGAGGGGTGGGAGTGTTCATCGCTTCGATGCCGCTGAAAAGGGGGCCCGCCCCTTCAATGCGCCTGCGCGGCGCGGCGCGCTGCCCGGCCGGCGCGCAATTGGCGCCGGCGCGGGCAGCGGCTCAGACGGTCACTTCCTCGCTGCCGAAGGCGACGGGGGGTGTCCAGCCCTGCCCCGGCACCGCCGCCATCAGCGCGCGCGTGTAGTCGTGGCGCGGATTGGCGAAGACCTCGGCGGTCGGGCCTTCCTCCACCACCTCGCCCTGGCGCATCACCGCGATGCGATCGCAGAGCTGCGCGGCGACGCGCAGATCATGGGTGATGAACAGCATGGACAGGCCGAGCTGCTCGCGCAGCCGCGCCAGCAGCTTCAGCACCTGCGCCTGCACCGAGACATCGAGCGCCGAGACCGGTTCATCCGCCACCAGCAGCTCCGGCCGCATCGCCAGGGCGCGGGCCAGGCCGATGCGCTGGCGCTGCCCGCCGGAGAATTCATGCGGGAAGCGGTCCAGCGCCGCGGGATCCAGCCCGACCAGGCCGAACAGCTCGCGCGCCCGGGCGAAGGCCTCGGCCTTCGGCGTGCCGTGGATGATCGGGCCCTGCGCCACCAGCTCGCCCACGCGGCGGCGCGGGTTGAGGCTGGCGAAGGGGTCCTGGAACACCATCTGCACGCGCCGCGCGTCGCGCCGCAGCGCCTCGCGCGACAGCGCCATGCGGTCCTGCCCCTCGACGCGGATCTCTCCCTGCTCGGGGTCGAGCAGGCGCACGATGCAGCGCGCCAGCGTCGACTTGCCCGAGCCGCTCTCGCCCACGATCCCCAGCGTCGACCCACGCGGCAAACTGAAAGAGACCTGCTTCACCGCATGGGTGACGCGGCGGCTGCGCTTCAGCAGCCCGCCCTTGCGATAGGTCTTGGAGAGGTCGCGCACCTCCAGCACCGGCGCCGCCGGCTCGGCCGGCGCGGCGGCGGCGGGGGGTGGCAGCAGCGGCGGCACGGCGGCGACGAGGGCGCGGGTATAGGGGTGCTGCGGGCGGTTCAGCACCTCCTCCGCCGGCCCCTGCTCCACCAGCAGCCCCTGGCGCATCACCGCCACCCGGTCGGCGATATCGGCCACCACGCCGAAATCATGGGTGATGAACAGCACGGCGGTGCCGGTGCGGCGCTGCATGTCGCGGATCAGGTGCAGGATCTGCGCCTGGGTGGTGACGTCGAGCGCGGTGGTCGGCTCGTCGCAGATCAGCAGCTTCGGCTCCAGGGCGAGCGCCATGGCGATCATGGCGCGCTGGCGCTGGCCGCCCGACAGCTCATGCGGATAGGCGCGCGCCGCCGCCGCCGGGTCGGGGATGCGCACATCCTCAAGCAGCGCCAGCACACGCTTCTCGATGTCGGCGCGGGAGAGGCGCGTGTGGATGCGGAACATCTCGGCGATCTGGCTGCCGATGCTGCGCAGCGGGTTCAGCGCCGTCATCGGCTCCTGGAACACCATGCCGATCCGGGCACCGCGCAGCTTGCGCATCTCGGCAGGCGGCAGTTCCAGCAGGTCGCGCCCTTCGAACAGGATGCGCCCGCGGGTCGCCAGCACGCCTTCCGGCAGCAGCCCCATCACCGCCCCGGCGGTGAGCGACTTGCCGGATCCGCTCTCCCCCACCACGCAGAGGATCTCATTGGCGTCGAGATGGAGCGAGACATCCTCGAGCGCATGCGGACGGTCGGCGCCTTTCGGCAGGGCGACGGTCAGGCCTTCGATGGAGAGCAGGCTCATCGTCCCTTCAGCCTTGGGTTCAGCGCGTCGTTCAGACCCTGCCCGACCAGCGACACGCCGAGCACGGTGAGCAGGATGACCAGGCCGGGAATGGCGGAGACATACCATTGCACGCGCAGCACGCCGCGGCCGGCGCCGATCAGATTGCCCCAGCTCGGCACATTGGGGTCGGAGAGGTTGAGGAAGGCCAGGGCGCTTTCCAGCAGGATGGCAACCGCCATGATGACGCTGGCATAGACGATGACCGGCGGCAGGGCGTTGGGCAGGATCTCGCGGAAGATGATCTGCCGGTCGCGCATGCCGAGCACCCGGCAGGCCTGGACGAATTCGCGGTTCCGCAAGCTCAGGAACTCGGCCCGCGTCAGCCTTGCCGAGGGCGGCCAGGAAACGATGCCGATTGCGATGGTGACGAAGGTGATGTTCGAGCCGAACACCGCCACCAGCACCAGCAGCAGAAGGAAATTCGGCAGGGTCTGGAAGGCCTCGGTGACGCGCATCAGCGCGTCATCCACCCAGCCGCCATAATAGCCGGCGATGGCGCCGATGACGATGCCGATGCCGATGGCGACCACCGTCGCCACCAGCCCGATCAGCAGCGAGGTGCGGGCGCCGTGGAAGATCTGCGCCGCGATGTCGCGCCCGGCATTGTCGGTGCCCAGCCAGAAGCGCGGATTGTCCAGCGGCCATTGCAGCGGCCGCCCGGCCAGCGAGAGCGGGTCGCGCGGGAAGACGAAGGGGGCGGCGATGGCCATGCCGATCACCGCCAGCACGATCAGCAGCCCGACCACCGCGGCCGGGCTGCGCGCATAGCGTTTCAGGAAGCCGATCATGCCTCAGCGCCCGGACAGGATGCGCGGATCGAGCTTCGCATAGAGCATGTCCACGATGAAGTTGATGGCGATGACCAGCAGCGCCGAGACGAAGACGATGCCGAGCAGCGTGTTCACGTCGCGCTGCACGACCGATTCATAGGCCAGCCGCCCGAGGCCGGGCAGCGCGAAGACGCTTTCCACCACCACCGAGCCGCCCAGCATGGTGCCGGCCTGCAGCCCCATCAGCGTCACCCCCGGCAGCAGCGCGTTGCGCAGCACGTGGCGCAGCACCACCGCCGTCTCGCCCAAGCCCTTGGCGCGGGCGGTGCGGACGAAATCCAGCGTCAGCACCTCCAGCATCGAGGCGCGCATGATGCGCAGATAGGTGGCGAGGTAGGTCAGCGCCAGCGTCGCCACCGGCAGCACCAGATGCCAGGCGATGTCGAGGGCGCGGGCGAGGCCCGTATTGCCGCTGCCGATCTCCTCGAAACCGCCGGCGGGCAGCCAGGCCAGGTGCACCGCGAAGACCACGATGCCCATCATGCCGAACCAGAAGGAGGGGGTGGCATAGAAGACCAGCCCCAGCGTCGAGATCAGCGTGTCCGGCCAGCGATTGACCCGCCGCGCCGCCAGCACGCCGAGCGCCATGCCGGCGGCGAAGGCGAAGCTGAGCGCGCTGGCCATCAGCAGCAGGGTGACCGGCAGCCGCTCCAGGATGACGTCCGCCACCGGCTTGCCATAGATGGCGGAGAAGCCGAGATCGAGGGTCACCAGCCGCAGCAGGTAGCGGCCGAGCTGGACCACCACCGGCGCGTCCAGCCCGTAGAATTGCCGCAGCTGCTCGGCCATCGCCGGGTCGCCGCCGCCCATCTGCGCGATCAGCGCATCCACCGTGTCGCCCGGCGCCAGCTGCAGCAGCAGGAACAGCCCGACCAGGATCAGGAACAGCGTCGGCAGGCTGGCGGCCAGCCGGCGCAGGGCAAGCAGGAGGATGCGCATCCCGTCTCCTCAGCCCGGCTGCAGCCAGGTGTCGTGCCAGTCGCCGGAATCCCAGCGCGGCACATTGTGGTGGTTCTGCACGCGCCTGCTGGTCGCGGCATAGAAGGGCCGCTCCGTCATCATCCACACGGGCAGCTCCTCATTCACCTCGCGCACGAATTCGGCATAGAGCGCCTTGCGCCTGGCGACGTCCAGCTCGGTCGCGGCCTGGTCGATCAGCTGGTCGACCTTGTCCGACTGCCAGCCGAACTGGTTGGTCCAGGGCGAGCCCTTCGGGCTGCCGGAGCGGTACCAGACGGTGGTGGAGACCGCCGGATCGCCGCGATACTGGTGCCAGCCGGTGGCCAGGTCGAAATTCCAGTCGCGATAGACGGCGGAGAGCGCGCCGGCGATGTCGAGCTGCACGATCTCCACCCGGATGCCGACCTGCTGCAGCGATTGCTGCACGAAGGTGGCCAGCAGCGGCACATCCTCGCCATTCATGATCGGCACGATCTTCAGGCTGAAGCGGATGCCGCCGGCGCCGCGGCGGAAGCCGGCCTCGTCCAGCAGCCGCTCGGCGCGCGCCTTGTCATAGGTGTAGGGCACCGGGTTGCCGGGGAAGAATTCTTGCGAGGAGGACGGGATCGGCCCGGTGGCCCGCTTGCCCAGGCCGTAAAGAAAGTTCTCCAGGAAGAAATCGACATCGATGGCGTGGGCGATCGCCTGGCGCACCCGCTTGTCCGACAGCTCGCGCCGGCGGGTGTTGAATTCGAGGGTGTTGTTGAAGACATTGCCCTCGACGCCGCGGGTCGAGACCTCGAAGCGGTTGTCCTTGCGCAGCCGGTCCAGATCGGCCAGCGGCAGGCCGTTATAGGCCGAGAGCTGCACCGCCCCGGTCTCCAGCGCCGCCGTCGCCGCCGAGCGGTCGGTGATGAAGCGCCACACCACGCGGTCGAGATAGGGGAAGCCCTGGCGCCAGTAATTCGGGTTGCGCTCGGCGATCACATACTGGCCGCGCTGGTACTCGACGAATTTGAACGGGCCGGTGCCGATGGGGGCGGTGTTGGCCGGGTTCTCCAGCACATTGGTGCCCTCGAACACATGCTTCGGCACGACATAGCCGAGATCGCACAGCGCGCGCAGCAGCAGGTTCAGCGGCATGGGGCGCGAATAGCGGAAGATGGCGGTGTGGGCGTCCGGCGTCTCGACCGCGTCGAGATAGAGCTGCAGCGTGGTGCCGTAGTTCAGATGCTTCTTCCACTGTTCCATCGCGGAATACTGCACATCGGCGCTGGTGAAGGGCTTGCCGTCATGCCATTGCACGCCTTCGCGCAGCCTGAAGGTGACGGTCTTGCCGTCCTCCGCCGCTTCCCAGGAGGTGGCCAGCACGGGGACGATCCTGCCGCCCTCGCCGAGATCGACCAGCGGCTCGATGATCTTGCTGGTGATGACGTAGACGCCGGTGGAGGCGCGGAGCGCCGGGTTCAGGATGCGCTGCTCCGACCCCAGATGCACGGTCAGCACGCCGCCGCGGCGCGGCTCCTGGGCCAGGGCGGGCAGCGGCAGCCCGGCCGGCAGGCTGGCGGCAAGCCCGGTCGCCACACCGGACAGAAGCAGATGGCGGCGTGTGATGGCCATGGTCCCTATCTCCGTCGTTCGAATCAACAATCGGCGAAAGTGAGATTCTGTCAATCACTGCGGCGTGTAGTTTGACCGCGGCGAGGCCGGAAGAGGGCCATTCCTGCCCTGCACGCCACGCATGATGCAGCGCAACATAGGCTGAGCCGCCCCGCAAGGGGCCGCGCGCAGCATGGCGGATACGGTGGGCATGGAAAAGCCGCCCCCTGCCCCCTGACACAAACAGGCGGGGCGGGGGCGCCTCAGGCCTTGAGCGTGGTCAGCACGGGCGCGGCGGGGGCGCTGGACCAGCCGGCCAGCTCCTCCATCGCCTCGCGGTCGAGGATGTCGAGCCGCCCTTTCTGCAGCGCCGCCACGCCATCGCGGCGCAGAGCGGCGAGCGCCCGGTTGGCATGCTCCACCGACAGGCCCAGCGCATCGGCCAGATGCGCCCTGCTTCAGCGGCAGCGGCGCGCCGCTGCGGTCGGCGCCGCCGCGATGCGACAGGCGGGTGTGCAGCTCCAGCAGCAGATGCGCGACGCGGCCCATGGCATCGCGCCGGCCGAGGCTGGTCAGACGCTCCCGCAGCCGGGCGCGGTCGCGCACCAGCCCATCGGCATAGGACATGGCCAGGCCCGGATCGCGGCCCATGAACTCGCAGAGCCGGTCCTTGGCGAGGACGCAGAAGCTGGCATCGGTCAGCGCCGAGACCTCGGCCCCGTCCTCGCTGCGCTCGACCAGGTCGCCGGGCAGGTGGAAGTCGAGGATCTGGCGGCGCCCATCCGGCGTCGTCGTCCAGGAGAAGGCCCAGCCGGCATAGAGGGTGAAGACGGTGTCACGGATGGCGTCGCCCGAGCGCACCAGGCGCACGGCGGAGCGGACGCGCGCGATCTCCCCCACCCGCGCCTGCGGCACGACGCGGAACAGGGCGAAGGGGCGCACGGCGCAGGCCGCGCAGGCGCCCGGCAGGGGCGTGAGACTGGTTTTGGCCGCCATGACCAGAAGGTTATAGGCCAGGGGGAGCGGTCGACAAAGAGTTTGCAACCGTTTCATTTCCCCGCGCCGGTCTCCTCAACCGCCGCGTGACATGAAAGCTGCACCGAGAAGGCGATAAGGCCCCTCAGTGCAGCGTCCCGCCGCCCCACCGGACGGCGGCAGCCCGAAAGAATTATTTCTGCAGGGCCTGGACGATCTGCTGCGTCACCTTCTTGGCGTCGCCGAACAGCATCATGGTGTTGTCGCGGAAGAACAGCTCGTTCTCGACGCCGGCATAGCCGCTGGCCATGCCGCGCTTGACGAAGAACACCGTCTTGGCGCGCTCCACATCCAGGATCGGCATGCCGTAGATGGCGCTGGACTTGTCGGTCTTGGCCGCCGGGTTGGTCACGTCATTGGCGCCGATCACATAGGCCACATCGGCCTCGGCGAATTCGGGGTTGATCTCCTCCAGCTCATGCACCTCGTCATAGGGCACATTCGCCTCGGCCAGCAGCACGTTCATATGGCCGGGCATGCGGCCCGCGACGGGGTGGATGGCGTAGGAGATCTCGGCGCCTTCCTTCTTCAGCAGGTCCGCCATCTCGCGCACCACCTGCTGCGCCTGCGCCACCGCCATGCCGTAGCCCGGCACGATGATGATCTTGGCGGCGTTCTTCATGATGTAGGCGGCATCCTCCGGGCTGCCGGCCTTCACCGGCCGCGCGGGCCCGCCGCCGCCGCCCGCGGAGGTACCCCCCGCCTCGCTGCCGAAACCGCCCAGCAGCACATTGATGATGCTGCGGTTCATGCCCTTGCACATGATGTAGGACAGGATCGCGCCCGAGGCGCCGACCAGCGCGCCGGTGACGATCAGCAGCAGATTGCCCAGCGTGAAGCCGATGCCCGCCGCCGCCCAGCCGGAATAGGAGTTCAGCATCGAGACGACGACCGGCATGTCGGCGCCGCCGATCGGGATGATCAGCAGGAAACCGAGGCCGAGCGCCAGCAGCGCGATCAGCCAGAACAGCACGCCCGAGCCGGTGGCGCAGAAGGCGATGACCAGCACCAGCAGCAGCAGCGCCAGGCCCAGATTCAGCCAGTGCTGGCCCTTGAAGGTGATCGGCGCGGAGCCCATCAGCGCCTGCAGCTTAGCGAAGGCGATCAGCGAGCCGCTGAAGGTGATGGCGCCGATGGCCAGCCCCAGCGACATCTCCACCAGGCTGCCGGTGTGGATCGCGCCGGGATGGCCGATGCCGAAGGCCTCGGGGTTGTAGAAGGCCGCCGCCGCGACGAAGACGGCGGCGAGACCCACCAGAGAGTGGAAGGCGGCGACCAGCTGCGGCAGCGCCGTCATCTGGATGCGCTGCGCCACCACCGCGCCGATGCCGCCGCCGAGGGCGAGCCCCGCCAGGATCAGCGCGATGCCGCCAATGTCCATGCCCGGCCGCGCCAGCGAGGCGAGGATGGCGATGGCCATGCCGACCATGCCGAAGAGATTGCCCTGCCGGCTGGTCTCCGGATGCGACAGGCCGCGCAGCGCCAGGATGAACAGGACGGAGGCTGCGAGATAGGCGAGCGTCGAGAGCGTGTGCGCCATCGCCTCAGCCCTTCTTCTTGAACATGGCGAGCATCCGGCGCGTCACCAGGAAGCCGCCGAAGATGTTCACCGAGGCCAGCGTCACCGCCAGGAAGCCGAAGAATTTCGCCGCCCAGGAATCGCCGAGGCCGGTGGCCAGGATGGCGCCCACCACGATGACCGAGGAGATGGCGTTGGTGACGCCCATCAGCGGCGAGTGCAGCGCCGGCGTGACGTTCCAGACGACGTAGTAGCCGACGAAGCAGGCGAGGAGAAAAATCGTCAGCAGCAGCAGGAAGGGCTCGGCGGCCTGGGCCACCGGCGCCACGGCCTCGGCCATCTGCCGCGCCTGGGCGGCCAGCGCCAGGGCGCGCTCCGCCGTGGCGGAGGCCTGGTTGGCGAGATCGGTCGCGTTCATCGCTTCTCTCCTCAGGCTTGCGCCAGTTGCGGGTGCACGACGGCGCCCGCGCGGGTCAGCGCCACGCCGCGGATGATCTCATCCTCCACCGGCAGCTTCGGCGCGCCGGCCTCCTTGTCCCAGAAGGTGGTCAGGAAGGTCAGCAGGTTGCGCGCATAGAGGCTGGAGGCGGCGGCGGGGATGCGGCCGGGCCAGTTGCGGTGGCCCAGGATCTTCACGCCGCCTTCGGTGGTGATGCTCTCCCCCGGCACGGTCAGCGCGCAATTGCCGCCGGCATCCGCGGCGATATCGACCACCACGCTGCCCGGCTTCATGCTGGCCACCATCTCGGCGGTCAGCAGGATCGGCGCCTTGCGGCCCTGCACCAGCGCGGTGCAGATGACGACATCCTGCTTCACCACATGGGCGGCCACCACCTCGGCCTGCCTGGCGTAGAACTCGGCCGAGAGCTGCTTGGCATAGCCGCCGGCGGTCTGCGCCGCCTGGCTCTCGGCATCCTCATAGCCCACGAAGCTGGCGCCGAGCGACTTGATCTCCTCCTTCGCCGCCGGCCGGACATCGGTGGCCGAGACGCGGCCGCCGAGGCGCCGGGCCGTCGCGATCGCCTGCAGCCCGGCCACGCCCGCGCCCATGACGAAGACATTGGCCGCCGGGATGGTGCCCGCCGCCGTCATCAGCATGGGAAAACCCTTGTCGAAGGCGCCCGCGCCCTCGATCACCGCGCGGTAGCCGGCGAGATTGGCCTGGGAGGAGAGCACATCCATGCTCTGCGCGCGGGTGATGCGCGGCAGCAGCTCCATCGAGCAGGCATCGATGCCCAGCTCGGCATAGACGCGCGCGCGGGCCGGCTCGGAGAGCGCGTCGAGCGTGCCGATCAGCAGCGCCCCGCGCGGGATCAGGGAGAGCTCGTCCACCGCCCCCTCCCCCGTGCCCAGCGGCGCGCGCAGCTTCAGCACGATGCCGGCGCCGGCCAGCGCCGCGGCCGCGTCGGGGGCGATCTCCGCCCCGGCCTCGCGATACTGCGCATCCGGCAGGCCGGAGGCGAGGCCGGCGCCGCTCTCCACCACCACGGCGAGGCCGAGCGCGATCAGCTTCTTCACCGTCTCCGGCGTGGCGGCGACGCGGGTCTCGCCCGCGCGTCTTTCCTTGAGCACCGCGAGGCGCATCCGGATCCTCCTTCCCAGGTTTGCGGGCGAGGATGCCGAGGCTGTTGCGGCGCCGCAAGGCATCCGCGCCCGGGGGGTGGCCGGGGCGGGGCGCGCCCGGCCGGGCGCGGCGCCTCAGCTGCCGTAGCGCAGCACGAGCCTGGCCGTATCGCTCTGCACCACGCGCATGGTGGCCCCGCCCGTGGCGCCGCCCTGCTGCGCCGTCATCCAGGCGCCGTAGAGGCCCTCCAGCACGGCGCCGAACCAATGCCCCGATTCGTCGGCCGGCAGCGGCACGGCGGGCATGGCGTGATGCGTCAGCCGCAGGCTGCGATCGGCCTCATCCACCCCGATGCCCACGAAACCCCATTCCAGCCCGGCCAGCGCCTCGTTCATCCGCGCCTCGAGCGAGGCCAGGGTGTCGGCCGGGCCGAGCGGCAGGGTGGCGCCGAGCCGGCCGCCGACGGCGCGCAGCAGCGCGTCGCGCCCGGCGCGGTCCAGGCTGCCATCCAGCGTCTCGACCAGGGCGCGCAGGAAACCGCGCCACTGCGCGCTGGTGCCGCGCCGCGCCAGATAGGCCAGCATGGCCGCATCGCTTCCGGGGGTGCCCTGCATCCTGTCTCGTCCCTACCGCCTGCCGCCCAACTCTCCGCCGCCCCTCGCGCCGCCCCGCGGGTCGCGCCTGCAACCCGTGGTTGTCGGCCGATTCGCGGCCTGCCGCACTGACACTACTGGTCGATGCGGTAGCGGGCATAGAGCAGGCCGCGCGCCTCGTTCCAATCGGCCGAGCGGTCATAGCGCAGCGCGGCGCCGAGCCGCAGGCTGGGCGTCACCGCATATTCCAGATCGGCGCGCAGCCCGGCGGTGACCACCGTCTGCGACTGGCCGGCATAGAAGGCGGTGTAGCCGCTGTTGGACGCCGCCAGCGCCTCCTGCTGCGCCTGGCGCGCCGCATCGTCGGGGAAGACGGCGCTGCGATCCTCGCGGAAGGAGGCGATGCCGACGCTGGCGCCGATGCGGTAGGAGAAATCGCCCGAGCGTGCCCGGTAATCCAGCGGCACCGAGGCGGCGACGAAGGATTGGGGGCTGAAATAGCCGCCATGGCCGAGGGTGAAGTAGCGCAGATTCTTGTCGTAGGACTGGTAGAGCAGGTCGAGGCCGGTCACCAGCTCGGAATCGGCGCGGCGATACAAGGCGTGGCTGACGCCGCCATAGGCCTCGATGCGGGTGTTGTCGGCGACGCCATCGCCCTCCAGCGTCGAATAGCCGCCGCCCAGATAGAAGCTGGTATCGCCCACCGCGTATTCGAGCTGGCCGCGCCCGGTGTTGCGCACCACGCCGCCCCAGGTGGTGCCGCTGCTCGGGTCGCGCATGCCGCTCCAGGAGAGCAGCGTGTCGGTGATGGCGCGGCGCTCGGCGGTGACGCGCAGGCGCAGATTGTTGCCCAGCGCCGGCGCCACCTCCACCCCGCCCAGCACATTCTGCTTGCGGAAGCCGAGCGGGGTGGAGCCGATATCGGCCGAGAAGCTGTCCCGCGCATAGCCCAGCCCCAGCGACAGGCCGGAGGCGGTGGTGCCCGAGGGCGTCAGCGCCCGCGCCTGGTCGGCCGAGAGGCTGCCATTGCTGGGCACGATCTGCGCGCCGCTGCCGAAGCGGCTGAGCGTCGCGGCATTCTGCGACATGTCGCCGGCATCCAGCGTCACCGCCTGGGCGCGCAGCGTGACGCGGCCGCCGACGCCCGGCAGCGGCGCCGAGGCCTCGGCCCCCGCGCCGAACTCGGTCATGCGGTCCAGCCCGCCCTCGCCGGAGCGGCCGCGGGCGTTGAAGCTGGCGGCCAGGCGCGGCGCCGCCTCGTCCTGCACCGAGGCCAGCTCGCGATCGATCTGCCGCAGCAGCGGATCCTCCACCGCGGCGGGCGGGGCGGAGAGCGGCAGCGGGAAGCCCGTCTGGCCGACCGCCTGCGGATAGGTCGCCTGCGCATACTGCTGCTGGGCGTATTGCTGCTGGGCGTAGGATTGGGGCACGGCGCCATAGGCGGCGGGCGGGGCGGAGAGCCCCTGCCCGGCCAGCGCCACGCGCTGCGGCGCGCCGGGCTGCGGCGCGCCCCCCTGGGCCATCATGCCGCCCGGCGCGGCGCCGAGCTGGCCGCGGCGCTGCTCGGCGGCCAGGGCCAGGGCGGCGCGGGCGCGCACCCCGTCGCCCTGCAGCCGGGCCATGCGGGCCTCCAGCAGCGACAGGCGCGGATCATTCGGCAGCAGGGCGCGGCCATCCTCCAGCAGCGCCTCGGCCCGGGCGCCCTCGCCCAGGGCCAGCGCCGCCTCGATGGCATTGGCGCGCGCCTCGACATGGCGCGGGTCGCGGCGCAGCACCGCCTCGGCCAGGCGCTGGGTGGCGCGCGGGTCGGACATGGCGGGGCCAGGGGCGGGACCCGGCGGCGGCGCCTGCTGCGCGACCACCGGCTGCGGCGCAGCCTCCGGCGCGCGCGGGCGCGGCTCGGCGCGGGCCAGGACAGGGCCGGCATCGGCGCCGGGGCGCAGCACCGCCAGCTGGCGCCGCTCATCCAGGCTGAGCCTTCCCTCCTGCGCCAGCCTGGCGGCCAGCGCGCCGGCGGCGCGGTCCAGCCCGGCCTCGGCCAGGGCATCGGCCAGGCGCAGCCGGGCGCTGGCGGGGGCGCCGGCATTGGCGGCCAGCGCGGCCTCGGCCGCCTGTTCCGCCGCCACCGGCTGGCCGGCGCCGGTCAGCGCCTGCACCACCAGCGCCGCCAGCTCGCCCGAAGGGTCGGGCTGGCCGGCCAGCGCCACCAGACGACGCGCCGCCTCGGTGGCATGGCCGTAGGAGGCGGGCTCGGCGGCCTCGGCCAGCAGCAGGTTCAGCCGCACGCGGCGGGCCAGCCGCACCATCTCGGCGCTGCGCAGCCGGGCCGGGATGCGCTCCAGCAGCAGCGCCGCCTCGCCCATGCGGCCGGCATCGGCGGCCAGCAGCGCGGCGGCCTGCAGCGTGTCCGGCGCGGCGCCCTCCCCGGCCGGCAGCAGCGCCGGGATCTCCCCGGCCATGCCCTGGCGCGCCAGGGCGCGGGCCAAATCGAGGCGCAGCCAGGGATTGCCGGGCTCGGCGGCCAGCGCGGCGCGCAGCAGGCCGGCGGCCGATTCGGCGTCGCCGGCGCGCAGCGATTCCAGGCGCAGCGCCTCGGCCCGCTGCGCCGCGCTGCCTTCCAGCAGCCGCCCGCGCAGGGCGGCGAGCGACCCGGCCTCGGCCACCCTTCCCTGGCGCTGCAGCGCCTCGGCCAGACCGGCCAGGGCGGTGGGCAGGAAGGGGCGGCGCTCCAGCGCGGCGCGGTAATGCAGCTCGGCGCCCGGCCAGTCGCCACGGCGCAGCAGCAGCTCGGCCAGCAGCGCCTCGGCCTCGGCCCGCTCGGCGCCATCGCGGCGCAGCGCGCGGCGCAGCAGCGCCTCGGCCTGGTCATGGGCGCCGCGCTGCGCCAGGGCGCGCGCCTGCTCTGGCTGGCTGTCGCCGCTGGCGCCCTCCAGCGCGCGGCCCCAGCGGGCGCGGCCGGACTCCGGGTCGCGCGCCACCGCCTCGGCCAGGCTGCGCCGCGCCTCGGCGATGCGGCCCTGGCGCAGCCGGGCCAGGCCCAGCCCGCCCAGCGCCTCGGCATCGCCCGGGCGGGCGGCCAGCACGATCTCGAAATCCTGCGCCGCCGCCTCCAGCCGCCCGGCATTCAGCAGGGCGAAGCCGCGCAGCCGGCGCGCCCCGGCCTCATGCCCGGCGCCGGCGCCGCGCGCCTCGGCCAGGCGCTGGCGCAGAGCGGCATCCTGCGGCGCCACCGCCAGATAGGCCTCGATGGCCGGGATCTGCGTGGCCGAGGGCGGCTCCCACAGCAGGGCGGCGCGCCAGGCGGCCATGGCCGGGGCGGCGCTGTCCGGCTGCGCCGCCAGCGCCCGCAGCCGCCGCACCCCCTCGGCACGGGAGCCGGGGCGATAGGTCATGGCGCGGGCGAGCGCCAGCGCCAGCCGCGCATCCTGCGGCCGCGCGGCGGCCAGCGCCTCCAGCGCGTCGCGCGCCTCGGCCTGGCCCTCGGCGGTGCCGGCGAGCGCCTCGTAATATTCCAGCGCGAAGGCATCCGGCGGGGTGCTGCCGCCGAACAAAGCGCGATAGCGCGCCACCGCCTCATCCGCCGCGCCGCCCTGCGCCAGGCGGCGCGCCGCCTCCACCGCCTGCGGGTCGAGCTGCGCGCCGCGCAGCGCCAGCGCCGCCGATTGCAGCCGCGGATCGGCCGGCGCCAGCAGGCGCAGCCGCTCCAGATGCCGCGTCGCCGCCTCCACCTCGCCCAGCTCGGCGCGGGCGGCGACGGCGGCGGCGAGCGCGCCCGGATGATCGGGCTCGGCCGCCAGCAGCCGGTCCAGGGTGAGCGCCGCGCGGTCCGGCCGGCCCTGCAGGCGCCAGTATTCCGCCTGCTCCAGCAGCACCGCATAGGCCGCGTCCTGCGCCCGGGCCGGCGCCGCCCCCAGGGCCGGCAGCAGCGCGAGGGAACAGGCCGTGGCGAGCAGCGCGGCGCGGAGCGGCATCATTGCGTCCTGGTCCGGAGGCGTTGAGCGGCGCGGCGGCGCAGCAGCCAATAGGCCGGCACGGCCAGGCAGAGCGCCGCCACCATCGCCAGGGCTAGCAGGAGATCGGGCCTCCTGCCCAGCCAGTATTGCGGCCAGAGATGCGGCGGCAGGAAACCCACCGTGTAGTTGCTGCCGATCTTGTAGGCGGTGAGCCGCCCGCCCGAGAGCAGCGCCAGATCGCCCTGGATGCGCGGCAGCATCTCCGGGTCGCGCAGCGCGGTGACCATGGCGTCCATGCCCTGCGGCGTGGTGCCGGTCAGCGCCACCACCGAGCGACCGCCCTTCAGCGGGCTCTCGAAGCCGATCAGCATGCCGGTCGATTCGCCCGGATTGGCCAGCACCGCCTCCAGCCGCTCGCGGTCCAGCATGCGGTCATCGGTCAGGAACAGGTTGCGGAAATTCTCCAGCGCCCCGGGCAGCGCCACCGAGACGCGGTTGCCCTCGATCTGCAGCGGGCTGCGGCTGCCGAGCAGCTGGGCCAGCGCCGGCTGCCGCCCCAGCGCGCCGATCACCATCAGCTCGCGATCCGCGACCTCGGCCAGCCCCGCCGGGCGCACCACGGCGATGCGCGTCGCCGGATGGCCGACGCTGGCGGCCAGCCGGCCGAGCAGGGTGAAGGCGGCCGACAGCTCCAGCGTGTTGGCCCGCTCCGGCATCACCAGGGCGGAGGTGGAGAAATCGGCCAGCCGGGTGAAGGGGTAACCGGCGCCGGCGAAATGCGCGAGATTCGGCAGCTCGGTGAAGCGGTAGCCGCGCGACAGGTCGATGGTGCTGTCCGGATCGACCGAGGCGCGGATGTCGCCGGGGATCGAGATGCAGTCGCCGCGGTTCAGCGGCCGCATGTCGAAGCGCAGCTGCAGCTCGTTCTGGCCGAACACCAGATAGGGCGGCAGGCCCAGCGCGCCCTCGCCGCGCTCCGGCGGGGCGCCGAGGCCGGTGTTGCGCGCCACCCAGCTCCAGGGCCAGCTCGGCTCCACCTCGCGCAGCGGGAAGGAGCGCAGATAGATGTTGTTCAGCGAGGCATCGAGCCGCGACACGGCGACATCGGTCACCGGCCCGGGCGGCGCGCGGAAGCGGATATCGACCGGCAGGGAGCGCTCGCGCCAGGTGTAGAGATCGGGCGCGGTGCGGAAGGGGATGGCGATGGCGCCGGGGGCGAAGCCGTAGCTCTGCAGCTCCGACGGGTCGACCAGCTCGCCGAAGCGCACGGGGCGGTCGGTGCGGATCCAGCGCGGCGCGTCGTATTCGGCGCGCGCCGGCATGTCCGGCGCGGTGACCACCGCCAGCTCGCCCGACAGCGCCTGGCGGCCGACCGCCAGCGCCTGGGCGGCGGCGGCGGCCTCGGCCCCGGTGCGGCCGCCCACCACCAGCAGCGAGGCGGAGGGATCGGCCGGGTTCGGCACCACGGCCAGCGTCGGCCCCTCGAAGCGCGGCAGGGTGACGCCGGGCACGCTGTCATTGCCGGCCACCAGCACCATGGCGTTGCCGCGCTGCGGCACGCTGGCGCTGACCGGGAAGGAGGCGCCGCGGTAATCCGCCTGCACCGCGAACCAGGAGGTGGCGATGGCCGCCGCCCGCACCAGGTCGTTGCCGGCGGCATCCGCCATGACGACCGGCAGGGTCAGCGGCTCGTTGCGCAGGCGCGGATCGAAGAAGGGCTCGGGCAGCCGCGCCAGGTCGCGCGCCAGGGGCAGCTTCTCCAGCGTCAGATGCACGGTGGAGAGGTCGGACACGGTCGACCAGAGCAGGCCGGAGAGCGGGTCGTTGCACTCCACCGCATAGCGGCCGGTGAAGCGGAAATTCAGCCGGTTGGTGTCGGCGAAGAAGACCGGGTTGATCGGGAATTCGATCGGCCCGAAGGAGGGGCGCGCGCGCTCCGGCGTGATGGTGCCGACGAACTGCTCGTTCAGCGCGATGGCGATCTGGCTCAGCTCCGGGATCAGCGCCGGGCTGGTCGCGCCCTGCAGCACCAGCCGGGCACTGGTCACCACCTCGTCCGAGCGGATGCCGAACAGCACGCCCTGCAGGTCCGAGGTGCCGCGCAGCTGCATGGGCCCGGCCAGGCCCAGCTGCTTCAGCGTGCGGCTCTCGACGCGCGAGGCGCCGCCGCTGGCGGTGGTGGCGCCGAAGGCCCCGCCCGGAGCCGGCGCGCCATTGCCGGGGGCCGCCCCGGGCGCCGGCGCCGCGAAGGGCGCGCCGCCCTGGAAGCCACCCTGGAAGCCGCCCTGGGGGCCACCCGGGGGACCCCCCTGGGGCTGGGTCAGGTCGGGCAGGCCCGGCGGCGCGCCGGGCGGGGCCGCAGGCGGCGCCGCGAAGGGTTGCGGCGAGGGCGTGCCCCCCGCAGCCCCGGTCGGAGCTCCCCCCTGCGGCGCCGAGAAGAGCGGCGGCGGCGCGGCGGAGGGCGCCTGGGCCGGCACGGCCTGCACCGGCAGCAGCGCGGCATTGGGCAGCGGCCCGGCCGGCGCGGCCATGGGCGGCTGCTGCACCAGCGGCGTCGGCGGCGGCGGCGCCTGCAGGCGCTGCGCCGCGGCCGGGGCGCCAAGCGCCAGCCCGCCGCCCAGCGCCAGCAGCAGCGCGGCCGCCCGGCGCGCCGCGGCGCCGCGCTTGCTCCCGGGCTTGCCGGTGGCCGCCACCGTCCCCTCGGGCGCGGCGCCCTGGCCCGGCAGGCGGCGCGATGCGGCGCTGCGCGCCTGCTCGCGACGGCGCCGGCGGCCGCGGAAGGAAAGCTGGCTGTCGCCACGGAACAGACCGGTGATGCTCACCGCCACCTCCAGCAAAGCGCGCATCGGGCGGTCCGGCCGCACGCGGTCCCAATCCATCCAGGCATCGGCGCGGCCCAGCACGGCGCGCACGATATTGCCTTCATCCATCATGCGCTGCGGCAGGAAGCGGGCCTGCATGCGCTCGCCCTCCCAGCGCAGCACCTCGGCCGGGATGCGCACCCGGTCGGGGCCGAGGTCGAATTCCAGCAGCAGCCGGTTCGCCTCGGCGGGGGGCGGCGGGGCCGGCTCGCCGGCGCCGGCCAGGGCGAGGACCGGCGGCGGCGGCGCGGCCTCGCCGAAGCGCTCGGGGCGCGGCATGGTCAGCAGCGCGCCGCCCAGCGAGAGGTCGACGCTCTCCCCCTCCACCCGGCGGCCATCGGGCAGGATGGCGGCGCTGGGCAGCCGGGCGCTGACGCGGTGGCGCTCGCGCACCTGGCGCCGCTCGCGGCCGACGGCGAGCCCGGCCATCACCGTGATCAGCGACAGCACCACCCAGATGGCGTTCAGCAGATTGGCCTGGAATTCCTGGCTGGCGGGGGAATTGGCCGCCATGCCGTAGATGCCGGACAGCAGGCCGAGCACCAGGAACACCGCCAGGATGAAGTTGGCGGCGACGGCGCGCAGGTCGAAATAGCCCTCCTGCAGCGTGCCGCCCTTGTCGGTGACGTTGAACTTGCCCTTGGTCGGGTCGAACAGCGTGGCCAGCACGACGGGCAGCAGGTAGAGCGCCAGCACCGTCTCATAGATCTCCGACCAGAAGCTGTGCCGCACCCGGCCCTGCAGCCGGCTGTTGGTGGCGATCGAATGCACCACATGCGGCCCGGCATAGGCGACGATGGCCAGCGGCGAGGCGGCGATGATGCTCTGCCCGAACAGCAGGAAGGCCAGCGGCGCGGTCAGGAAGACGAAGCGCGGCAGCGGGAACAGGAAGTGCCACTGGGCGTTCAGGTAGCAGAGCCGCTGGTACAGCTTCAGCCCGGGGCCGAGCAGCGGGTTCTCCACCCGGAAGATCTGGATCATGCCGCGCGCCCAGCGCATGCGCTGGCCGATATGCGAGATCAGCCGGTCCGTCGCCAGGCCGGCGGCCAGCGGGATGCGCAGATAGGCGGTGCGCCAGCCTAGGCGCTGCATCTTCAGCGAGCAGTGGCAATCCTCGGTCACCGTCTGGGTCGGCACGCCGCCCACCTGCTCCAGCGCGGTGCGCCGCAGCACGGCGCAGGAGCCGCAGAAGAAGGTGGCGTTCCACAGGTCGTTGCCCTGCTGCACCAGCCCGTAGAACAGCAGCCCCTCATTCGGCACGCGCTTGCCGGAGGCCAGGTTCCGCTCGAACGGGTCGGGCGAGTAGAAATGGTGCGGCGTCTGCAGCATGCCGATGCCGCGGTCGCGGATCATCCAGCCGATGGAGAGCTGCAGGAAGGCGCGCGTCGCCACGTGGTCGCAATCGAAGATGACGATGTATTCGCCATCCGTCTTGGTCATGGCGTGGTTGATGTTGCCGGCCTTGGCGCCCTTGTTGTCGGGGCGGATGATGTAGCCGCAGCCGGCCTCGGCGGCGAATTGCCGGAACTCCTCGCGCCGCCCGTCATCCAGGATGTGCACGCGCAGCTTGTCGCGCGGCCAGTCCATCGAGAGCGCCGCGAAGACCGAGGGCTTCACCACCTCCAGCAGCTCGTTATAGGTCGGGATGAAGACGTCGACGACCGGCCATTCCGCCGGGTCGGCCGGCAGCGGCACCGGCTTGCGCTCCAGCGGCCAGAGCTGCTGGAAATAGGAGAGCAGCAGGGCGATGACGGCGTAGATCTCGGCCAGCACCAGGCCGGTGCCGAGGAAGGTGGCGAAGAAGCCCGAATAGTCGAGCGTCTCGGTCACCCGCCAGTAGATGTAGCGCAGCGAGATCAGCGTCGACAGCGCCACCAGGAAGAACAGCGCCGGGCGCGAGCGGGAGCGGCCGACGATCAGGAACACCAGGAAGCCGGCCAGCGCCAGCCAGGCCTGCTGCTCGGCCTCCAGCGGCGCCACCATGAAGGTCAGGCCGAGGGTGGCGCCGGCCAGGGTCAGCAGACCCCAGAGCAGCGGCCCGGCAGGCAGCAGGCGGCGCATCGGCGGCATGGGTCAGAATCCTCCCCAGAAGGGGGAATAGGCCTGGCCGGAAGCCGGCGGGCCCGAGGGATGGGCGGAATGGGTCGCGTAGGGCGGCGGCTCGGCCGGGGGCGGCAGCAGCGCCTCCAGCGTGCGGGCGATCTGGCGCAGATCCTCGGCCGCCGGGCTGGCCGGCGCCACCTCCTGCACCAGGCGCTGCTGCGCCAGCGCCTCGGCCAGCGCCTCATCCCGCGTCACGGCGCCGAGCAGGCGCGGCCCCAGATGCCGCGCCACCGCCTCGGCCGCGGCGCGCGACAGGCGGGAGTGCAGGTCGACGCCGTTCAGCACGAATTGCAGCCGCCCGGCGACGATCGCCGCCATGGTGCCGCTGCCCAGGAACCGGCCGCTCTCGACCTCGCCCAGCATGGCGGCGCTGATCGCCTCGCTCTGCAGCACGGTGACGATGACCGAGGCCAGTGGCGCCGCCACGGCGAGCGCGTGGGAGGGGCCGGGCGGCAGATCGGCCAGCACCAGCAGGCGCGGATCGGCCAGCATGTCGCGCAGCGGCGCGGCCAGCAGCGCCGGCTCGCGCTCCAGCGCCAGGGCCTGTTCCAGCGCGGCGCGCAGCTCGATCGCGCCATGCGGCAGCAGGGCCACGCCCGAGGGCGTCATGCGCTGCTGCGTGCGCCAGTCCGGGCGCTGCGGCAGCTGCGCCATGTAGCCGGCGGCGTCCTGCAGCGGCAGGCCGAAATGCAGCCGCAGCGCGTTCTGCGGGTCGAGGTCGAGCGCCAGCACCGACCGCCCCTGGCGGCGCAGCGCATCGGCGACATTGGCGACCAGCGTGGTCTTGCCGACGCCACCCTTGGGCGAGGCGAACAGGATCAGCGGCATGCCGGTTCCTCAGCCCTGGCCGGAGAGGCGCAGGCCGCGCAGCAGATCGGCCAGCGGCGCGGCGGCCGGCTGGGCATGGCCCGGGTGGCCATGCCCCGTCTGGATGTGCCCCGTCTGGACATGTCCCGCCTGGATGGCCCCCGGCTGGGCATGTCCCGGCGGGAGATGGCTCTGCGCCGGCGGGAAGAGCGGCGCGGGCTGCGCCGCGCCCGGCGTGGCGCCGAAGGGGGCGGCGGCCTGCTGGGGCGGCCAGGCGGGCGCCGGCTGGGCCGGGGCGGGCTGCGGGTAGGCGGCGGCGGGCGGCGCCTCCGGCGTCACCCGGCGCAGCAGGTCGGTCAGGCCGGGCTGGGCGGGGGCGACCGGGGCGGCAGGCAGGCCCGCGGGCCCGCGGGCCTCGGCCGGCACAGCCCCGGAGGCGGGCGGCTGCGGCCAGCCCGGCTGGCCGGCGGGCATGGCGGGGGGCGGCGCCAGAGGGGGGACCACAGGGGGTGCCAAGGGCGTCGCCGCGGTGGCGGCCAGCCCCATCGGCATGGCGGGCGCCCGGCCGAGCTCCAGCGGTGGCAGCGGGCGCGGCGTCGGTGCCGGGCGATGCGCGGCCGGGGACAGCGCCGCCAGCAGCGAGGGCGCCGCCGGCATCGGCGCCGGGCGCAGCTGGGCCAGCAGCTCGCGATGCGGCGCCTCGGGCTCCGCCCCGCCCGGGGCGGTGGCCTGCAGCAGCGCCAGCAGCGAGGCCGCGCCGCCCAGCCCGCCAGCGGCCGGGACCGGAGGCAATTGCGGCTGCGGCGCCATGGCCGGCGGATAGCCGGCGGGGGCAGCGGCGCTGTCGGCCGGGGCGGCCTGGCCCCAGCCCGGCAGGGCGGCGATCGGCGCGGCGGCGGGCGGCGTGGCGAGAGGCGGGGCGGCGGGCGGCGCCGGCGGCAGCGCATGCAGCGCCGGGGCAGCGAAGCCGGGCGGCGGGGCCGGGGCCGGCGCGGCTGTGGGCATGGGCTGCGGCGGCGCGGCCGCGGGCTGCGCCGCCTGCCCGAACAGCGCGGCCAGGCCGGCGGCCGGCGGGGCGGCGGGCGCGGCCGGCGGCGGCACGGGCTGCGCCAGGGCGGCCGGCATGGCCGCGACCGGCGCCGGGGGGATGGCCAGCGCGGGCGATGGCGCGGCCGCCGGCGCGGCGCCGGGCGCCAGCAGCGAGGACAGCACCCCCGCCAAGGGCGTCTCGCGCGGCGCCTCGGCCGGGGCGGCCTGGTGCGGCGCGCTGCCGCCCTGCCCGGCGCCCGCCAGCAGCGCCGCCAGTGGCGAGGCCGGGGCGGCCGCCAGCGGGGCGGGCGCGGCCAGTGGGGCGACCAATGGCGCGGCGGGGGTGAAGAGCGGGGCCGGCGGCGCCTCGGATGCGGCGGGCACGGGCGTGGTTTCGGGCGTGGCGCCGGCCGGCTCGGCGGCGGCGGATTCGGCGAACCGCACCAGGGCCTGGCGCAGCGAGGGCGCCGGGGCGTCGGGCTCGGCCCTCACGGGCTGGTTGCCGAAGGAGCGGTAGCGGATGCCCGGGGCCCGCAGCGCCGCCACAACCCTGGCGACATCGATATCCTGACCCATCTGCCGCCTCTACTCCCTTCCGGGGACCAAGAATGCCCGCTTGCCCCCGGACGCGAAACCTCTGAATTCATGACAAGACGTCTCTAAAATCATGCAGCGTGGCGATTTATGGTTCAGCCACGGCCAGGAGCAATTTTAAGACGGACGCATAATAATCGTCTCTCGGGTTCGTGAGCAACGGCGATTCCGGGGTCCGGCCGGTCGCCCGGCGCTGCACCCAGGCTGCCAACGCGCGAAGCCCGGGCGCGGCGGCATAGGGGCCGGGGCGATCGCTCTGCAGATCCACCCAGGCCGGGCCCGGGGGCGGCCCGGCCTCAGCCCAGAAACGCGCCGCCGCCTGCGCCGCCGGCTCCGCCGCCAGCCCGGCCCAGCACAGGTAGAAGGGCACGCGGATGGCGTCATAGGAGAAGCGCGGCGGCCATTGCGCCGGCAGGCTCAGCGCGCCATCGGCGCGTTCCATCTGCAGCCAGTCCGGCGGCAGGCCCCAGCGGCCGAAGCGGGCGCGGCGCAGCAGCAGCAGCCCATCCGCCGCCAGGGCCAGCCAGGCCGGATCCGGCACGCCGCGCGCCAGCACGCCGAGGATCGGGAAGGCGTAGTAGGAGGGGTTCAGCACCACGCGCTCGGCGCTCTCGAAGCCGCGCAGCCCGGGCAGCAGCACCGTCTGCCCGGCCACCTGGCGCAGCAGCAGCCGCAGCACGTCGCGCGCGATGGCGGCGCCGGCCTCGGCATAGGCGGCCTGGCCCCAGCGCTGGCCGGCCAGCAGCAGGGCGGCGGCGGCGAACAGATCGCCATCGGTGGCGTTGTTGCGGTCCGGCACCGGGTCGGCCGGCTGGTCGGGCAGATAGCGCCAGGCCAGCAGCCGGTCCTGCGGCCGCGCCAGGACACGCCGCGTCCAGTTCCAGATCAGCTCGAAGCCGGCGCGGTCACCGGCGCGCTCGGCGCAGAACAGCGCCCAGCCCTGCCCCTCGGAATGCGAGACCTGGCGGTTGCCGGTGTCGATTACCCGCCCCTCGGGCAGCAGGAAGTCGCGGCGGAACTGCGCCCAGCCGGCGAGCAGCGCCGGCCCCGGCGCCGCGCCCGGCTGCGGCACGCCGGAGGCGGACAGGCTGGCAGGCGAGATCCCGGGCGTGCCCGCCCAGGCCGGCCCCGCCCGCGGCGGCGCCGGCAGCAGGGCGGCAGCCCCCAGCAGCAGCCGGCGCGACATGGTCCGCATGCCCGCAGCATGCGGCGCCGGGCTTGCCGGAGGGTGAAGAGCGCCGCGCCGAGAACCGCGCGACTGCGCTCATTTTTGTGACAGAGCCCTGCCCCGCGCGACGGCGGCGCTGACGCACTCGTTAACTCTGGCTCAACCGCCGACGCGGCCCCAGGCGCGCTCGCCGCCCTTGGCGGGGCAGGAGCAGGCCTCGCCCGGAAGGGCGGGGCGCTCGGTCTGGCACATATAGGCCCCGGCATAGCAGGGCTGGCCGGGCGGCAGGGCCGTCGCCGGATAGGGCGTGGCGTAGAGCGGCCCCGGCGGAACGGCATAGGCCGGCGGATAGGCATAGACGGGCGGCGCCGCGTAGAACGAGCCATAGCCATAACCGAAGCCGATCCACAGCTCCGCCCGGGCCGGGCTGGCCGCAGGGATCGCCATGGGAATCGCCAGCGGGGCGGCCAGCGCCAGCCTGGCCAGCGCCCGGCACAGGGCGTGTCGCATCGCGCCTCTCCTCCCGGCCGGGGTCGGCGTCAGGGCGCGCGGCCGGCCGGCGCCGCGCATCGCTCCCTTACAGATAGGTCGCCGCAGGCCATCGCCCAAGCGCGGCCGCTCAGCCGCGCGCCAGCCAGGCGCGCAGCAGCGCGGCGCAGGCGGCCGGCTGCTCCATGGTGGGCAGATGGCCGCTGTGCGGAATGCGCGCCAGCACGGCGCCCGGGATCAGCCCGGCCATCTCCTCGGCCAGCTCGGGCGGGGTCAGCGCATCCTGCTCACCCACCGCGACCAGGCTGGGCTGGGTGATGCCGGGCAGCAGCGGGCGCGAATCCGGCCGGTGCAGGATGGCCATCTGCTGCCGCAGGAAGGCGTCATGGCCGACGCGGTCGGCCATCGCCCGCACCTCATGGCCGAGCGGCCCCGCCACCGCCTCCGGATGCAGCAGGCTGGGCAGCAGGCGGGGCGTGACGCCGCGGAACTGGCCGCTGCGCGACAGCGCCATCAGCCCGCGCCGGCGCCGCGCCGCCTCGACGCTGTCCGGCCGGGCGGAGGTGTCGAACAGCGCCAGATGCGTCACCCGCTGCGGCGCCAGGCGCAGGATCTCGAAGGCGACGTAGCCGCCCATCGACAGGCCGGCCAGGGCGAAGCGCGGCGGCGCCGTCTCCAGGACGCGCAGCGCCATGCCGCGCAGCGTGTCGTCCTGCGTCAGGTCGGCCACCTGGTGCTCCGCCACATCCCCGAGCCCCTCCACCGCGTCGCGCCACAGCCGCGCATCGCAGAGCAGGCCGGGCAGCAGGATCAGGGCGGGGCGGGTGGCTTGGGTCGGGGCGGCGGACATGCCCCGTTGCTACGCCGCGCCCGCGGGGGCCGCAACCGCGGCGCCGGCCGCGCCCGCCCGGCACCGGGCGGTGGCCGGGCCAGGTGCCGCGGCGCCTGCGGGGGCGGCGCCGCGCAACCCTGGCCCCGGCGCAGGACGGGCCGGAAAACCTTGCCAATCCGGTGCAAGCGGCGCATATGCGGCTCTCGCAGGCCGGAAGACGCGCCGCGCGGCTTTCGCGTGGCGGACCGGCCCCACTCCCGCCGCCACAGCCGGCGAAGGAACCGACTGCCCTTGAGCGATCAGCCTGACGTGACCGCGCCCAGCGTGGCCGAGACCGAGCTTTCCGATGTCATGACGCCCCCGGCGGACTCCGCGCCGGACGAGGCCGCGCCGCCGCGCCCTGTCTTCGAGGATCTGGGCCTGTCGGAGGCGCTGCTGCGCGGCGTCGCCGAGGCCGGCTATGTCCACCCGACGCCCATCCAGGAGCAGGCCATCCCGGTCGTGCTGATGGGGCGCGACGTGCTGGGCTGCGCGCAGACCGGCACCGGCAAGACCGCCAGCTTCGTGCTGCCGATGATGGACATCCTGGCCGGGTCGCGCGCCAAGGCGCGCATGCCGCGCAGCCTGATCCTGGAGCCGACGCGCGAGCTCGCCCTTCAGGTGGCCGAGAACTTCGTCAAGTACGGCCAGCACATGAAGCTCAACCACGCCCTGCTGATCGGCGGCGAGAGCATGTCCGACCAGCGCGACGTGCTGGACAAGGGCGTCGATGTGCTGATCGCGACGCCGGGCCGGCTGATCGACCTGTTCGAGCGCGGCCGCGTCATGCTGGCCGATTGCAAGGTGCTCGTCATCGACGAGGCCGACCGCATGCTCGACATGGGCTTCATCCCGGATGTCGAGCGCATCGTCAGCCTGCTGCCGCCACTGCGGCAGACGCTGTTCTTCAGCGCCACCATGGCGCCCGAGATCCGCAAGCTGGCCGATGCCTTCCTGCAGAACCCGAAGGAGATCACGGTGGCGCCGCCGGCCTCGGTCGCGACCACCATCACCGCGGGCCTGGCCTTCGTGCAGCCGGAGGACAAGCGCCGAGCGCTGCGCCGGCTGATCCGCAGCCAGGATGTGCAGAACGCGCTGATCTTCTGCAACCGCAAGCGCGATGTCGACATCCTGCACAAGAGCCTGACCAAGCACGGCTTCAAGGTCGGCGCCCTGCATGGCGACCTGCCGCAATCGGTGCGCTTCCAGACGCTGGAGAAGTTCAAGGCCGGCGAGCTGCAGCTGCTGGTCTGCTCCGACGTCGCGGCGCGCGGCATCGACATTGGCGGCCTCAGCCATGTCTACAATTTCGACGTGCCCTTCCGCGACGAGGACTATGTCCACCGCATCGGCCGCACCGGCCGCGCCGGGCGCGAGGGCAATGCCTACACCATCGCCACCGCCGATGACGTCAAGCTGGTCGCGGCGATCGAGGCGCTGACCGGCAAGCCGATCCCGCGCATCGAGATCGAGGGGCTGGACCCGGTGACGCCCGAGGAGCTGGCCGAGGCGGCGAGCGCGCCGCGCGGCGGCCGCGGGCGTGGCCGCGGCGATGCCAAGGGCGGCCGCGGCAAGGATGGCAAGCGCGATGGCCGCCGCGAGGAAGGCCGGCGCGAGGAAGGCCGCCGCGAGGGCAAGGAGGTCGCGCGCCGCGGCCTCAACAAGGACCGCCCGCGCGAGGAGCGCGGCGCCGAGGAGCGCTTCGCCGAGGCCGAGGCGCCCCGCCCCGCCCGCGAGGAGCGGCCGCGCCGCGAGCGGGACGAGGCCCCGCGCCATGCGCGCGAGGAAACCTCGCGCCGTGACCGGGACGAAGCGCCGCGCCGCGATCGTGATGAATCGCCGCGCCGCGAGCGGGACGAGGCCCCGCGCCAGGGCCGCGACGAGCGCCGCCGCGACTATCGCGACGACCGCCGCCGCGACCGCGAGGATCTGGGCCCGCCGGTGCTGGGCTTCGGCGATCAGGTCCCGGCCTTCATGCTGATCCCGATCCCCCGCCCGCAGCGCGATACCGCCCCGGCCGAGTCGGCCCCGCGGGCCGCGGAGAACGGCGCCGAGGCCGCCTGAAGGCGCCGGGCGGGGGCGCTGCCCCTGCCCGGCCTCGCCGGGGGTGCCCCCGGCACCGCGCGCCGCCCCCCATGCCGGGTGCGGCCAGGCTTTTCCGCGCGGCCCGCGCCGCGCGGACCAGAAATTGCCCAAACGGTGCGTTCGCGCCAATCTCCGCGCCTGATCCTCAGCCGCTGAGCCGGCGCCCGACCCGCAGGGCGCCCGCTAGGAGAGAAACGCCATGAACGCCGTGACCCCGCCCGCCAAGCCGTCCTTCGTCTGGGAGGATGCGCTGCTGCTGGAGGACCAGCTCTCCGAGGATGAGCGGATGATCCGCGACGCGGCCCGCGACTACTGCCAGGAGAAGCTGTTCCCGCGCGTGCTGGAGGCCAACCGGCACGAGATCTTCCACCGGGAGATCATGAACGAGTTCGGCGAGATGGGCTTCCTCGGCGCCACCCTCGACAGCCATGGCTGCGCCGGCGTCAACTACGTCTCCTACGGGCTGATCGCGCGCGAGGTCGAGCGGGTCGACAGCGGCTACCGCTCCGCCTTCTCGGTGCAGTCCTCCCTCGCCATGTTCCCGATCTGGGCCTATGGCACCGACGCGCTGAAGGACCGGCTGCTGCCGGGCATGCAGAAGGGCGAGCTGGTCGGCTGCTTCGGCCTGACCGAGCCCGATGCCGGCTCCGACCCCGCCTCGATGCGCACCCGCGCCAAGAAGGTCGATGGCGGCTACCTGGTCTCCGGCTCCAAGACCTGGATCACCAACTCCCCGATCGCCGATGTCTTTGTCGTCTGGGCCAAGGACGAGGCCGGCGATGTGCGCGGCTATGTGCTCGAGAAGGGCATGAAGGGCCTGACCGCGCCGAAGATCGAGGGCAAGTTCAGCCTGCGCGCCTCCATCACCGGCATGATCATGATGGAGGAGGTGTTCGTCCCCGAGGAGAACAAGCTGGACGTGAAGGGGCTGAAGGGGCCGTTCTCCTGCCTCAACCGCGCCCGCTACGGCATCGCCTGGGGCGCGCTCGGCGCCGCCGAGTTCTGCTGGCACGCCGCCCGCTCCTACACCATGGAGCGCAAGATGTTCGGCCGCCCGCTGGCCAACACCCAGCTGATCCAGAAGAAGCTGGCCGATATGCAGACCGAGATCACGCTCGGCCTGCAGAGCGTGCTGCGCCTCGGCCGGCTGTTCGACGAGCATCGCGTGACGCCGGAGATGATCTCGCTCTGCAAGCGCAATTCCTGCGGCAAGTCGCTCGACATCGCCCGCATGGCGCGTGACATGCACGGCGGCAATGGCATCGCCGACGAGTATCACGTGATCCGCCACGCCATGAACCTCGAGGCGGTGAACACCTATGAGGGCACGCATGACGTGCATGCGCTGATCCTGGGCCGCGCCCAGACCGGCCTCAGCGCCTTCGGCGCCTGACGCACCGGGGTGCCGGCGGCGCGATCCGCCGGCCCCCGCTTCGCGGCCGCGCCTGACGGCATCGTCACGCGCCCGCCCGGCCGCCTTCATCCGGCCGGGCCTAGCCTCCCGCCGCCCTGCGCCGAGGCCCTGATGCGATTCTCCTCCCGCCTGCCCCGCCCTTCCCTGCCGGCCGCGCTGCTGCTGCTGGCCCTGGGCCTTGCCGCCTGCGCCACGCCGCCGCCCGGCCCGGCGCCGGACGACGCCCCCGCCACCCCTTCCGCCGAGGCACGGCCCGGCCCGGTGCGGGTGCCCCCCGTCCCGGTCGCGGGCTCCCGCATCGCCAGCGTGCCGCTGCCGGGCCTGCTGACCCTGCCGCCCGGCCCCGGGCCGCATCCGGTGGTGATCCTGCTGCATGGCTGCGGCGGGGTGGGCGGCAACCAGCTGCTCTGGGCGCGGCGGCTGCTGGGCTGGGGCTATGGCAGCCTGGTGCTGGACAGCCTGGCGCCGCGCGGCCAGCGCAGCGTCTGCGCGCCCGACCGCCAGCCCTTGGTCACCCGCACCGACCGCGCCGGCGACGCCATCGCCGCCGCACGCTGGCTGGCCCAGGTGCCGGGGGTGGATGCGGGGCGCATCGGCGTGCTGGGCGGCTCGCATGGCGGCGCCACCGCCGCCACCCTGGCACTGCGCGAATTCGAGGCGCAGTCCGGCGGGCTGATCCGCGGCGTGGTGGATTATTACGGCGCCTGCCGCCAGCCGGAGCGCCAGGGCACCACCCCGATGCTGGCCCTGGCCGGCGAGGCCGATAGCTGGAGCAACCCGGCCGCCGCCTGCCGCGCCTTCGCCGCCCGGCTGCCGCCGGGCCGGGATTTCACGGTGCAGACCTATCCGGGCGTGGTGCATGCCTTCGACAACCCGCAGCTGACCCAGCGCCGGGAATCGGAAGGCCATGCCATGCAGTATGACGCGGCGGCGGCGGAGGACAGTTTCCGCCGCGTGCGCGCCTTCCTCGACCGGGTGCTGGCCCCGCGCTGACGCTTGACGCCCTGGGCTGGCCCCGCCATCTGGGGCGCCTGGGCGGCGGCGACGGGTCTGCCGCCCGGCAGCAAGGGGGGCCTCGCCCCCCTTGTGCCGTTTCCGAAAGGTGCCGCGCGGTGCAAGTGACGATCGAGGCGATGGGCGCCGCCGGCGATGGCATCGCCACCGCGCCGGATGGCGGCCGCCTCTATGTGCCCTACACCCTGCCCGGCGAGATGGTGCGCCCGGATGGCCCGGTGGTGCTCTCCCCGAGCCCCGAGCGCGTCGCGCCCCCCTGCCCGCATTTCGGCCCCTGCGGCGGCTGCGTGCTGCAGCACTGGGCGATCCCCCCCTATGCCGAATGGAAACGCGCCCGGCTGGCCGAGGCGCTGTCCCGCGCCGGCTTCACGGACGCGCCGGTGGCGCCGGCGCGGGTGACGCCCCCGGCCACCCGCCGCCGCGCCGATCTCGCCCTGCGGCGGCGGCCGGATGGCAGCGTGGTGCTGGGCTTCCATGCCCGCGGCGGCACGGCGGTGGAGGATCTCTCCACCTGCCATGTGCTCGCCCCCGCCCTGGTCGCGCTGTTCGAGCCGCTGCGCGCCCTGCTGCGCGGCCTGCCCGCCTTCCGGCGCGAGGGCTCGGCGGTGCTGAACCTGCTGGACAGCGGCCCCGACCTGCTGCTGCGGCTGGATGGCACGCCAGGGGTTGCCGAGCGCACCACGCTGGCCGGCTTCGCCGAACGGCATGGCATCCCGCGCATCGCCGGCGCGCCGCTGAAGGGCCAGGGGAATGAGACCCTGGCGCAGCTCGGCCCGGTCTCCATCGCCTTCGCCGGGGCCAGCGTGGCGCCGCCGCCCGGCGCCTTCCTGCAGGCGACCCCCGCGGGCGAGGCCGCCATCGTCGAGGCGGTGCTGGCGGGGCTGCCGAAGCTCACCGGCAAGGCCCGCATCGTCGAGCTGCATGCGGGTCTTGGCACCCTCTCCTTCCCGCTCGCCACGCGGGCCCGCGTGATCGCCTATGAGGGCGCGCCGGAGGCGGTGGCGGCGCTGGACGCGGCGGCGCGGCGCAGCGGGGCGAAGCTGCAGGCGGTCAAGCGCGACCTGGTGCGCCAGCCGCTCTCGGTGAAGGAGCTGGAGGGCCATGCGGCCCTGGTGCTGGACCCGCCCTTCGCCGGCGCGGCCGAGCAGATGCCGGCCCTGGCGAAGAGCACGCTGTCACGCATCATCTATGTCTCCTGCAACCCGGTGGCGCTGGCGCGCGATGCGAAGCTGCTGCACGCCGCCGGCTTCCGCGTGCAGCAGGCGACGCCGATCGACCAGTTCCTGTGGTCGGCCCAGCTCGAGGCGGTGGTGGTCTTCGCCCGCGGCAAGTAGCGGCGGTCAGCCCGGCACCCAGTCCCGCGTCAGGTCGCGCCGCAGCCGGCGGATCGCAGGGTGGTCGCGGCGGTCGATCAGGCCGAAGCTCGGCACCCGCGCCCAGATGGAAAAGCCCGGCTCGGCCAGCACCGGCTCGGTCTCCGCCGCCAGGCGGCGCAGCCAGCCCTGCCCCAGCGCCGGCAGCCCGGCATGGCGCAGCACCGCCCAGTCCGGCAACCTGTCCGTTTGCGGGGCGGCGGGCAGGGCGCCCTCCGGCAAGGCCCCGAACCCCTCCGGCACCAGCAGGCTCTCGCCCGGGAACAGGCGGCCCCGCAGGAAGTCGCGCGCCGCCTGCCACAGCGCCGCCTCACCGGGCTGCACCGGCAGGGACTCGCCACGCAGCCGCGCCAGCCGGGCCTGGAATTCCTGGGCCAGCGGCGCCTCCGCCGCGCCGGGCGGGCGCGGGAAGCCGGCGGCCAGCAGCGTCTCGGCTTCCGCCACCCGGCCGGCATCCAGCAGGCGATGCGCCAGTTCCAGCCGCAGCCGGGCCGAAGAATTGCCGACCGCCACCGCCCGCTGCAGCACGGCCAGCGCCGCCGCCTCGCCGCGCCTGGCGCCCAGCGTCTCGGCCAGGCCCAGCCCGTATTGCAGGCTGCGCAGCCGGCGCGGGCGGATATGCCGGCGCAGCAGCGCCTCCGGCACCGGGCGCGGCGCCAGGCCGCGCGGCGGCGCCTCCTGCAGCGCGGCGCGCAGCAGCGGCTCCACCCAGCCGGCCTCGGCGGCGAAGCGCACGGAATCATGGGCGGAGAGCGGGGTCGGCACCAGCCGCACCGGCGCCGCCTCGGCGATCAGCGCCGCATGGCGCGCATCCTCGGCGAAGAGCGGGTCGCGGAACAGCAGCGCCTGGCCGGACAGATCCGCGGCGGTGATGCGCATGCCCTCATGCAGCGCCGGGTCGAAATCCTGCCGGCTGCGGCGGAAATCGAAATCGCCGACATCGTCGGGATGCACCGAATATTGCGGCGAGAAGGCCAGCACCGCATCGGCGCGCAGCGCCGCGGCGTATTTCAGCGCCGCATAGCCGCCCATGCTGAAGCCATACAGCACCACCCGCCGATGCGCGGCCAGCACCTCGCGCAGCGCCGGCAGCAGCCGCGCCATCTCCGCCTGCGGGTACCAGGCGGCGCCCTGGTCCACCAGCCCCAGCACCGAGACACCGAGCCGGGCCAGGAAATCCTCTCCCCAGATGCGCCGCTCCGCCTGGCGCGGCGCCAGCGAGATCACCAGCGCCCCGCTGCCGCGCGGCTGGTACAGCGCCGACAGGCGGCCGGACTCGGCCAGCAGATGGGTCGGCGGAGGCGAGAGGGTCACAGAGGGTCCCAACGGAAATGGCGAAGATGACGCTTCGATAACGAAAAGCTTACCTTGAGGTAACACATTCGCCGGGCGACGGAATGCACAGCCGCCGGCGCTCCGCAAACCTTGATCCGGCGCGCTTTCCTCCCACCCTCTGCAGGACGCGGCAGGGGCCGCCAGCACGACGCGGCCCGGCCGCGCAAAAGGGGTGAGAGATGGAACTCGACCGACGCAGCCTGCTGACCGCCGCCGGCGCCCTGGTGATGGCGCCCGCCATCCTGCGGCTGGGGCTGGGCGACGCCCTGGCGCAGGCGGCGCCCGCCGCCACCGCCGGGGCCGGCGGCACCGCCACCCAGGCGCCGGGCTTCTACCGCTTCCGCGTCGGCAGCCGGGTGGTGACGGTGGTGCATGACGGTTTCGGCCGCCGCCCCAACCCGACCCAGGGCTTCATCCGCAACGCCGACAGCGCGGCGGTGGAGGCGGCGCTGCAGGGCGCCTTCATGCCCACCCAGCATCTCGACATCCCCTACACCGTGACGGTGCTGGAGACGCCCTCAGGCCTGGTGCTGTTCGACACCGGCACGGGCGGGCAGCTCGGCGCCACCGCCGGCAGCATCCCGGCCAATCTGCGCGCCGCCGGCCTGGCGCCGGAGCAGGTGACGCTGATCGTCATGACGCATTTCCACGCCGACCACATCAGCGGCCTGACCGACGCCGAAGGCCGCCCCGCCTTCCCCAATGCCGAGGTGGTGGTGCCCGAGCCGGAATGGGCCTTCTGGACCGATGAGGGCCAGGCCAGCCGCGCGCCGGAGGCGATGCGCGGCGCCTTCGCCGCGGTGCGCCGCCGCTTCACCCCCTACCAGGCGAAGCTGCGCCGCATCGCCCCGGGGGCGGAGGTGGTGCCCGGCATCCGCTCCATCGCCACCCATGGCCACACGCCGGGCCATACCAGCTACCTGATCGCCGATGGCAGCGACCAGGTGATGGTGCTGGGCGACATCACCAACCGCCCCGAGCTGAACCTGGCCCATCCCGGCTGGCACCTGGTGTTCGACATGGATGCCGAGATGGCGGAAGCGACCCGGCGCCGCGTCTTCGACCAGGTGGCGACCGACCGGCTGCGCTGCATCGGCTACCACTTCCCCTTCCCCGCCAATGGCTATGTGGTGAAGGAAGGCGAAGGCTATCGCTTCGTGCCGGCGATCTGGACCGGGGCGGTCTGAGCATCCCTGGGGGAGGCTCCGCCTCCCCCAGACCGCGCCTTTCACCTGGGGGAGGCTCCGCTTCCCCCAGACCGCGCCTTTCACCTGGGGGAGGCTCCGCCTCCCCCAGACCCCCGCCGCCGGGGGGACAGGGTCCCCCCGGACCCCGCCATCAGGGGGCCAGCCCCGCCTTCGCGGCCGACGGCACCCGCGTCGCCGGGTCGCCATCCAGCGCCAGCACCATCTCGCCCTCCAGCACCTCCAGCGCATAGGGCAGCGACAGCACGCTGCCGAAGGACAGGGCGGCGGCGATCAGCGGGCCGGCCACCACCTCCCGCCCCTCGCGATAGGCGCGCAGGAAACGGCGCAGCGGCAGATGGGCGATGTCCGGCACCGGCTCGGTCGAGGACACCCAGAGCAGCAGATCGGCCTCCAGCGGCGACAGATCCTCGGGCGAGAGCGGCGCGTAGAAGCCCCTCGCGCGGCTCAGCCGCGTCAACGCCTCGGGCGGGGTGAAGCCCAGCTCGGCCAGGAACTGGCCGCGGCTGTCGCCCGGCATGAACACCCCGGTCTCGCCGCCGAAATTATACGCCGCCGTGGCGGTGCGGCCGGCCCAGCCGGGATGCCGCGCCCGCATTGCGGCGAAGCGGCCGCGCAGCCCGGCCACCAGCTCGGCCGCCCGGTCCTGCCGGCCCAGCGCCAGGCCGATGCTCTGCAGCATCACATCCCAATCGGTGCTGTAGGCCGGCTGGCCCTCGGGCTGCATCAGCACCGGGGCGACACGCGACAGCGCCACATACTGCTCCGAGGTCAGGCCACCGCCGATGCCGATGATCAGGTCCGGCTGCAGCACCGCGACGCTTTCCAGCGACACCTCGCGCGGCAGCAGAAGCGGCGCCGCCCCCTGCACCAGCGGCCTCGCCCAGGGCCATAGCCCGCCCGGCTGGTCGCCGAACCAGTGCCGGATCGCCACCGGCGTGACCCCCAGTGCCAGCACCGAATCATGCGCCCGGAAGCCCAGCGAGACGATCCGCCGCGGCACATCTGGAAGAAAAATCTCGCCCTCGGCATGGCGGATGCGGACACCGCCCTGGGCCAGCGCCGGCGTGGCGAGCCCGCCGGCGAGCGCCGCCAGCGCCAGGCGGCGGGAGATCGGGCGGGGAGTGTTCGGCATGGCGGTCATCCTCGGCCAGGGCGGGAGGGGTCGGGCCGGGCGCGGCGCGCCCAGCCGATCAGCGACAGATAGGTGAGCCCGGCGGCGAGGCTCAGATGGCCGCTCCACACCACCAGCCCGAGCCCCCAGCCCCGCCCCGCCACCAGCTGGCCGAGCGCCAGCAGCAGCAGGGAAGCGCCCAGGCCGCGCAGCGCCAGGCGGGTGGCGCGGGGCAGGATCCGGCGCAGCACGGCCCGCTGCGGCGCCTCGCTGGCGGCGGCGAGCGCCGCGAACCCCGCCAGGCAGAGCAGCAGGGCCAGGGCATGGCTCATGCGGTGGCCGCCACGGCGCGGCGCGCCCGGCCACGATGCCGCGCCAGGCCAAGGGCCAGCGCCGCATGCAGCGCCGCCAGCGCCCAGCAGGTCAGCTCCAGCCCGGCGAAGACCCAGTCGCCCCGCGCCAGGCTGTGCCAGAGCGGCCGGCCGGTGGTGGCGGCACTCAGCAGCGGCAGCAGCGCCAGCAGCGCGGCGGCCAGCCAGAGCTGCTCCAGCCAGGCGCGGCGGACGGGGCGCAGCACCGCGTGCAGCAGCGTGAGGCCCCACAGGATGAAGAAGAGATCCACCTCCCACACGGCGCGGCCGGGCAGATTGGCGGGCAGCAGCCGGTTGGCCCAGAGGAAGCCCGCCATGGCGATGGACAGCCCGGCGATGCCGGGGATGTTCAGCCGCTCCACCAGCCGCAGCCCGAGCGGCGGGCGCGCGCCCTCGGCCAGCTTCGCCCGGCGCTTCACCGCCCAGAGCACCAGCCCGGTGCCGACCATGGCGGTGCCCGCCAGGCTGACCAGGAAATACAGCCAGCGCGTCGCGGTGTCGCTGAAGCGGCCGAGATGCAGGGCGTAGAGCACACCGCGCGCCTCGGCCGCCGCGCCGACACTGTCGCGCACCGAGAGCAGCGCGCCGGTCGCGCCGGAGAATTCCAGGTATTGCGGGCTCATCGAGACGCGCCCGGCCTCGCCGCGCGACACCGCGACGCGGGAGGCGGCATCGCCCGGCAGGGTGATGGTGACGCGCCCGGCCTGGCCCTGGCCCCAGCGCGCCTCGGCCTGCCGCACCATGGCGTCGACCGGCGCCAGCTTCACCGCCTCGCCGGCGGGCCGGCCGGGCCGGAGGAAGGCGCTGAGCTGGGTGGACAATTCCTGCCGCTCGGCGGCGCTGCGCAGGCCGGCGCGCTCGCCCCAGGGCATGTAGAGCGCCATCAGCGTGACCAGCCCGGTATAGGTGATCATCAGATGGAAGGGCAGGCCGAAGACCGACAGCGCATTGTGCGCGTCCAGCCAGGCGCGCTGCCCCTTGCCCCAGCGGAAGGTGAAGAAGTCGACGAAGATCTTCTTGTGCGTGATGACGCCGCTGAGGATGGCGACCAGCATCAGCATCGCCGCCGCGCCGGCCAGCCAGCGGCCCCACAGCACCGGCATGTAGTGGAACTGGAAGTGGAAGCGCAGGAAGAACTCGCCGCCCTGCGTCTCCCGCGCCGCGATCGGCGCGCCGGTCGCGGCCTCGAAGCGCGCGGCGCCGAAGCGGCGCTCGCCCGGGGCGCCGCCGCCGCGCCAGAAGGCGTCGACATCCGGGTTGCGCGCATCCGGCAGCCGCAGGCTCCACTGGCTGGCGCCGGGCGCCATCCGCCCCAGCGCCTCGGCCACGCGCTGCGCCGCCAGCGCCTGGTCGGGGGCCGTGGCCGCCGCCGGCAGCTCGGGCCGCATCCAGAGCGAGAGCTCGTCCTTGAAATACGCCACCGTGCCGGTGAGGAACATGGCGTAGAGCAGCCAGCCGAACAGCAGCCCGGCCCAGATGTGCAGGCCGGACATGCTCTGGCGCAGGCTGCGGCGCGGAGGGGCCGGGGGCGTGGTCATGCCGCCCACCAGGCGGCGAGGCCCAGCGGCGCCGCCACCAGCGCCAGCCCGGCCCAGGCGCGCCTGGCGCTGCGGGCGGCGAAGCACCACAGCACCGCCGCCGCGTAGAACAGAAAACTCAACAGCATGCCGGTGAGAACCGCCTGCGGCCGGCTGGCGGGCAGGGCCAGCGCGGCCAGGCTGGAGAGCGCCGCCAGCCCATAGCCGCCGAACAGCGCGGCCAGGATGCGCGACGCCACCGGCGCCGCCCGGCGCAGGCGGGGCAGCAGGGGCGCGGTGTGCCCCCGCACCATCAGAAGTCGAAGGCCGCCGAGACGATGACGGTGCGCGGCGCGCCCACGGTCACGTAATTGCCGCTGGTCAGCCAGTACTGCTCATCCGTCACATTCTCCAGATTGGCGCGGAAGGTGACCGGCTTGCCGGAGATCTCGGTGGTGTAGCGGGCGCCGATATCGACCCGCGTCCAGCCATCGAAGCGCAGCGTGTTGGCGGCGTTCATGTAGGAGCCGGAGGTGTAGATGACGCGGCCATTCAGGGCGAGACCCGGCACGCCCGGCACATCCCAGTCCAGCGCGCCGGAGAACAGCCGCTCCGGCACGCCGGCGGCCTTGTTGCCGGCCTCGGCCGGGTTCTGCGTGCGGGTCAGCTCGGGCTCCATCAGCGTGGCGCCGACCAGGCCGCGCAGGCCGGGCATCAGCTCGCCGAAGGCCATCAGCTCGATGCCGCGGTTGCGCTGCTCGCCATCATAGGCCAGCTCATTGGCCGTGGTGGTGACCTGGTTCGGCCGGGTCAGCTGGAACACCGCGGCGGTGGTGGTCAGCCCGCCCCACTCCACCTTCACGCCAGCCTCGTACTGCTCGGACTTGAAGGGCGCCAGCACCGCGCCGGTGTTGACATAGCCGGCGCCGACGATGGTGCCGCGGGTCAGGCCTTGCGCGTAATTGGCATAGAGCGAGACATTGTCGAGCACGCGGAACACCACGCCGGCCAGCGGCGTGGTGGCGCTGGCATCGTAGCGGCTGGTGCGCGCGCCATTGGCGGTGTTGTAGCTGTCGACCAGCACATTCTGCTCGCGCACGCCGAGCGTGACCAGCAGCCGGTCATCGGCGAAGGACAGCGTGTCGGCCACCGCGAAGCTGGTCAGCCGCGTGTCCGAGGCGCGCTGCGGATCGGTGCGCAGCGCGGTGACGCGCGGCAGCGGCGAGGGGCGGTAGATGTTGGAGGCCACGGTGCCGGCGGAGGTGATGTAGGCATTGCCGGCCTCCTGCTGGAAGCCGGTGAAGCCGACATTCAGCGTGTGGCCGACGGGGCCGGTGTTGAAGCGCCAGCGCGCGCCGGCCGTGCCGCTATAGGTCTCGGTGTAGGAATCGTAGAAGGAGTTGCGGACGGTGAAATCGCCATTGGCGCGCGCGCCCGGATTGGCATTGGGGAAGTCCTGCTCGTTCCAGCCCTCGCGATAGCCGAAGCCGACATAGGCGGTGAGCGACTCGGTCAGGTCATACTCGACGCGGGTGGCGAGCGTGGTGTCCTGCTGGCGCAGCGTGGTGCCGGGAAACCAGTTGCTGCGCGCATCGGGCGGCTTCGGGATCGCCGTGGCACTGGGCTGGATGGCGATCTGCGGGCGGAAATTGTCGGTGTCGTCGCGCAGATAGATGAAATCGGCATTCCAGCGCAGCCGCTCGCCGCGATAGTCGAGGCCGAGCGTGCCGAGGCCGGTGCGGATATTGCCGCCATCGATCGAGCCTTCGCCATCGCGCAGCAGCCCGTTGAAGCGGATGCCCCATTCGCGGTTCTCGCCATAGCGGCGGGCGATATCGGCATGCAGGCCGAAATTCTCGCTGCCGATATAGGTGGTGGTCAGGCGGGTCAGCGGCTCATCGCCGGCGCGCTTGGTGACGATGTTGATGCCGCCGCCGATGCTGCCGCCCGGCGCGATGCCGTTGATCAGCGCGCCCGGGCCCTTCAGCAGCTCGATCCGCTCGATCATCTGCCCCGGCACGCGGTTGGAGGGCACCAGCCCGTACAGCCCGTTCAGCCCGACATCCGAGGCGGAGACACCATAGCCGCGGATCTGGAAGGTGTCGTCGAAGCCGTTGCTGCCGGTGGTCAGCCGCACCGAGGCATCGTTGATCAGCGTGTCGGCGGCGGTGCGCGCCTGCTGGTCCTCGATCAGCTGCGAGGTGAAATTGTTGGTGCTGAACGGCGTCGCCATGATGTCGCCGGTGCCGAGCAGGCCGAGCGAGCCGCCACGGGCCACCTGCCCGCCCGGCAGCGCCGGCGGCAGGCCGGGCTGCGGGCTGGAGGAGCCGGTGACCTGCAGATTGGGCAGCGCCACCACGCCGGAGGCCGGCTCGGCCTGGGCCGGGGCCGCGCTCTGGGCCGTCTGGGCCTGCGCGGCGGGCGCCACGCTCAGGCCGGCCGCCAGCACGGCGCCGGCCAGGGTCACGGTGGCGCTGGCGATGCTGGCGGCGCGGGCCGGGCTGTCCCCGCCATCCGGACGGCTCGCCTGGGGCGCGCGGTCGGGGGCTTCCTGGCCGTGGGTCGGGGACATCGGGCGTCGATCCTTGTTCCGGCCCGGGGAAGCACCGGCACCCGGCGCGCCGCCGGCAGGGCTGCACCGGGCGGCCGCATGGCGCCCACCCCAGGCGTGCAAATGCGAGTGATTTTCATTAACTGAAATGCATCGTTACCGGCAAGGGAGGCCGGAGCGGCATTTTGCATCGCACCGCATTTAGGACCGGTCCCAGCGGGGCTGCGCCCGATCTTCAGATCGGCCGCCCCCTTGGCGCCGGGGCCCGGGCGGGGCGATGATACCGCCCCTGTCGCGGTCCGTGCCCCGGCGCCGGCCCGCCCCGCCCCTGATTCCCGGAGCCTTGCCATGGCCGATGCCCTTGCCGAGCAGCTGATCGAGCGCTTCTTCCGCTACCTCTCGGTGGAGAGCCAGAGCGACGCGGCGGCGACCAGCGTGCCCAGCACCCAGGGCCAGCGCCGCCTGGCGGAGCTGCTGCGAGAGGAGCTGGCGGCGCTGGGCCTGGCCGATATCCATCTCGACGCGCACAGCGTGCTGACGGCGCGGCTGCCCGGCAACCGGGCCGACGCCCCCTGCATCGGCTTCGTGGCGCATCTGGACACGGTGGATGTCGGCCTCTCGCCCGTGGTGAAGCCGCAGCGCCTGCGCTTCGAGGGCGAGGACCTGCCGCTGAACCGCGAACAGGATATCTGGCTGCGGGTCGCCGAGCATCCCGAGATCCTGCCCTATCGCGGCCAGGAGATCCTTGTCAGCGACGGCACCAGCGTGCTGGGCGCCGACAACAAGGCGGCGATCGCCGTGCTGATGACCCTGGCGGACCGGCTGCGGCACAGCGATGCGCCGCGCGGCGACATCATCCTGGCCTTCGTGCCCGATGAGGAGATCGGGCTGCGCGGCGCCAAGGTGATGGAGCTGGCGCGTTTCCCCGTCGCCTTCGCCTACACCATCGATTGCTGCGAGCGCGGCGAGCTGGTCTATGAGACCTTCAACGCCGCCGGCGTCACCGTCGACATCACCGGCGTCACCGCCCATCCGATGACCGCCAAGGGCGTGCTGGTGAACCCGATCCTGATCGCCACCGAGCTGGTGGGGCTGTTCGACCCGCTGCAGACGCCCGAGCACACCGAGGGGCGCGAGGGCTATTGGTGGTGCAACGGCATTTCCGGCAACCAGGGCAGCGCGCGGCTGCAGATGTCGATCCGCGACCATGACGGGGCCCGCTTCGCCGAGCGCAAGGCCTATGTGGCCGAGGCGGTGGAGCGTCTGCGCGCCCGCCACCCGCGCGCGAAGATCGAGGTGAAGATCGAGGACAGCTACCAGAATATCGACGCCGCGCTGGGCAATGACCGGCACTGCGTCGATCTGATCGTGCAGGCGATGGGGCAGATGGGCATCACGCCCAAGGTGATCGCCATGCGCGGCGGCACGGATGGCTCGGCGCTGTCGGCGCGCGGTGTGCCGACGCCGAACTACTTCACCGGCGCCCACAATTTCCACTCGCGCGATGAATTCCTGCCGGTCGGCTCCTTCGTCGATTCCTATCGCCTGACCGAGCGGCTCTGCGCGCTGGCCGCCGAGCCGCGGAACAGCGCGGCGGGCTGATCCGCCCGCCGCGCCCTATTCAGGCCCGCATCGCCATGCCGTCGCGCTGCGGGTCGGCGCCGCCCTGCCAGGCGCCGTCGCGCAGCGCCAGCCCATGCGGGGCGCCGAAGGCATAGCTCTGATAGGAGCGCGCGATCGGATAGCCCAGCGCCGCCAGGGCATCGGTGGTGCCGTGCGGGATGCGGTTGGCGACATCGATCGTGTCGCTCAGCGCGACGATGCGCGGCGCCGCCACAGCCTCCGCCATGCTCATGCCGAAATCGACGACATTGCTGATCGCCTGGGCGAGCGCCGGCACGATATAGGTGCCGCCCGGGGCGGCCAGCACCATGCAGGGCGCGTCGCCCTCGAAGAGCAGGGTCGGCGCCATGGCGCTGGCGCGGCTCTTCCCCGGAGCGATGGAGGCGGCACGGCCCGGGCGCGGGTCGAAGCCGCTCATGCAGCCATTGTACATGAAGCCGAGCCCCGGGGTGATGACACCGGAGGGGATGCCCAGCGTGTGCGTCATCGACACCGCATTGCCCGCCGCATCGACGACGCAGACCACGGTGGTGTCGGGCGGGTCGCGCGGCTCCTCGGCGCGCGGCACCGCGGCCTTCTCGCCCGCGCGGATACGCACCGCCAGCGCCCTGGCATGCGCGGCGGAGAGCAGCCGCTCCATCGGCACATCGACGAAATCCGGGTCGCCCATATGGGCGTCCTTGTCGATGGTCATCCATTTCATGGCTTCCGCCAGGATGCGCAGATGCTCGACGCTGTTGTGCTCCAGCGCGCCGAGATCGAATTGCGCCAGGATGTGCAGCAGCTCGATCAGCGAGCCGCCGCCCGCCGGCGGCGGGTTGGAGGCCACGCGCAGCCCGCGATATTCGCCCCAGCAGGGCGATTTCTCCCGCACCCGATAGGCGGCGAGGTCCTCCAGCGTGATGCCGCCGCCGCGCGCCGCCATGTCGGCCGCGATCTCGCGCGCGATGTCGCCGCGATAGAAGGAATCGGCGCCGCCTTCGGCGATGCGCTCCAGCGTGCGCGTCATCTCCGGGTTGCGCAGAATGTCGCCCGGGCGCTTCAGCCTGCCATCGGGGCGGAAATAGACCTGCCGCCCGGTCTCGCTGAAGCGCAGCTTGTCCTCGACATTGACCTGGCCGTCATTGCCGTGGTCCAGCGCCCAGTAATAGTGGACATAGGGCCGCACCATCACGCCGCGGCGCGACTGCGCGATGGCCGGCGCCATCACGTCCCGCAGCTTCATGGTGCCGAAGCGCGACAGCGCCTCGGTATAGCCCGCCACATTGCCTGGCGTGCCGACCGAGCCATAGCCGATATCGTTGCTCTGGTCGTCGAGCAGGAAGACGAAACCGTCGCGCGACTGGCCGATGAACTTGTCCGCCCACATCTCCGGCGTGGCGGAGAGCGGCGCGCGGGCGAAGAATTCCAGCACGCTGTGCACGCCCTGCTTCGGCATACAGATCTGCATGGCGCCGAAGCCGCCGATGCCGCACATCTGCGGGTCCACCACGCCCTGGCTGAAGGCGCAGGCAATGGCGGCGTCCACCGCATTGCCGCCCTGCCGCAGGATTTCGACGCCCGCTTCCGCCGCTTCCGGCTGGGCCGCCACCACGATGCCGCGCATCCGCTCTCTCCCCGCTTCCTTGCCCGTTCCGCCGCCGCTCAGTCCGGCGTGATGCCGGAGGCCTCGATCACCGGCTTCCAGCTCGCCACCTCACGGCGCACGAAATCCTGCGCCGCGTCCAGATAGAGCCGCCCCGCCGTGGTCGAGGTCTCGGCGAAGCGGCGCTGCACATTGGGGCTGTCCTGCGCCTTGCGCACCGCCTCGGCCAGCTTCTCCAGCACCGGGCGCGGCGTGCCGGCCGGTGCCGCGAGGCCCGCCCAGCCATCGGCCACCACATCCGGATAGCCGAGTTCGCGGAAGGTCGGAACATCCGGGAAATCGGGCGAGCGCTCAGGCGCCGAGGTCGCCAGCGCCCGCAGCGCGCCGGAGCGCAGATGCGCGCTGGTGGCCGTCAGGCTGTCCATCACCGAGGGCACGACACCCGCCATGACATCGGTGATCGCCTGGGTGGAGCCGCGATAGGGCACATGCTCCAGCTTCGCGCCGGTGGCGCGCGCCAGCCGCAGCCCGATCAGATGCGCGACGCCTCCGACGCCCGAGGTGCCGTAATCCATCACCCGGCTCTGCGAGGCGGCGACATAGTCGGCCAGGCTGCGGATCGGCAGGCGCGGATCGACACACAGCAGATAGGGCGTGCCCATCATGATGGCGATATGGGCGAAGGAGGTGTCGGCATCATACTGGATGCGGCCGCGATACAGGGTCTGGCCGATCGCCAGCCCGCTGATCGTGGTGATCAGCAGCGTGTAGCCATCCGGCGCCTGCCGCGCCGCATAACCGGTGCCGAGGGTAGAACCGGCGCCGCCCCTGTTCTCCAGCACCAGGCTCTGGCCGAGGCTCGCCTGCATCTCCTGGGCGATGACGCGGGCGGCGATGTCGGTGGCGCCGCCGGCGCCGAAGGGGACCACCACATTGATGGCGCGGGCCTGCGGCCAGGGCGCCTGGGCCATGGCCGGGCCGGCGGGCAGCGCCAGCAGGGCGGCGCCCTGCAGCAGGCGGCGGCGGGGAAGTCCAGCGAACATGCTCATGCTCTCCAAGACGGGCGCGCGGCGCCTGGGTGGTGGTTGGGCGGTGTCAGCCGGCCTCGGCCAAGGCGAGGAAGGCGGGCACCAGATATTGCGCGAAGCAGCGCACCAGCGGCAGGTCGGCCTCGCCGTACCAGCCTTCCTGATGCATCAGGTTCACCTGGCCCAGCGTGCGGCCCTGCCAGCGCACCGGCGTGTTCATGGCGCTGCCGCAGCCCAGCGCGCTGGCGCCGGCATGGTCCGGGTAGCTGGCGCGCAGCTCGGCCTCGGTCCGGATCAGGATCGGGCGGCCATGCTGCATCAGCTCGCGCATGCGCGGCGCGTCGGAGGCGCGCTTGCGCCCGCCCACGGCGTAATGCTGCGGCACGTTGGAATAGACACGCTCCGCCTCGCCACCCGGATAATGGATCTGGATGGTGCAGAGCCGGTGGCCGACCACCGCCGCCAGCGCCGCGTCCAGCGCGGCGAAGCTGGAATGCGGCTGGCCCTCCTCCGCCTGGGCGAGCGCCAGGCGGGCCAGATGCGGCAGCGGATCGGAATGCTGCGCCATGCTCAGCCCTCCGCCTTCGCGTCCATGGCGAGCGTCCGCTCATCCGAGCGCGGCGAGAGCGTCACACCCTTCCGCACCGCCCAGATGTTCTGCAGCATCAGCAGCGGGATCAGCGGCACATCCGCCATCGCCTTCTCCGTCGCCTCGATCAGCAGCGCCTCGCGCGCCGCATCCTCGACGGTGGAGGTGGCGCGGATGATCAGCGCATCCAGCTCGGGGCTGCTGTAGCGGCCGTAATTGTACAGGCCCAGGCTGCGCTCCTTGTCATAGCTGGCCATGCACTGGCTGAGCATGTAGCCGCCCTCGAAAGTGGCGCTGCCCCAGCCCCACAGCCCCATGGAGAATTCCTGGCGGCCGCCGCGCGCGGCATAGGTGCTCCAGGGCATCGCCTCGACCGTGGTCTGCACGCCGATGCGCGTCCACATCTGGGCGATGGCCTGGGCCAGCCGCGCATCATTGGGGTAGCGGTCATTCGGCGTGTGGAGCGTGAGGTTGAAGCCCTCCGGGAAGCCGGCCTCGGCCAGCAGGCGGCGGGCCCGCTCCGGGTCGGGCTTCGGCGGCGCCAGGTTCGGCGCGTAGGAATAGGCGCCGGGCGGCATCCACTGGCCGGTCGCCGCGCCGGTGCCGAGCATCACCCGCTCGCCCAGCGCGTCGCGCTGCAGCGCCAGCGACAGCGCCTGGCGCACCCGCAGATCACGGAACGGGTTCTTGGGCAGCGGCTTGCCGCTCCTGTCGGTGACGAAGGGGCTCTCGCCCTCGCGCGACAGATCGGGCGTCAGATAGAGCAGGCGGATGCCGGGGATGGCGGCGACATTGACGCGAGAATCCTCGCGCAGCCGCGGCAGGTCGGTGACGGAGGGGGTGTCGATCAGATCGACATCGCCCGAGAGCAGCGCGGCGGTGCGGCCGGCCGGGTTGGTGATGAGGCGCAGGGAGACACTCTCCCAGCCCTGCCTCTCGCCCCACCACAGCTCGTTGCGCGCCAGATCGACGCGGCTGCCGGGCGTGTAGGACGCGAATTTGTACGGGCCGGTGCCGATCGCCGCCTTGCCGGAATTGTAGTCGGCGGTGGTCGCGCCCTCGCCCACACGGCGGGAGACGATGCCGACATAGGTGAGGTTCGGCCCGAGATCCGGCGCCGGCACCGGCGTGTGCAGGCGGATGGTCAGCGGGTCGATCACCTCGACCCGCTGCACGGCGCGGAGAAAGCCGCCGAAGCCGCCCGGGCTGTTCGGCACGTCGCGGGCGCGCTCGAAGGTGAAGACCACGTCGTCGGCGGTGAAGTCGCCGCCATCATGGAATTTCACGCCGGGGCGCAGCTTGAACTCCCACAGCGTGTCGGAGAGCAGCCGCCACTCCGTCGCCAGGCCGGGGATCAGGCGCCCATCGGGGGCGCGGTTGATCAGCCGCTCGAACATGTGCATGGCGACGGTGTGGTTCGGCACCGCGTGGTAGAAATGCGGGTCCACCGTGGTGAAGGCGCCGCCCAGGCCGATGCGCAGCGTCGCGGTTTGAGCGCGGGCCGGGCGCGGCGCCAGCGCCCCCCAGCCGGTGGTGGCGAGCAGGCCGGTGGCGGCCAGGAACTGGCGGCGTTGCATGGGCGTTTCCTTGTTGTGAATTCAGCGCGCCGGCCGCAGCGGCAGTTCCAGGGCCGAGCCCCGGTCGCCACCGCGCAGCAGGCGCAGTTCCGGCGGGCGGCCATGCGGCACCTGCACGCAATGGTCGGCATCCATGCCGGCGATGGAGAGGCGGATGCGCGAACCGGCGCGGAACACCCAGGAGACCGGCAGCAGGGGCACGCGGATGCGCTCCACCTGGCCCGGCACCAGCGGCGCCGCATCCTCCCGCCGGAAGGAGCGGAAGGGCCAGCTGGTGCGGTACTGCGGGGGCGCCGGGCTTTCCTTGCGGTGCAGCGCGCGCAGCAGGCCTTCGGTGACGTAGCGCACCGTGCCATCCGCCTCGACCTCGGAGAGATAGACGAAGAGCGCGGCATCCGGCGTGTCGGCGCTGAGCCAGAGATCGGCCAGGCCATGCCCGGTCAGCTCCATATCCTGCGCCAGCGGGGCCGAGGACCAGCCGGCCAGCTGCGCCTCCCGCTGCGGCCAATCGGCGTAGTAGGTGGTGCTGTTGATGCCGGCGATGCGCTCATAGCGCGTGCCGCTGCCGCTGCCCCAGGCGAAATCGGCGTTGATCCTTTCGTGCCCCGCCTCGCCCGCCACCGCGTCCAGCATGGCCTCGCCCAGATGCAGGCGCTGCACGGTCTCGACCGGCGGCCAGGATGCGGCGCCGCGCCATTCCTCCGCGTGCAGGCTGAAATAATGCACCGGCTGCTCGGCTTCGAGCCCGGTGTCGCGGCCCAGCAGGTAATGGTCGAAGAAGCGCAGCAGCGCGCCGAGCAGCGCGAATTCGGATGTCTGCTCCCGCCGCCAGGGGGAGACATTGCAGCGCGCCCCATGATCCCAGGGGCCGAGCAGCAGATGCACCTTGTTCCCGCGCAGCGTCAGATAGCGGGAAATGGCGCCATTGGCGTAGCCCGCGCCATCCATCCAGCCGGAGACCGCCAGCACCGCGACATCCGGGCGGATGCCCTCGCTCACCGAATAGGGGCTGAAGGAGGCGGAGCTGAAGGAGGGATCATAAGGCAGCGGCTCCTCGCGGAAGCGGAACTCGCCCATGAAATCCGGCTGGCGGAAATTGCCCAGATGCTCGCGCAGCGCGGCGGCGAGCAGGCTGCCATCCGCATCCTCGTCCACCGGATGCGGGCCGCGCAGATCGGGGTTGGCGTAGTAGACATAGTTGCGCAGCAGGTCGCGCCGGTCATGGTCCATGGCGACCATCAAATCGTCATAGCTCTTGGCCAGCTGCTTCAGCAGGATGCCGCCGGGATAGTAGTTGTCGGCATAGGTGTCCCAGACGGCAAACAGCGGCGCGATGGCCTTCACCGCGGGGTGGCCGGTGCTGGCCAGGAAGTCGGAGGCAGCACCCGGATAGGAGATGCCGGTGGCGCCGATCTGCCCGTCCGACCAGGGCTGCGCGACGATCCAATCGGCGATCTCGCGGCTGTCCTCGCGCTCCTTCGGCGAGCGGAAACTGTCGCGCGTGCCGAAAGAGGCACCGGTGCCGCGCACATCCACCACCACCACCGCATAGCCGCGCGGCACCAGATGGCGCACGAACTTGCCGGCATTGGGGATGGCGTCCGCCGCGCTGCCCGGCGCCACCGCGAAGCGGCGGTAATAGGGGGTGAGGATCAGGATGGCGGGCACCGGGCCCTTGGCGCCCTCGGGCCGCCAGACATCGATGGCGATGCGGCAGCCATCGCGCATCGCCAGGTAGCGGGATTCGGGCGCGGCCGGCAGGGCATGGGCAGCCTCGCGCGCGGCTTCATAGGCCGAAGGGGTGACGTGCCAGGCGGCACTGCCGTGATCACTGTCGGACATGCTCGCACCCTCGCTGCCGGCCCCTCGGCCGCTGTCATGGTTGCGTCACCGATGCCCAAGCGTGCCCGATGCGTCAAATGCATTATACCGTGCAGATCATGCGGTTTCCGCACAGGGTCAGGGGGCGATTGTGCACAATCTGCGGTCACTCGAGGCGCTGCGCGCCTTTGTCGAGGGCGGCTCGGTCTCCCAGGCGGCGGCGCGGCTGGGGCGGACCCAGCCCCAGGTCGGGCGGCTGCTGGCGGCGCTGGAGCAGGAGCTGGGCTTCGCCCTGTTCAGCCGCGAGAATCGCCGCCTGGCGCTGACCGCCGAGGGCTTCCGCTTCTGGCAGCAGGCCGAGCGCGTGCTGGCCGGGCATGACGGGCTGGCGCGGCTGGCCAGCGGCATCCGCCAGGGCAAGAAGGACAACCATCTCCGCCTGTTGACCGCGCCGCAGGTGGCGAGCTTCGTGCTGGGCCAGGCGCTGCGCGCCATGGCCGCCCGGGTGCCGGATTTCTCCGCCACCATCGACACCCGCATCCGCCTGGATGCCGAGACGGTGCTGGAGCAGGAGCATTTCGACATGGGCGTCACCGTGCTGCCGCTGGCGCATGCCGGGCTGAAGGTGGAGCCGCTCTGCGAGGTGGAGGCGGTGGCGGTGATGCGGCGCGACCATCCGCTGGCGGCCCGGCCAGTGGTGACGGTGACGGACCTCCCCGGCCACGACATGGTGGTGACGCATCCGCGCTCCCTGCTGCGCCAGGGGCTGGAGCAGCATTGCCGCGAGGCCGGGGTGACGCCCCGGGCACGGTTCGAGGCCTCGAATGGCGTGGTGGTCTGCCAGATGGCGGCGCTCGGCCTCGGCGTCGCGCTGGCCGATCCCTTCGTTGCCCGCTCCTCCCCGGCGCCGCAGATGGTCATCCGCGCCTTCGCCCCCGCCATCCCGCTGCCCTATGGCGTGTTCTTCCCGACCTGGCAGCCGCGCTCGGCGCTGGTCGAGGATTTCGCCGCGCTGGTCGCCCGCAGCGCGCGGCATGAGGCGGAGCTCCTGCTGCGCGGGCTGCGCCGCCGCCAGGGCGCGGGCTGAGCGCCCGCTCAGTCGCGGAAGGGGCGGAAGATCTGCACCAGCCAGTCGACGAAGACCCGCACCCGGGGCGAGAGCTGGCGGCTCTGCGGATAGAGGGCGGAGACCGGGATCGAGGAGGGCGGGAAATCCGGCAGCACCTCGACCAGCGTGCCGGCGGCGAAATCCGCCTCCATGCCGTAGCGCGGCGCCTGCACCAGCCCATAGCCCAGCCGCGCCAGCGCCAGGCTGGTGTCGGAGCCGGTGACGGTGATGCGGCTGGGCAGCATCACCTCGCGCAGCCGCCCGCCCTGGTGGAAGTCGAGCGCCATCACCTCGCCGCTGGCCGAGGAGACGAACCCCACCATCTGGTGCCCCTCCAGCTCGTCGGGCGTGCGCGGCACGCCGTGGCGGGCCAGGTAGTCGGGGCTGGCGCCCGTCGCCTCCGGCAGCTGGCCCAGGCGGCGGAGGATCATGCCGCTTTCCGCCGGCACGCCGGCGCGGACCACGCAATCCACCCCCTCCCGCACCAGGTCGACCAGCCGGTCGCCCTCGCCGATGCGCAGCTCGAGGCCCGGATGCCGTGCCAGGAACTCGGGCAGGGCGGGCAGGATCAGGCTGCGGAACATGCGGCCATGCACATCGATGCGCAGCAGGCCGCGCGGCTGGCTTGCGGCCAGATTGCCCTCGGCATCCTCGACCTCGGCCAGGATCGACAGGCAGCGATGGTAATAGGCCTCGCCCTCCCGCGTCGGCGAGACATGGCGCGTGGTGCGGTTCAGCAGCCGCACGCCCAGCCGCGCCTCCAGCTGCTGGATCGCCTCGGTCGCGGTGGAGCGCGGCAGGCCCTGGTCGCGGGCCGCCGCGCTGAAGCTGCCTGTCTCGACGATGCGGGTCAGCAGCCGCATCACATCCAGCCGGTCCATGCGGATTGTTCGCGCTTCCCGAACGGACATGTCAAGCATGGCGGGATTATTCTTCCCCACCGGCGTGAATAGCTTTCCCTCGCCAGGCCGAGGCGGCCTCCCCCGGCCTCGCCCGCGATGGAAAGGACCTGCCGGTGACCGAATTCGCGATGGATGACGCCCCCGACCCACACGCCGCGTCGCCCGAGGCCACGCGACGCGGCCTGGCGCGCTGCGGCGCCGCCCTGGCCGCCCTCTCCGCCCTGCCCGCCGCGGCGCAGACCGCCACCCCCGCGGCGCCCCCCGCGGCCGCGGCGCCGCCCCCCGGCGCCAGCCTGCCGCTGTCGCTGCGGGTGAATGGCCAGGCGGTGTCGCTGCCGGTGGATCCGCGCAGTTCGCTGCTCGACCTGCTGCGCGAGCGGTTGCACCTGACCGGCGCCAAGAAGGGCTGCGACCATGGCCAGTGCGGCGCCTGCACCGTGCATGTCGATGGCAGGCGCGTCGCATCCTGCCTGACGCTGGCGGCGCAGGTGGAGGGGCGCGCGGTGCTGACCATCGAGGGCATCGCGCCCGAGGGCCGGCTGCACCCGATGCAGCAGGCCTTCATCGACCATGACGCGCTGCAATGCGGCTATTGCACGCCGGGCCAGATCATGGCCGCCATCGCCTGTGTCCGCGAAGGCCAGGCCGGCAGCGACGAGCAGATCCGCGAGGCGATGAGCGGCAATCTCTGCCGCTGCGGCGCCTATGCCGGCATCCTGGCGGCGATCCGCGACGCCGCCCCCAAGATGCGGGAGGGCTGAGCATGCGCCCCTTCGATTACGCCCGCGCCGGCGCGGTGGAGGCGGTACCCGCCGCCCTCGCCGGCGGCGCCCGGATCCTGGCCGGCGGCACCACAATCTACGACCTGATGAAGCTCGGCATCGAGACGCCGGATGCGCTGCTCGACATCTCCGGCATGCCCGGGCTGGATGGCATCGAGATCGGCGAGAACGAGATCACCTTCGGCGCCCTGGCGCGGATGAGCGACGCGTCGCACCACCCCGAGATCCTGCGCCGCTGCCCGGTGCTGGCGGAGGCGCTGGCCAAGGCGGCGTCGCAGCAGCTGCGCAACATGGCGAGCCTGGGCGGCAATCTGCTGCAGCGGACGCGCTGCCCCTATTTCCGCAATGGCGCGCATTACGCCTGCAACAAGCGCAATCCCGGCAGCGGCTGCGCCGCGCGGGAGGGGCTGGATCGCGGCCATGCGCTGTTCGGCGGCAGCGAGGCCTGCATCGCCGTCTATCCCGGCGACTGGGCGGTGGCGCTGGTGGCGCTCGACGCCACGCTCGACCTGCTGGGCCCCGAGGGCCCGCGCAGCCTGGCGGTGGCCGAGCTGCACCGCCTGCCCGGCGACACGCCGCAGCAGGAGCATACGCTGCGGCCGGGCGAGATGATCCTGCGGATCCGCGTGCCGCTCGGGCCGCATGGCGCCGCCTCGACCTATCACAAGATCCGCGACCGCGAATCCTATGCCTTCGCCCTGGTCTCCGCCGCCGTGGCGCTGGCGCTGGAGGGCGGGGTGGTGCGCCAGGCGCGAATCGCGCTGGGCGGCGTCGCCACCCGCCCCTGGCGCGTGCCGCAGGCCGAGGCGGTGCTGGCCGGCCGCCGCCTGGACCGCGCGCTGGCCCTCGAGGCCGGCCGCGCCGCCTTCGCCGAGGCCCGGCCGGGCCGGCACAACCAGTTCAAGCTGGCGCTGGGCGCGGAGACCGTGGCCGACGCGCTGATGATCGCCGCCGCACGGAGCCCCGCCCGATGAGCGACACCCCGTCCTTCCCCGACCGCCCGCGCCTGGAGGCCGCCGACAAGGTGCGCGGCGCCACCCGCTTCGCCGCCGATCTGCCGCTGCCACGCCTGGCGCATGCGATGACCGTGCCCTCCCCCATCGTGCGCGGCCGGCTGCTCGGCCTCGACGACGCGGCGGCGCGCGCCCTGCCCGGCGTGCTGGCGGTGCTGAGCTGGCGCGATTTCGCCGGCGTCACCTCCGCCGGCTACCTGATGGGCGGCGGGCGCGGCTTCCAGAGCCACCAGCCCATGCTGTCCGACCGGCTGGTGCATCATGGCGAGCCGGTGGCGCTGGTGGTGGCCGAGACGCCGGAAATCGCCGCCGAGGCCGCCCGGCTGGTGCAGCCGCGCTGCGAGGCCGAGCCCTTCGCCGCCCTGCCGGACGCCCCCGGCGCCGAGGCGACGCCGCCGCGGCAGAGCTACGATGTGGGCGACGCGCCCGCGGCGCTGGCCGCCGCCGCCCATGTGGTGGAGGCCGAGTACAGCCATCCGGCGCAGTTCCAGAACCCGATGGAGCTGATCGCCACCCTCGCCGATTGGCGCGACGGCGTGCTGACCCTGCATGAGGGCTCGCAGAATGCCGGCGCGGTGAAGTTCGGTGTCGCCGCCGCGCTCGGCCTCGACCCGGCGCAGGTGCGGGTGGAGAGCGCCTATCTCGGCGGCGGCTTCGGCCAGAAGAACTCGCTGCAGGCGCAGACCGTGCTGGTGGCGCGCGCCGCCATGGCGCTGGGCCGGCCGGTGAAGCTGGTGATGCCGCGCGCCCAGCTCTTCCACACGGCGAGCTTCCGCCCCGCCAGCCGCCACCGCATCCGCCTCGGCGCCGATGCGCAAGGGCGCATGACGGCCGCGCTCTACGAGGCCGACATGCAGAACAGCCGCGCCGACACGCTGCCGGCGCTGTTCAGCGAGATCACCTCGCGGCTCTACGACATCCCGAACTACCGCAGCGCCGAGCGGCTGGTGCGCACCGATGTGCAATCGCCCGGCTATATGCGCGCGCCCTTCGAGCAACCGGCCTCCTTCGCCTTCGAGAGCGCGGTGGACGAGCTGGCGCATGCGCTGGGCCGCGACCCGCTGGAATTCCGCCTGGCGCATGACGCGGCGCGGGACCCGGTGACGGGGCGGCCCTTCTCCTCCCGCTTCCTGGCCGAATGCCTGCGCCAGGGGGCGGAGCGCTTCGGCTGGGCGCGCCGCGACCCGAGGCCCGGCGCGATGCGCGACGCGGCCGGGCAGCGGGTCGGCTGGGGCGTCGCCTGCGGCGCCTACAAGGCCGCCATCTCGCCGGCCATCGCCCGGCTGCGGGTGCGCGCCGATGGCAGCACGCATCTCGCCGTCAGCGGGCATGAGATGGGCCAGGGGATGCGCACCGCCATCCTGGCCATGCTGGTCGCCTATCTCGACATCGATCCGGAGCGGGTGGAGATCCGCATCGGCGAGACCGAGGCGGCGCCGCAGCACCTGACCGCCGGCTCCTGGGGCAGCGCCAGCAGCCTGCCCGCGGTGCGCCGCGCCGCGCTGGCGCTGCGCGACCGGATGGAGGAGCTGCGCCAGGGCCGCACCCTGCGCGGCAATCTGCACCAGCGCCTGGCCCGGCTGCGCCGGCCGCAGATCGAGGTGGAGGCGCGCGCCCAGGCGCCGGGCCAGCCGGATGCGGTGTTCGGCCGGCTGACCAGCGGGCTGCCCGCCGCGGCCGGGCCGGAATATCCGGACTTCGTCAGCTTCAGCCACGCCGCGCATTTCGTCGAGGTGCGGGTGGAGCCGACGACGCGGCGCATCCGCGTGCCGCGTGTCGTCAGCGTCATCGATTGCGGCCGCGTGGTCAGCCCGCGCACGGCGGAAAGCCAGGTGCGCGGCGCCGTGGTCTGGGGCATCGGCGCGGCGCTGCGCGAGGCGGCGGAGATCGACCCGCGCTATGGCGGCGTGCTGAACAACGATCTGGCCGAATATGTCGTGCCGGTGGCCGCCGATATCGGCGCCATCGAGGTCGGCTTCGTCGACCGCCCCGATCCGCGGCTGAACGGCGCCGGCGTGAAGGGCCTGGGCGAGGTGGCGATGGTCGGCGTCGCCGCCGCCATCGGCAATGCGGTGTTCCACGCCACCGGGCGCAGGGTGCGGGAATTGCCGATCCGGGTGGAGCACCTGCTGTAGCCGGCGGGCACCCGGGCTGGCCGTCAGGCCGCCGCGCGCCCCTCGCCGGGGCGGCGGCGCGTCGGGGCGGGCGGCGCCTCCGGCGGCAGCGCGTCGCTGCCCGGCGGCAGCAGCTGGTCGAGGCCGTCCAGCAGCTCCGGCTCCGGCACCAGCCGCGCGGCGTGCAGCGCCTGCTCCAGGGCCGCCGCGCCGGCTGGCGCGACCAGCGCCGCCGTCACCGCCGGATGCGCGAGGGTGAAGGCCAGGGCGAGCTGCGCCGGCGTCAGCCCCGCCGCCGCCGCCAGGCGCTGCAGCCCGGCCTGCTGCGGCGCGTCCATGGGGCGGGCCGGGCCGCGCGCCAGCACGCCCATTCCGTGGCGCCGGCAGCTCGGCAGCAGGTCGCGCTCGGCGCCGCGGGCGAGCGGGGCGTAGAGGGCGCGGGCGCTGCCCGGCCGGGCCAGGCCACGCCCCTCGGCCCGCCAATGCGCCTCGACGAGGAGGGAAGGCTGCGGCTCCAGCACACCGAAGGCGCGCAGCTTGCCCTCCCATATCAGGGTGGTGAGCAGCGCCAGCGCCGCCTCGGTGGCCTCGCCCGGCGCCGGCAGCGGCAGCTGGGCGAGGTCCAGGCAATCGGTGCGCAGCCGGCGCAGCGCGCCCTCGACCGCGCCGCGCAACCCGGCGGCGCGCGGCCCTGGCGGCGGCAGGCGCGCCGCCAGCACCGGCGGCGCGGCCTCGCCGTGCAGCGCCTCGCCCCGCAGCGCCTCGCCCAGCAGCGCCTCGGCCTCGGGCGTGCCGGCCTCGAACAGGGTGACGCCGCCCTCCCGCGCCTGCCGCAGCAGGCGCAGCGCCTGGCGGCGATCCGGCACGGCGCCGAGGCTGAGGCCGCAGGCGCCGACCACCAGCCCGGTCTGGCCCAGGGCGCGGCGCGGCAGCGCGGTCGCCGGCACGGCCCCGCCCCCCGCCGCTCAGAACCGGTAGGTGACGGCGAGGCCGCCGCGCAGCTGGTTGCGGTTGCCCTCCAGCCGGACGATCGGGCTGTCGGCCGCGTCGCCCAGCAGGTAGGAATAGGAGAGCCGGCCGGTCAGCCCCCAATGGTCGGTCAGCTGGTAGCCGGCGGTCAGCCCCAGCCCGGCATCGCGCAGCCCCGCCGCGGGGCGGTATTCCGGCAGGCCGGAGCGCAGCGCCTCGGCCCGCGTCACGCCGAAATGGGTGCGGGTGTAGTCGCCATCGGCATAGCTCAGCTCGGTGTCGAGATTGACGAAATAGCGCGCCCCGCGCAGCGCGGCGTAGGACAGGCCGGCCGAGACCTGGGCGCCATTGGACGATCCGGTGGCGGTCAGCGACAGCTCCACCTGCCCCTGGCCGCGCGCATCGCCGCCGAGCCGCAGCGCGACGAAGCCGCCCGCCTCCAGCACCGGGTCGATCTCGTCCAGCCGCGCCACGCGGTCATTGTCGACATCATCGTCGCGCCCGGGCGCCAGGCGCAGCACCGGCCCGGCCACCAGCCGGCGCGAGGGCAGCAGATTGGCGCGCAGGCCGAGGCCGCGCAGCTGCAGGAAATACGGGCCATGCGACAGCTCGCCCATGACGAAGGGGGCAAACTGGCTGGTCTCCGCCCCGGCATATTCCGGCGCGAAGGCGGGGCCGATCCCGAGGAAGCCGGTCCAGCCGGTGACCGGGTCGGGGGCCGGCGCCGGGCGGGCGGCGGGGGCGATGGCGAGCGGGCCCTGGACCGGCTGGGTCAAGGCGGGCTGGGCCAAAGCGGGTTGGGCCAGCAGCGGGGCCGCCAGCAGCGGGGGTGCCCATCGGGCGGCGAGGATGGCGCGGAGGCTGAACGACACGGCGGGGGATGCTCCTGTTCCTGCGGAGCGACCCTAGCCAGGCGGTTTTGCGCCTTGATGTGGCGCTTGTGGCGGCACCGTCACCTTGTTGCAGCCATGATACATTTCCGCCAAGGACCGGTCATACGCGCGGCGGAGCTGCGCGGTAGAAGGATGGCATGACGCCGATGCCGCATGTGCTGATCGTCGATGATGACGAGGACATCCTGTCGCTGCTGACCCAGTTCCTGCAGAACCATTCCTGCAGCGTGAGCGTGGCCCGGCGCGGCGAGGAGATGTTCGCGCGGCTGGAGGCCGAGCCGGTCAGCGTCGTCATCCTCGACGTCATGCTGCAGGGGGAGAACGGCTTCGACCTGTGCCGCAGGCTGCGCGCGCAATCCGGCGTGCCGGTGATCATGCTGACGGCGATGAGCGAGCACACCGACCGGGTCGTGGGGCTGGAGATCGGCGCCGATGACTATCTGACCAAGCCCTTCAGCGCGCGCGAGCTGCTGGCGCGCATCAAGGCGGTGCTGCGCCGCGCCACGGCGCCGCAGCCGGCCCAGGCGGCGCGGCCGGTGCTGGGCTTCGGCCGCTGGCGGCTCGACATCGCGCGGCGGGAGCTGCGGGCGCAGGACAACACGCTGGTCTTCCTCTCGGCCGGCGAGTTCGACCTGCTGCTGGCCTTCGCCGAGCATCCGCAGCGCGTGCTGACGCGCGACATGCTGATGGACCTGACGCGCGGCGAAAGCTACGCCGCCTTCGACCGCAGCATCGATGTGCAGATCAGCCGGCTGCGCCGCAAGCTGGAGGCCGACCCGAAGACGCCGGAGCTGATCCGCACCGTGCGCAATGGCGGCTACATCCTGATGGCCGCCGTGGTGCGGCTGTGAGGGGCAGGGCCGCGCTGGGCGCGGGGGCGGCGCGGATCGCGTGGCTGAGCTGCTGGCTGGGCGACACCCTGGCCCGGCGCTTCGCCATGACCATCCTGCTGGCCTTCGCCGCCACGCTGGGGATGAACCTGCTCTTCGTCAATTTCGCCGGGGTGTGGGGCCGCCCCTCGGTGCCGGAGACCGGGCTGCTGCACGGCGCGGCGGCGGCGGTGCGCATCATCGAGGCGCTGCCGCCCGACTCGCGACCGCAGGCGGCGGCGGCCGCCGCCACGCCGGAATACCGCCTCGCCTGGTATCCGGGCGACACGCCGCTGCCGCTGACCGAGCGGCTGCGGCGCAATTTTTGGCAGGCGCGGCCGATGCTGCGCGCCCTGCTCGGCGATGAGCGCAACATCATCTTCTTCGATTCCGACAGCGAGGAAATGGCCGGGGCGCGCTTCGACGTCGGGCCGCCGGCGGAGGACAAGACCTATTTCATGGGCGTGCAGCTGGCGGACCGCTCCTGGCTGATGTTCACCGTGCCGGAATGGCGCTGGGGGCCGACACCCTGGCTGCGCAAGGTGGTGCGCTTCCTCTTCGCCCTGGCCTCGGTGCTGCTGCTGGCGACGCTGACCGCGCGCAGCCTGGCGGGGCCGATCGAGCGGCTGGCCGCGGCGGTGCGCCGCTTCGGCACCGACCCGCAGGCGCCGCCCATCCCCCCCACCGGCCCGGCCGAGCTGCGCCAGACCATCGAGGCCTTCAACGCCATGCAGGCGCGCATCGGCCGCTTCGTGCAGGACCGCACGGTGATGCTGGCGGCGATCTCGCATGATCTGCGCACGCCGCTGACGCGCATGCGGCTGATCGCCGAATTCGTCGAGGAGCCGCAGCAGGGCCGCCTGTTCCGCAATGTCGACGAGATGCAGGGCATGGTGGATTCGGCGCTGGCCTTCTTCCGCGACGATGCCGGGCAGGAGCCCTTCACCCGCTTCGACCTGCCGGAGCTGCTGAAATCCATCATCGACGATTATGGCGACCAGGGCATCGCCATCCCCTATGCCGGGCCCGACCATGGCCCGCATCACGGCCGGCCGCACGCGCTGCGCCGCGCCTTCGTCAACCTGGTCGAGAATGCGGTGAAATACGCGACCCCGCCCGAGATCCTGCTGCGGCTGGAGGCGGGGCGCGCCGAGATCCTGGTGCGCGATGCCGGCCCCGGCCTGCCGCAGGAGGCGCTGGAGCAGGTCTTCGCCCCCTATTACCGGATGGAGAGCTCGCGCAACCGGGCCAGCGGCGGGGTGGGGCTCGGCCTGACCTCGGCGCGCAGCATCATCCGCGCGCATGGCGGCGAGGTGAGGCTGGCCAACCGGCCCGGCGGCGGGCTGGAGGTGCACGTCACCCTGCCGGCCCAGCCGGAAACCCTGCCGCCCGGCTGAGCGCCGCCCGCGCCGCTAATCCGGCGGCAGCGCCGCGGCGATGGCCTGGGCGGCCAGCCGGGCGGTGGCCAGCAGGCGCTCCGGCGCATGCCCCTCCCGCGCCAGGGCGGACAGCCCGGTCATCACCGTGGCGACGTAATCGGTCAGCGCCTCGGCCAGCGCCGGATGCGCGGCGGCGATGAAGCCCCTGATCCGCTCCAGCGAGGCGCTGCTCAGGCTGCGCGCGGCCTGGCGCGCCTCGGCATCGTTGCAGCGCATGCCCTCGATCACCAGGCAGCCGGCGGCGGCGCTGCCGCCGGCATAGCGGCGCGCCGCCTCCTCCAGCAGCGCGGCCAGCCCCTCCGCCACCGGCCGGCCGGGGCGCAGGATCTCCGAGAGCGGCAGCCCCTCGACCGCGCCGTAGCGGCACAGGGTGCGGGCATAGAGCGCCGCCTTGCTGCCGAAGGCGGCGTAGAAGCTGGGCGGGTTGATGCCCAGCGCGGCGGTGAGGTCGGCGACGCTCACCGCATCATAGCCGCGCTCATGGAACAGCCGCTGGGCGGTGACGAGGGCCGCCTCGGGGTCGAAGCGGCGGGGGCGGCCACGCGGCCGCGGGGAATTTGTAGTCATCGATACAAAATGCCTTGACGGGGCCTCCGGAGCATTTATGTAGCACCCACTACGTTTCATCTCAAGGAGGGCCGCATGGCCGATTTCCAGGGCAAATCCGTTCTCGTCCTCGGCGGCAGCCGCGGCATCGGCGCGGCGATCGTGCGGCGCTTCGCCGCCGAGGGCGCCAAGGTCGCCTTCACCTATTCCGGCTCGCAGGAGGCGGCGGAGAAGCTGGCCGCCGAGACCGGCGCCAGCGCCGCGCGCACCGACAGCGCCGACCGCGACGCGGTGATCGCCCGGGTGCGCGACAGCGGCCCGCTCGACGTGCTGGTGGTCAATGCCGGCGTCGCCATCTTCGGCGACCCGCTGGAGCAGGATCCGGACGAGGTCGACCGGCTGGTGCGCATCAATGTCACCGCCCCCTACCATGCCGCGGTGGAGGCGGCGCGGCGCATGCCGGATGGCGGGCGCATCCTGGTCATCGGCTCGGTCAATGGCGACCGCGTGCCCTTCCCCGGCCTCTCCGCCTACGCCATGAGCAAATCGGCGCTGCAGAGCATGGCGCGCGGCCTGGCGCATGATTTCGGCCCGCGCGGCATCACCGTGAACATCGTCCAGCCGGGCCCGATCGACACCGACATGAACCCCGCCGACGGGCCGCTGAAGGATCTGGTGCATCCGCTGATGGCGCTGAAGCGGCATGGCAAGCCGGAGGACGTGGCCGGCATGGTCGCCTGGCTGGCCGGGCCGGAGGCCGGCTTCGTCACCGGCGCCATGCACACCATCGATGGCGGCTTCGGCGCCTGACCACCGAAGCGCCCCCGCCGCGCAGCACGCGGCGGGGGCAGCCCGTCAGCCCGGCAGGAAGGGCAGCAGCCGGTCCAGCGTGATCGGGTAGTCGCGCACGCGGATCCCGGTGGCGTTGTAGATGGCATTCGCCACCGCCGCCCCGGCGCCGCTGATGCCGAGCTCGCCGATGCCCTTCGACAGCAGCGGGTTGGCGGCGTGGTCGCGCTCCTCCAGGAACACCACGTCGAGCGGCGGGATGTCGGCATGCGCCGGCAAATGGTATTCGCCGAGATCGCGATTGACGATCTTGCCGCTGCGCGGGTCGTGCACGAGATCCTCGGTCAGCGCGCCGCCAATGCCGAAGATGATGCCGCCCGTGGCCTGGGACAGCGCCGTCCTGCGGTTCAGGATGCGGCCCGCCGCCAGCACGCTGGTCCAGCGGGTGACCCGCGTCTCGCCGGTGACGGCATTGACCCGCATTTCGCAGAAATGCGCGCCATAGGAGGCCTGGTGGAAATCCTGGTTGGCCTGGCCGGGCTCGACCGCGCCTTCCGCCTCCATGCCATTGCCCACCAGCTGCGCGATCGGCCGGCTGAGGCCCGGCGCCTCCAGCATGCCATCGGCCAGGCGCATCGCGGCCGGGTCGCAGCCGGCGGCGGCGGCCAGCTTCTGGCGCAGCGCCGCGCAGGCGGCGTAGACGGCGCTGCCGGAACTGGCCGCGCCCCAGGACCCGCCGGAGCCGGCGCTGGCCGGATCATTCGTGTCGCCCAGCCGCACCTCGACCTGCTCCACCCGGGTGCCGAGCAGATCGGCGGCGATCTGCGCCAGGATGGTGTAGGTGCCGGTGCCGATATCGGTCATCTCGGTCGCCACCGTCACGCGGCCATCGGCGCCGATGCCGACCCGCGCGCTGCTGGGGCCAAGCAGATTGCCGCGCGCCGCGGCGGCCATGCCATGGCCGATCAGCCACTCCCCCTCGCGCCGCCCGCCGGGTTTCGTGTTGCGCGCGGCCCAGCCGAAGCGCTCCGCCCCCTGGCGCAGGCATTGCGCCAAGGCGCGGCTGGAGAAGGGCGCGCCGGTTTCCGGGTTGCGCTCCGGCTCGTTGCGCAGGCGCAGCGCCACCGGGTCGAGGCCGAGCGTCTCCGCCAACTCGTCGAGGGCGCATTCCAGCGCCAGCATGCCGACCGCCTCGCCCGGTGCGCGCATCGAGACGCCGACCACCTTGTTCATCCGCGCCACCCTGTGGTCGACCATGCGGTTCGGCGCGGCGTAGAGGAAATGCGTGGCGATGCCGGCGGGCTCGAAGAAGATCTCGCCCTCCATCTGGCTGGTCACCGTCTCATGCGCGATGGCGGAGAGCCGCCCCTCGCGATCGGCGCCGAGGCGGATGCGCTGCCAGGTCTCCGGCCGGCGGCCGGTGATGTCGAAGACCTGCTGCCGCGCCATGACGATCTTGACCGGCCGGCCGAGGCGCTGCGCCGCGATGGCGGCCGCCACCGCCTCCGGCATCACGCCGAGCTTGCCGCCGAAGCCGCCACCGACATAGGGCGAGACCACGCGCGCCTGTTCCGGCGCGATGCGCAGGCTGGCGGCGAGCTGGTTGCGCGTGACGATCGGCGATTGGTAGGAGCCGTAGACCGTCACCCGCTCCCCTTCCCACACCGCGACCGAGGCGTGCGGCTCCATCGCCGCGTGGCTCTGGCTCGGCGTGGTCCAGACCGTGTCGATGGTCGCGGCGGCGTCGCGCAGCCCGGCCTCCAGATCGCCCTGCTCGGTGTGGATGGCGAACAGCCCGCCGAGATCATTCTCCGGATGCTCGGCCGCGTGCCGCGCGCTTTCGAAATCGAAGACGCCCCCGGCCGCCGCGAATTCCACCCGCATGGCCTGGGCGCCGGCGCGCGCCGCCTCGTAGCTCTCGGCGACGACAAGGGCGATGGGCTGGCGGAAATGCACCACCTCCTCCACCCCCTGCGGCGGCGCCTCGCTGCTGGCGAAATCGCCCGGGATGCGCAGCAGGCGGTCATCATCGATCACCGCCAGCACGCCGGGCATGGCCAGCGCCGCCGCGGTGTCGAGCCGCGTCACCCGCCCGGCGCCGAAGGGCGCCTGCACCAGCACGCCATGCGCAAGACCGGGGAAGAAATGCTCGGCGGCGTAGCGCGCGGCGCCGGCGACCTTCAGCCGGCCCTCGATGCGGCCCAGCGCGCGCCCGGTCTGCGGGTTGGCGACATCGTCGAGCAGGCTGTGCCCGACCGGCGCATCCATCACGATCCGTCCGGCGCTCATGCCGAGGCCTCCGTCAGTTGCGCCAGGCAGGCGGACAGCGTCCGCCGCAGCAGCGGGATCTTGAAGTCATTGCCGCCCTGGCCGCGCGCGCCCTGCAGCACGATGTCGGCCACGCGGTCGAACAGGGCCGGGCCGGGCTCGGCGCCGGTCAGCGCCGCCTCGGCCTCCCGGTTGCGCCAGGGCATGGCGCCGATGCCACCGAAGGCCAGCCGCGCCGAGGCGATGCGCCCCTCCGCCACGGCGACGATGCCGGCGACCGAGACAAGCGCGAAGGCATAGGAGGCGCGGTCGCGCACCTTGCGGTAGAGCTGGCGCCCGGGCGGCGCCGGCGGCAGGCGCACCGAGAGGATCAGCTCACCCGGTTCAAGGTTGTGCTCGCGCTGCGGCGTGTCGCCCGGCAGGCGGTAGAGGTCGTCCAGGGTCAGCTCGCGCCGCTCGCCGCCCGGCCGGATGGTTTCCACCACCGCGTCCAGCGCGCGCATCGCCACCGCCATGTCGGAAGGATGGCTGGCGATGCAGTGCTCGGAAGTGCCGAGGATCGCCATGATGCGGTTGAAGCCGCCCTGCGCCGCGCAGCCGCTGCCCGGCTGGCGTTTGTTGCAGGGGCTGGCGGTGTCGTAGAAATAATAGCAGCGCGTCCGCTGCAGCAGATTGCCCGCCGTGGTCGCCTTGTTGCGCAGCTGGCCGGAGGCGCCGGCCAGGATGGCGCGCGACAGCACCGCGTAGCGGGCGCGCACCAGCGGATGCGCGGCCAGCTCGGCATTGCTGAGCAGCGCGCCAATGCGCAAGCCCCCCTCCGCCGTCTCCTCCACCGCGGGCAGGCCGAGCCGGTTGATGTCCACCAGCTGGGTCGGCGCCTCGATGCCGAGCTTCATCAGGTCGAGCAGATTGGTGCCGCCGGCGATGAAGCGCGCCTCAGGCCGCTCCGCGGCGGCGTGCAGCGCCTGCTCGACGCTGGCGGCGCGGGCATAACCGAAGCCGATCACGAGTTCTTCTCCGTCCCGGCGGCGTAGTCGCCGATCGCCTCGACGATGTTGGGATAGGCCGAGCAGCGGCAGAGATTGCCGCTCATCCGCTCGCGGATCTCCGCCGGCTCCGGCGTGGCGGCCCCCTCCAGCGAGGCGGAGACATGGCTCGGCCAGCCGGCGCGGATCTCGTCCAGCATGCCGATGGCCGAGCAGATCTGGCCCGGCGTGCAATAGCCGCACTGGAAGCCGTCCCTCTCGATGAAGGCGGCCTGCAGCGGGTGCAGCGCCTCGGGGCTGCCGAGCCCCTCGATGGTGGTGATGCGGTCGCCATCATGCATCGCCACCAGGGTCAGGCAGCTGTTCAGGCGGCGGCCATTCACCAGCACGGTGCAGGCGCCGCATTGCCCGTGGTCGCAGCCCTTCTTGGTGCCGGTCAGCCGCAGATGCTCGCGCAGCGCGTCCAGCAGCGTGACGCGCAGGTCGAGGCGCAGCAGCCGCGCCTCGCCATTCACCTCCAGCCTCGTCTCCAGGGTCTGATCGGCTTCCGTCCAGTTCATGACACCCTCCTGATCGCTGGCGCGGTCCCGGGTCCCGGCGCCCTGCGGCGCACCCGCTTCCCGCGATTCTGTCAGCCGCCCTGTCCGAAACCGCAGGGCGCGCCGCTGGTAACGACCGGAGCGGCGCCGCGTTGAGCGCCAAGCTGTCGGTGCAGCGGGGAGGATTTGGCGACAAGCGCGCCGCGCCGGAGCGGCGCCGGGAGGTCCGCGGCGTGCGGGAAGCGGCCGCGCCTCAGCCTTGCCGCGCCGGCGCGGCCGCCGCGGGGAGCGGCATCAGCGGCGCCGATATCGCCGCGGCGTTGGCGAAGGGCCGCGACAGGATGAAGGCCTTGAAGGCCTCGAGCCCGGCGGAGCGATGCGCGCGGGCCGGCAGATACATGTAGGCCGGCCAGGTGGCGTGGTTCCAATCTGGCAGCAGCTCGACCAGCCTGCCGGCGCGCAGCTCCGCCTCCACCATGAAATCCAGCGCCCGGCCGATGCCGAAGCCGCTCTGGATGCCGGCCATCAGCGAGGGCGCGTCATTGACCGTGACGCTGCCCTCGGCGGCGATGCGCTGCGGCTCGCCCGCCTCGTTCAGGAAGCTCCAGCCATGCGGCCGGCCGGTGACGTCATCCAGCAGGCGCAGGCATTGATGGCCGTCGAGCAGCGCCTCCGGCCGGTCGGGCAGGCCGTGCCGCGCGACATAGGCCGGGGTGGCGCAGGTGACGACGCGGCTGCGGAACAGCAGCCGCTTGTGCAGGTCGCGCGCCTCGGGCTCGCCGAAGCGCACGGCGATGTCGACGCCCTCGGCCAGCAGATTGTCGGTGCGGTCGCGGATCAGCAGCTCCACCTTCAGCCGCGGGTGGCGCGCGACCAGCTCGGGCAGGCTCGGCATCAGCAGATAGGTGCCGAAGGCGGCGTCGCAGGTCACCCGCAGCCGGCCGCGCAGCTCGTCCGGCCGCGCCGGGCGCGCCGCCTGGCCCAGCCGGTCCAGCAGCGGCCGCACCTCCTCCAGGAAGGCGCGCCCCTCATCGGTCAGCTTCAGCGCGCGGCTGGTGCGGTCGAACAGCCGCAGCCCGGTGCGCTCCTCCAGCCGGCCCACCGCCTTGCCGACGCCCGAGCGCGACAGGCCGAGATGCTGCGAGGCGCGCGCATAGCCGCCCGCCTCCGCCACCGCGACGAAGACCGTGATGCCGCTGATGATGCGCCCATCGAACATGGCGAGGCCTGCCGCGGAGGGTGGAGATGGCCCAGCCTACAATGCGCGGCGCGGGCGGGCCAATGCGCCGGCGCGCGGCCCCTGCCACCCCGGCTCCGCCCTCCGCCAACCGCCATGGCAGCGCTTCACGTCAGCGTGATGACCCACTCGGCGCGGGCATGGCGGCGTCAGGCATGCGACACAGGCGGGAACCATTCCGGCTTCGCACCACCCTCGCTCCGAAAGTCAGGCCATGACCCCCGACACCGCGCTCCACCCCCTTCCGGAGGACGCCCTCGAGCTGGTGCATGGCGGCGCCGGGAAGATCGCGCTGCCGGGGACGAGCGGGCAGCCCGGCGACGATGCGGATCTGGTGTCGCAGCTGCTGGCGCTGCGGCAGGACAATGCGGACTCCCAGGATCAGCAGATCACGCACGCCCAGTCGGCCATGCAATCCTCCATCGAGGAGAAGCAGGACAAGATGAACGAGATGGCGGCCAAGATGCAGGAGGCGATGGACAAGCACGGCTCCGGCTCGGTCGCCGACAAGATCGGGATGGCCTTCGAGCAGCTCGGCGCCATCGTCCAGTTTTTCGCGGCCGTGCAGGTCGCCGCCCCGCAGATGCCGGGCGGCAATACGGCCTCGCTCATGACCGTGGCCCAGCAGAGCCTGGAGACCCTGTGGGGCTATCTGCAGCCGGTGCTGGAACAGCCGCAGGTGCAGCAGATGCTGCTGCAGCACGGCCAGGAGCCGGGCCCCTACGACTTCCTGCACAGCTTCTCCGAGGCGATGCAGGATGGCCATCTGAGCCAGCCGGAGATGATCCACATGTTCCAGTCGGCGCTGCCGCTCTTCACCGGCCAGGGCACGGGGAGCCCGACCGCGACAGTCACCGTGGGCGGCACCTCCATCGGCCTCGGCGGGTCCGCGACAGAGGCCACCGGCAAGCATCGCGGCTGAGGCCGCGGGCCGGGGCCCGCCACGGGCATTGCCGGCCGGTCGCCGCCGCCCCCGGCGCCGGGCAGTGCCCCACTCCCCTCCAGCGACGAGGCACGCCATGACCCGCAACGCCGCGCTCCAGCCGCTTCCGGAGGATGCCCTCGAGCAGGTGCATGGCGGCACCGGCCAGGCCTCCGGCCCGACAATGCCGCAGATCCCGGGCGGCGACGCGGCCGACCTCTTCGCGACGCTCGGCCAGCTCATGACGGAGCAGGCGCAGCAGCAGCGGGACCAGGCCCTGCAGGACCGGCAGGCGTCGCAGAGCGCCCAGCAGCAGCAATTGCAGCAGCAGGCCGGCGAGCTGCAGTCGCAGGCGGAAAGCATGATGTCCGGCGCGATCGCGGCGATGGTCTCGCAGGTGGTGGGGGGCGCGACCAGCCTCGCCGCCGGCATGGCCGGCATGGCCGGCATGGGCAAGCCGGCGGGCCTGGCCGGCGGCGGCGGCGGCCATGGCGGCGCGCCGGGCCCGGACCAGACGGGCAAGTCCACGGGCTGAGGCCGCGCGGCCGCGGATCGCCGCCGGCTCAGCCCGGCGCGCCGGAGGCCGCCACCAGCCGGGCGAAGCCGCGCCCGGCGGCCAGCAATGCGTCATAGCTCCCGGCCTCGACCACCCGCCCCTGGTCCAGCACCAGGATGCGGTCGGCGCGGCGGATGGTGGGCAGGCGGTGCGCCACCACCAGCCGCGTCACCGCCAGCCGGTCCAGCGCCGCGGTCACCGCCGCCTCGGTCGCGCCATCCAGCGCGCTGGTCGCCTCGTCCAGCAGCAGCAGCGCCGGGCGCTGCGCCAGGGCGCGCGCCAGCAGCAGCCGCTGCACCTGGCCGCCGGAGAGGGTGCGGCTGCCATCGGTGATCAGCGTGTGCAGCCGCATCGGCATGGCGGCCACCTCCTCGGCGATGGCGGCGTCGCGCAGCGCCTGCCAGATCTCGGCCTCGCCGGCGCCGGACAGGCCGCGCACCGCCTCCAGGATGGTGCCCGCCGGCAGCTTCTCCCCCTGCAGCACGGTGCCGATCTGGCGGCGCAGCAGCACCGGGTCCAGCCCGCCCAGCTCCTGCCCGTCGAACAGGATGGCGCCGGCCTGCGGCCGCTCCAGCCCCAGCGCCAGCCGCAGCAGCGTGCTCTTGCCGCCGCCCGACAGGCCGGTGATGGCGACGAACTCGCCCGGCGCGATGCGGGCCTGGACGCCGCGCAGCACCGGCGGCCCGCCCGGATAGGCGAAATGCAGCCCGACCAGGTCCAGCGCGCCGGAGAGCCGCCCCGGATCGGCGCCGCCCGCGGCGCGCTCCGGCACCGGCTCCAGCAGCGGCCTGGCATAGCGCCAGCCGGGCAGCTGCATGCCGAGCGCCAGCAGCCCCTGCGCCAGCTGGGCGGCGGCCGCCACATGCAGCCCCATCGCGCTGAGGAAACCCATCACCTGCGACAGCGGCATGGGCGGCACCGCCGGCCTGGCCGGGTCGTGCTGCGGCGCCAGCAGCCAATAGGCCAGGGCGGCCAGCAGCACCGGGCTGGCCGCCAGCCAGGCATCGTGCCAGTAGCCCACGGCGCGGGCCCGCACGCTGCGCCCGCGCAGCGCCGCGAAGCGGTCGGCCCAGCGGCGGAAGGCGCGGCTCTCGGCCGCCGCCACGCGCAGCTTGGCGACGCCCTGGACATATTGCAGCACCAGGCTGTCGGCCAGCCCCTCCAGCGCCTCGCCATCGGCGAAGGCGCGCTCCTGCCGCCAGGCGGCGAAGCCGGCCAGCAGCAGGCCGAGCAGCGACCAGCCAAGCGCCGCCGCCCCCGCCGCCGGGGCGTACCACAGCATCATCGCGGCGCTGCTCAGCAGCATGGCGAGCGCGCCGCCGCCGCTGGCCGCCAGGCCGCGCAGCGCCGCCGGCAGGGCGATGGCGCCGCCGGTGCGCGCCGCCAGATCGCCGGTGGCGTAGCGCCGCAGCACCGGCAGCGGCAGGCGCAGGATGCGGTCCCACAGCGCGGCGCCGAGCCGCGCCCCGGCGCGCGCCTCCACCCGCTGGCGCGTCGCCTCGGCGGTCAGCCGCGCGGCGTAGAGCAGCCCGGCCAGCACCGCCATGGCCAGGCCGAGCTGCGCCAGCGCGCCCGACAGCCCGGCCGGCACCAGCAGGGCGAAGGCCAGGCTGGTGGCCAGCGGCATCAGCTGGCCGAGCAGCGCCCCGGCCAGCATCGCCAGCAGGATCACCGCCGCATCGCCGGAGCTGCCCTGCAGGCTGAAGCGCAGCAGCGCGGCCAGGCCCAGCGGCGTGCCCGGCAGCGGCGCCAGCAGGGCGCCCGCCTGGGGCGCGAGGCCGGCGGCCAGCGCCGCATCCACCCGCCGCTCCGCCCCCGCCCCGTCGCGCAGCCGGTAGCCGCGCTGTCCCGGCAGCAGCGCCACCGGCTGCCCCCGCGCGTCGCGCCCGAGCAGCGGGCCGAGATCGCGCCGCCACCAGCCGGGCGGCAGCCGCACCGGCAGCAGCCGCAGGTCGGAGGCGCGGGCGATCTCCTCCGCCTCGGGCAGCCGGTCCAGATCGGCCTCGCGCTGCGCGGCCGGGCGGGAGAGCCGCGCGCCCTGCGCCGCGGCCACCGCCTGCATCACGCGGAACAGCGAATCATCGGCCTGGACGGGCGGCGGCGGCGGCGGATTGCCCAGGATGCCGGCTAGGCGCTCGGCCGTCGCATGCGCCTCGGCCGCCTCGCGCGCGGCGCGCAGGCGCTCGCGGTTGCGCGCATCCACCTCGGCCAGGCCGCGGATCAGCGGCAGCGCCTCCAGCGCGTTGGCCGTCAGCGCCCGCAGCGCGGCGAGATCGGCGGTGCCGGCGGGCCGCACCGCGACCAGCGCGGCGCCCTCCAGGCTGGCCCAGGCCTGTGGCGGCAGCGGCAGCCCGTCCGGCAGCGGGACCAGCCCGTAGAGGCTGGCGGCGCCGCCCTCGCAGGACAGCCAGCCCGGCTCGGCCAGGGCGAAGCCGGCGCCATCCGGCAAGGCGCGGCTCTGGCCCGGCCGCAGCAGCGCCTGCAGCGCCGGCCGCGGCCCCAGCAGCCGCCCGAGCCCGGTGGCCAGCAGCGCCGCCCAGGCCAGGGCGGCCTCGGGCGGGATGGATCCGGCCGGCAGCAGCTCGGCCTCGCCGGTCGCGAACAGCGCCTCCCGCTCCTCGGGCGCGCCCAGCAGCAGGGCGCCGGGGCCGAGGCCGCCAAAGGCCCAGCGCGGCCCCTCCCCCGCCTCCCGCAGCTGGGCGAAGATTTGCACCTCGCCCTTCAGCAGCAGCAGCGGCGCGTCCAGCACCAGCCTCTGGCCCGGCTCCAGGCGGATCAGCCCGTCCGGCGCATCGCCCGGCGCTTCGCTCACGCCGCCTCCGCCAGCAGCCGGGCGAAGGCGCCGCCCTGGCGCAGCAGCGCCGCCGGCGCGCCGCGCTCGATGACCGCGCCCTGCTCCAGCACCAGCACCTCGTCGCAATCGCGCAGCGCCGAGGCGCGGTGCGCGATCATCACCAGGGTGCAGCCGCGGCGGCGCAGATTGGCCAGCACCTCGGCCTCGGTCACCGCATCCAGCGCGGCGGTGGCCTCGTCCAGCACCAGGATGCGCGGCTCCATCGCCAGGGCGCGGGCCAGCTCCAGCCGGGCGCGCTGGCCGCCCGAGAGGTCGCGCCCATCCTCGGCGACGGGGCTGCCATAGCCGCCGCGCTGCAGGATCGGCAGGTGGATGGCGGCGTCGTGGCAGGCGGCCTGCAGCCGCTCCTCCGACAGGGTCGGGTCCCACAGCGTCAGATTGTCGCGCACGCTGCCCTCGAACAGCACGACATTCTGGTCGACCAGGGCCAGGTCGCCGCGCAGCCGCGCGCGCGGCCAGGCGGCGAGCGGCCTACCATCCACCAGCACCTCGCCCGACCACGGGGTGTGCAGCCCGGCGATCAGCCCGCCCAGCGTCGACTTGCCCGAGCCCGAGCCGCCGGCCAGGCCGAGCCGCGCCCCCGGCGGCAGCCGGAAGGAGATGTCGCGCAGCAGCGGCGGGCCCAGCCGGGCATGGCCGAAGCTGACCCGGCGCAGCTCCAGCGCGCCGCGCAGCCGGCCCGTGACGGGGGCGGCCGCCAGGGCCGGCGCCGCCAGCGGCGCCGCCTCCGCCACCGGCGAGAATTCCTCGGCCAGGGGGTGGCGCAGCGTGTCGTCCAGCATGGCGAGGTAGGCGCGCGCATCCTGGAACTGCGCGCCGAGCTGGGTGAGCTGCGCCAGCGGCCCGGCGAAGCCGGCCATCAGCCCCTGGAAGGCGACGAGGGCGCCGACGCTCATCTGCCCGGCCATGACGCGCTGGCCGCCCAGCACCAGCACGGCGCCGGCGGCCAGCACGGCCAGCGCCGCGGGCAGCGCCTCCACCACCGCGCGGCGCAGCGCCAGGCCCTGGCGCAGCCCCAGCACCCGCGCCTGCCGCGCCACCAGCCGGCGCAGCAGCAGCGCCTCCGCCCCCTTGGCGCGATAGGCCTCAAGCAGCTGCAGCCCCTGCCGCGCCTCGCCCTGGCCCAGCGCCGTCTCGGAGAGCAGGCGGTGATTGTCATCGGCCAGCGCCCGGGCGGAAAGCTGCAGCGCCAGCAGGTTCAGCGCGGCGAGCCCGGCCACCACCGCCGCCAGATCCGGCGCATAGGCCAGCATGGCGGCCAGGTAGACCAGGGCGCCGACCAGCGCCAGCAGGGCGCGCCCCAGCTCCCCGGCCAGCAGGATGGCGAGGCGGTTGTTCAGCAGCACCCGGGTGGCGACATCGCCCGGATGGCGCTGCGCGTAGAAGCCGAGCGGCAGGCGCAGCAGCCGCTCCAGGAAGCGGCCGGAGCCCTGTACCGCCAGCCGCGTCTCCAGCCGCAGCAGCAGGCTGAGCTGCAGCCGGGTGAGCCCGGCCATCAGCAGCGCCAGCGCCACCATGCCGCCGAGCAGCGGCAGCAGCCAGTCCTGCAGCCGCGCCACCAGCACCTGGTCGATGAAGAGCTGCGCCGCCGCCGGCAGCAGCAGCCCCGGCAGCAGCAGCAGCAGGCTGAGGCCGAGCAGCAGGGCGAAGCCGGGCCAGGCGCCGTCCAGCCGCCCCGCCAGGGCGCGCGAGACGGAGGGCGGCGCGCCGCCGCGGCGGAATTCCGGCCCCGGCTGCAGCGCCAGCACCACGCCGGTGAATTGCCGGCCGAACTCCGCCTCCTCCACCCGGCGCGGGCCGCGCGCCGGATCGTTGATGAACCAGTGCCGGCCGCGCCGCCCCTCCAGCACCACGAAATGGTCCATGCCCCAATGCAGGATGGCGGGCAGCGCCACCTCGCCCAGCGCCTCCGGCTCGGCGCGGAAGGCCTGCACCTCCAGCCCGAGCGCGCGCGCGGCGCGGGCGATGTTGGCGGCGCGGCTGCCATCGCGGGAGACGCCGCAACGCTGGCGCAGCTCCTCGAGCGTCAGCCAGCGCCCGTGATGCGCCAGCACGATGCCGAGCGCGGCGGCGCCGCATTCCGTCGCCTCCATCTGCAGCAGGGTCGGCGTGCGGTGCCTCACCGCGCGGCCTCCGGCCCCGCGCCGGGGGCGGTGCGGGCCTCCTCATCCGGCAGCCAGCGGCGCAGCGCCGGGATGGCCAGCGTGATCAGCCGCATGCGCCGCACCGTCACCGCCATCTCGGCCATGGTGCCGCTGGTCACCGGGAAGCCGGGGCCGCGGCCGGAGGACCAGGCCAGGCCCTGCGGCCCGGCCGGATCGGCCAGCAGCTCCAGCCGCACCTCGAAGGGCGTGCCCAGGCTCTGCACGAAACCCTGCACCAGCTGGTCGTTCTGCAGGGTGCGCAGCAGCCCGGCGCTGCTGGAGGCGCTGTCGGCCACCCAGGCGACGCGGCCGCGCAGGAAGCCATTCTCCTCCCGCCGGGTGGTGGAGGGGGAGATTTCCGCCGCCATCCCGGGCTGCAGCTTCTTGCCGTCCTCGGCGCTGACATAGGCGATGGCCAGCGGGATCTCGGGGCCCTCGCCCGCCTGGCGCCGCGCCAGGGTCAGCAGCGCGGTGCCGCGGGTGACCGCCTGGCCCGGCGCCGCCTTCACCTCCACCACCCGCCCGGCATCGGCGGCCAGCACCCGCCCCTCCCCGGCCAGCCGGTCGGAGAGGGTGGTGACGGCGCGCCGCGCCTCGGCCAGCTTCTGCTCGGCGGTCAGCGCCTCGCGCTCGCGCTGGGTGCGCTTGATGGCGGCGTCCAGCACCAGGGAGCGGCGCTCATTGCGCATCTGCTCGATGCTGTCGCGCAGCTGGTAGACATCGACGCGCGAGGCCAGGGCGCGGTCCTGCGAGACCAGGTTGCGGTCGGCCAGGCCGCGCATCACCGCCTCGCGCTCGGCGGTCAGGCGCAGCCTCTCGGCCGCGGCCTCCAGGCTCTGCCCCAGCGCCGCGTCGCGCGCCTGGCGCCAGGCCTGGTCGGCGGCGGCGTCGCGGGCGTGGAATTGCAGCAGCTCGTCGCGCGCGGCGATGGCGTCGCGCAGCGTGCCCTCGGCGGCGGCCAGCTGCAGCCGGACATCGCTCTGGTCGATCAGCGCCACCAGCTGGCCCGCCCGCACCGCATCGCCCGGCGCCACCAGCAGCGACGCCACGCGGCCCTCGCCGGCGGCGAAGATGTCGGTGACCCCGGCCGGGGCCAGCAGGATGCCGCGGCCCTGCACCTTCACCGGCACCTGCACCAGCGCGGCCCAGCCCAGCCCGCCCAGCAGCGCCGCCAGCAGCAGCAGGCCGGCGCGGCGATGCCAGGGGCGCACCACCGCCAGGGCGCCATCCAGCTCCTGGCTGGACAGGCCGCCCTCCAGCGCCGCGCTGCGGAAGAGCGGCGGGGCGGAGGGTGCCGGGGCCTGCGGCGGGGACGGGGCGGAAGAGGGGGCGGCGGGGGGCGCGGCGGCGGGGGCTTCGGGCGTCATGCCGGCGCCCCGCCTGTGGCCGCGGGGCCGGCGCTGCATCCCGTTCTGGTCACGCCCGCTCTCCCGCCGCCGCGCCGGGACCGCCCGCCGCCGATGTTGCGCCGCCGATCTTAGCCGGCCGCGCGCGCGGCGCCAGCCCGCAGCCCGGCGCCGCCGCAGCGGGGGGCGCGGCGTGGCCGCGGCGACACGCCGGCGGGGCGCCTCAGCCGCGCGGCCCGGGCGGCCCCGGCATGGCGGCGTGGGAGGCGATCAGCTCCTCGATACGGTCGAGGAAGCTGCGCAGCACCGGCGAGGGATTGTCCGCCCGGTAGCCGGCGGCGATCTCGATCACCGGCGCGTTGCCGCGCAGCCTGCGGCTGACCACCGACCAGGGCAGCAGCCGCTCGACATAGGCGGGCAGCAGGGTGACGCCGCCGGTCGAGGCCACCAGCGAGATGCCGGTGGCGAAGCCGTCCAGCACATGGCTGGGCGAGACGCGGATGCCGCGCTCCTGCAGATAGCGGTCGACGATGCCGCGCAGCACATGCGGCGTGTCGGAATAGCCGATGAAGGCGGCGGGATCGAGCTCGCGCGGGTCGATCTCGTCGCGCGCCGCCAGCGGATGCTCGCGCGGCAGGATGGCCAGGATCGGCTCATGCGCGATGACCCGGTAGCGCACATCCGGCTGCGGCTCGATGCGGGAGAAGCCGAGATCGATCTCGCCGCGCTGCACGGCCCGCGCGACATCGGGCGAGAAATCGCTGGTGACGCGGAAATCGATCTCCTTGAGCTGGCTGCGCAGGACATGCGTCACATGCGGCAGCCACTCCACCTCCTGCCCGGTCAGGAAGCCGACCGAGAAGCTGGTCTTGGGCGGCCTGGCGGCGCGGCGCGCGGCGGCCACCGCCTCCGCCGCCTGGCCGAGCGCCAGCCGCGCATGGTCGAGGAAGGCGCGCCCCGCCGGCGTCAGCGCGATGCCCCGCGCGCTGCGGGTGAAGAGCGGCACGCCGACCTCGTGCTCCAGGTCGCGCAGCTGCCGGCTGAGCGAGGGCTGCGCGGTATGCAGCCGCGTCTCCGCAGCGACCGTCAGGCTGCCCGTCTCGGCGATGGCGACGAAGTAGCGCAGATGCCGCAGCTCCACGGGTCATGCCTCCGAGGTATGGAAAGCCAATCTACAAAGTCCTTCTGATCAAGGGAAAGCTGGCTAATTAACGACGGCGAACGAAATCGGCCTGCCGCCGGGGCATGACGCTCCCGTGAAGGCGGTGGCCGGGCCGGCCCCGGCCCCCGCCGGGCCGGCCCCTTGTCGGAGGTCGTCATGACGAGCGAATTCCCCCTGCTGATCGATGGCCGGCACCGCGACGGATCGGGCGGCGAGAGCGAGGCGGTGCTGAACCCGGCGACCGGCGAGACGATCGGCCGCGTCGCCTACGCCACCGCCGCCGATCTGGACGACGCCCTCGCTTTGGCCGTGCGCGGCCAGCGCGAATGGCAGGCGGTGCCGCCCTGGGAGCGCGGCCGCATCCTGAAGCGCGCCGCCGACATCCTGCGCGGCCAGTGCGACCAGGCCGCGCTCGCCATGACGCTGGAGCAGGGCAAGCCGCTCGCCGAGGCGCGCATCGAGGTGGAGCGCTCGGCCGATTTCCTGGAATGGGGCGGCGAGCAGGCGCGGCGCCTCAGCGACCGGGTCATCAGCGGCCGCGCGCCGGGCAGCCGGGTCGAGATCCAGCACCACCCGGTCGGCGTGGTGGCCGCCTTCACCCCCTGGAACTTCCCGATGGCGCTGGCGGCGAAGAAATTCGCCGGCGCGCTGGGCGCCGGCTGCGCCATCCTCTGCAAGCCCTCGCAGGAGACGCCGGGCTCGGTGCTGGCGATGGCGCGCGCCCTGCTCGAGGCCGGGGTGACGCCGGCGGCGCTGGCGGTGGTGTTCGGCCATGCCGAACAGGTGTCGGAGCAGCTCATCGCCGCGCCGGAGATCGCCAAGATCACCTTCACCGGCTCGATCCCCATCGGCAAGCGCCTGGCGGCCGCGGCGGCGGCGCGCATCAAGCCGGTGACGATGGAGCTGGGCGGCCATGCGCCGGTGATCATCTGCGCCGATGTCGACCCGGACTGGGCGGCGGAGCTGCTGGTGCGCGCCAAATTCACCAATGCCGGGCAGATCTGCCTGTGCCCCTCGCGCTTCTTCGTCGAGGCGCCGATCCAGGCGCGCTTCACCGCGCGCTTCACCGAACTCGCCGCCGCGCTGCGCCTCGGCGACGGCACCGACCCCGCGACGCAGATGGGGCCGCTGGCCAATGCGCGCCGGCTGGAGGCGGTCGCGCGGCTGGTCGAGGATGCGCGGCAACGCGGCGCCCGCCTGCTGACCGGCGGCGAGCGCCTCGGCCAGCGCGGCTATTTCTACCGCCCGACCGTGCTGGCCGATGTGCCGGAGGAGGCCGCGGTCCTGCGCGAGGAGATCTTCGGCCCCGTCGTGCCGATCCTGCCCTTCACCGACGAGGCGGCGATGCTGGCGCGCGCCAACGGGCTGGAATTCGGCCTCGCCTCCTACATCCTGACACGCGACGTCCATCGCGAGCGGCGGCTGACCCAGGCGCTGGACTATGGCGTGGTGGGGGTGAACAGCGCGCTGACCCATTATCCCGAAGCCTCTCTGGGCGGCTGGAAGGAAAGCGGCATCGACACCGAGGGCGGCATCGAGATCCTCGAACCCTATCAGCGGAGCAAGCATGTCAGCATCGCCTGATCCGCGGCGCCCGCAGCGAGGACTCTTCCGCATGCTCGACGATCCGCTTCCCTTCGCGGCCGGCACGGCGATCCTGACCAATGCCTGTGCCATCCTGCAGAACGGCGCGACCCTGCGCCACAACCTGGCCATCACGCAATGGCGGGATTTCCGCGCCTCGCTGGCCGCGGCGGATGGCAGGCTGGCGCAGCATTACCGCGACCCCGGCGCGGCGCTGGCCCTGGCCGAGCGGCGGCTGCGGCTGCAGCTGCGCGGGCTCGGCCTGCTCAACGCGGCGGTGGCGCTGTTCGCGGCCAGCACGGTGGCGAGCCTCGGCGGCGCCTTCCTGGCCCGCGCCGGCCTGGTGCCGGCGCTGCCGCTCGGCCATGCGCTGACGGCGGCGGGCGGCGCGGCGCTGCTCTTCCTGCTCGCCGCCGCCCACGCCTTCTTCCGCGAGGGCGCCTGCGGCCGCGGCCTGCTGCGGCTGCACCACGCCTTCGGCGCGGGCCAGGCCGGCCCGCCCGACCTGCCGGGATAGCGCCCGCACGGCGCCAGGCCGGCACCCCCGATCCATCACGCTCCCGCCCATGCGGCCCGGCCTTCAGGCCCGGCCCTGCGGAGCCATGCCATGAGGAATCCTGCGATGACCACTCTGTCGATTGTCACCGGCGGCAGCCGCGGCCTGGGCCGCAACACCGCCATCAGCATCGCCCGCCATGGCGGCGACGTGCTGCTCACCTATCGCAGCGGCGCCGCGCAGGCCCGCGCCGTGGTGGAGGAGATCGAGGCGCTGGGCCGCCGCGCCGTGGCGCTGCCGCTCGACGTCGCCAATGTCGGAAGCTTCGGCGATTTCGCCGAACAGGTGCGGCGGGTGCTGCGCGAGCTCGGCCGCGAGCGCTTCGACCATCTCGTCAACAATGCCGGCCATGGCGAGATGGCGGGCTTCGCCGAGACCACCGAGGCGCAGTTCGACGCGCTGTTCAACGTGCATGTGAAGGGCGTGTTCTTCCTGACCCAGGCGCTGCTGCCGCTGCTGGCCGATGGCGGCCGCATCGTGAACTATTCCTCCGGCCTGACGCGCGTCTCCTTCCCCGGCTTCTCCGCCTATTCGGCGGCCAAGGGCGCGGTGGAGATCCTGACGCTCTACCTGGCGAAGGAGCTGGGGCATCGCGGCATCACCGCCAACACCGTCGCGCCGGGCGCCATCGAGACCGATTTCCTGGGCGGCGCCGTGCGCGACACGCCCGAATACAACGAGGCCTTCGCGAAGATGATCGCGCTCGGCCGCGTCGGCGTGCCGGACGATATCGGCCCGGCCATCGCCAGCCTGCTCGGCCCCGATAATCGCTGGGTGACGGCGCAGCGCATCGAGATCTCCGGCGGCCAGAACATCTGAGCCGCGCGAAGCAAACTTTCGAAACCGCGGCCGCCGCGCGCGGCCGCCCCGAGACCGGGAGAATGACATGACCCGCATCCTGATCGTGCTGTCCGCCGCCACGCACTGGACCCGCGCCGATGGCTCGCTCTATGAATCCGGCGTCTGGGCGCAGGAATTCGTCGATCTGGACGAGGCCTTCCTGCAGGCCGGCTTCGAGGTGGAGCTGGCCAGCCCGCGCGGCACCACGCCCACCATCGACCATCACAGCCTGGATCCGGCCGTCGTCGGCGAGGCGGTCGCCGGCCAGATGCGCGACTATCTGGCGCGCCACGCGGCGCGGCTGCAGAAGCCGATGGTGCTCGGCAATGTCGATGTCTCCCGCTACGACGCCGTGGTGGTGCCGGGCGGCCACGGGCCGGTGGAGGATCTGCACAAGGACCCCGATATGGGCCGCGTGCTGGTGGAGGCCGACCGGCAGTCGCGGCTGATCGCCGCCGTCTGCCACGGCCCCGCCGCCTTCCTGGCGGCGCGCGACGAGCAGGGCCGCTGGCCCTTCGCCGGGCGGCGGATGACCTCCTTCACCGATGAGGAGGAGATCGCCTTCGGCACGGCGGAGAACGCGCCCTGGCTGCTGGCCGACCGGCTGCGCAAGGCCGGCGCGGTGTTCGAGCAGGGGCCGAACTGGGCCGTCTTCACCGTGCGCGACGGCCATCTGCTGACCGGGCAGAATCCCGGCTCCAGCGCGCAGCTGGCCCGGGAGGTGGTCGCCGCGCTGGCCTGAGGCGGGGGCCGGCATGCCCCTGCCCGGGGCATGCCGGCGGTCAGCGGGTTACAGCTTCACCCGCTCGATGATGCCGTAATAGGCGTTGAGGTCGAGCCATTCGATGCCGGAGACGACTTTCCCGTCCTTCAGCGTCATGATGTACATGTAGCCATTGCGATAGGGCTCGCCATCGATGGCGCGGCTGGCGCTGTCGATGCGGGCGAAGACCTCGTCGCCATCGGCCCAGACACCGCGCGTGGTGATGCGCAGCGGCTCGGCCAGCCGCCGGAACAGCGCGTCCTCGGCATTCTCGAACAGGTCCTTCATGCCGGAATAGGTCCGTGCGACCGGACCATGGCCGGCGATCGACCATTCCACATCCTCCGCGAAGATGCTCTGGAAGAAGATCGGGAAATCCTGCGCGGCCTGCGCCAGCGCCGCCTTCACGATCTGCAGATTGGCCTGTTCCTGGGGGGAGTAGGGCATGGGTCTCTCCTGGGTCGAGGGCCGCGGTATGACGGCCCCGCATTTTCTGGACTGATCGTTCCAGAAACCCTCAGTTAGACCGATCGTTCCAAAAGTCAACGCGCTGCCATATTGGGCGCCGACGCCCTGCCTGGATCGTGATGAGGAGCCGCATGCCCAAGCCTGACGCCCCGCCCGCCGGACCGCCCGCCGCGCGCGGCCGCCCGCGCCAGTTCGACAGCGATGTGGCGCTGGCCGCCGCCATGCGGGTCTTCTGGCAGCATGGCTATGCGGGGGCGAGCATCGGCACGCTGCTGCAGGCCATGGGGATCAGCCGCGCCACGCTCTATGCCAGCTTCGGCGACAAGGAGAGCCTGTTCCACCAGGTCATGGATCTCTATGAGCGGGAGAAGACCGCCTACATGCTGGAGGCGCTGCAGCGCCCGACCGCCCGCGGCGTGGCCGAGACGCTGCTGCAGGGCACGCTGGCCCTGCAGGCCGGCACGGCGGACCCGAAGGGCAGCATGGGCATCGTGCATTCCCTCAGCCATGCCCCGGGCGATGAGAGGATCCGCGACTTCGTCACCCGGCGCGGCCTGTTCTGGCGGCAGAAGCTGATCGACCGCATGGAGGAGGCCGGCCGCGCCGGCGATTTCCCGCCCGGCTTCGAGGCGCGCAGCCTGGCGCTCTCGCTGAAGGCCGCGACCGACGGGCTGCTGGTCGCCGCCGCCAGCGGCGCCACCGAGGCGGAGCTGCAGGGCGTGGCGGCGACCTTCCTGCAGATGTGGCCGGGGCGCTAGCCGCCCCGGCCTCCCTGCCCGGCTCAACCCTGCCCGGCTCAGCCCTGCCCGGCTCAGGGCAGCGCCACGCTCATGCCGCCATCGGCCATGGTGACCGAGCCCACCATGTAGCTGGCCCGCTCCGAGGCCAGGAAGGCGATCACCTCGGCGATCTCCTCCGGCTCGGCGGCGCGGCGGATCGGCGCGTTGCGGCCATGCTCGGCCAGGAAATCGCGGCCATCCTCGCGCACCGTGTTCAGGATGTTGGTCACCACATCGCCCGAGCCCACGGCATTGACGCGGATGCCATGCCCGATGCCCTCCAGCGCCAGCACCCGCGTCAGCTGCGCCAGCGCGCCCTTCGACGCCGCATAGGCGGCGATGGTGGGGAAGGCCTGGAAACAGGCATAGGAGCCGACATTGACGATGGCGCCACGCCCGGCCGGGACCATGGCGCGCATCGCCTCGCGCGCATGCAGGAAGGCGCCGGTGGCGTTGACGGCGAGCACGCCCTCCCACTCCGCCAGGCTGGTCTCGAGCACCGGCTTGTTCAGGATGATGCCGGCATTGTTCACCAGAATGTCGAGCCGGCCGAACCGCCCGGTGGCCAGCGCCACGGCGCGCTGCGCCGCCGCCTCCTGGGTCACGTCGCCGACCAGCGGCTCGATGCCGGGGCGGCGCAGCGCCTCCACCGCCGGGTCGCGATCCTCGGCGATCACGATGGCGCCGCGGGCGTGCAGCAGCTCGGCCGTGGCGCGGCCGATGCCGCTGGCGGCGCCGGTGACGATGGCGACCTGGCCAGCGAATTCCGGCGCGGTGTTGTTCTGCGTGGTCATCTGGACCTCCTTGGTTGGGGTCCAGCGCAGATGGGCCAGGTGGCCGGGCCCCGGAATGCCCGGCCGGCCGCATGGGTCATTCGCCTGGCGGGGTACAATCCCCGGCGCCGGGGCTCAGCGGCGGGCGCTGGCGCGCAGCGCGGCGATGCAGGCATTCACCGCGGCGGAGCGGTGCCGGTGCCGGGCGTAGGAGAGCGCGAAGCCCGGGAATTCCGCCGTGTAGGGCAGCAGCAGCGGCACCAGCCGGCCGGCCCCGATATGCGGCTGCAGCTCGCTCTCCACCCAGAAGGCGATGCCCGCGCCCGCGATGGCGGCGTCGATGGTGGCGCGCTGGTCATTGACGATCAGCGGGCCGGAGACGGGCACCGCGAACCAGGCGCCATCCTCGAAGAACTCCCAGCTGTACAGCGCGTCATGGCCGGGCCAGCGGAAGCAGAGGCAGCGATGCCGCAGCAGGTCGCGCGGGTGCAGCGGCGCGCCCTGCGCCGCCAGATAGGCGGGGCTGGCGACCGCGATCTGCCGCATCGGCGGCTGCAGCGGGATGGCGATGACATCCTGCTCCAGCAGCTCGCCCAGCCGGATGGCCAGGTCGAACCGGCCGGAGACGATGTCGAGGCCGGCATCGCCGATCTCGACCTCGACGGTGATGCGCGGATGGGCGGCCAGGAAGCCCGGCAGGAAGGGCTTCAGCACCGTGTCATAGCCCAGGCGCTGGGTGTGGATGCGCACGGCGCCGGCAGCCTCGCCGCTGGCCTCGATGGCTTCGCGCAGCGCCGCCCCGATCTCCGCCGCGGCGCCGCCGAAGCGCGCCGCCAGCCGCTCCCCGGCCGGGGTCGGGCTGACGCTGCGCGTGGTGCGGTGGAGCAGCTGCAGGCCGAGCCGCGCCTCGAAGCGGCGGATCGTCTCGCTCAGCGCCGAGCGGGAGACGCGCAGCTGGCGCGCCGCCGCGACGAAGCTGCCCTGCTCGATGATGCAGCGCAGCGACTGCAGATCGGCATAGTCGCGCTCGCTGGGGCCGCCCTCGTCAGACGTGGAAGCTCTCGCCGCAGCCGCAGCGGCCCTTCTCGTTCGGATTGGTGAAGGTGAAGCCGGCGGACATCGCCTTCACCTCGTAATCCATGGTGGTGCCGATCAGGAACAGCGTCGCCTTGCGGTCCACCAGCACGGTGACGCCCTTGTCGGTCACCACCTCGTCGCCCGGGCCCGGCGCATCGGCCCAGGTGAGGTCATAGGCCATGCCGGAACAGCCCTTGGTGCTGACGGCGATGCGCAACAGCTTGCCTTCCTGCCCCTTGGCGTAGAGGCCGCGCAGCCGCTCGGCCGCCGCCTCCGACAGCTGCATCAGCGGCGGCAGGGCGCGCGGCGGGCGCGGGGCGGTGGTGGTGGTGCTCATGCCTCCCTCCCTCAGAACATGTTCAGCGCCAGCCGGGCATCCTCGCTCATGCGCGAGGGGTCCCAGGGCGGATCCCAGACGATCTCGACCGCGACATCCTTGACGCCCGGCAGCAGGCGGATCGACTCCTCCACCTGCCCCGGCAGTTCCTGCGCCGAGGGGCAGGAGGGGGTGGTCAGCGTCATCTCGACCTTGACCGTGCCGTCCTCGCCCAGCTCGATGGCGTAGACGAGGCCGAGCTCATAGATGTTCACCGGGATCTCGGGGTCGTAGACCGTGGCGATGGCGCCGATCACCGCATCCTCGCTGACGCGCGGCGTGGTCTCGCCCTCCGGCGTCCAGGCGCCATGCGCGCCCGCCACCGGGGCGGCGCTGTCCTGGGTGGGGCTGCCGTCACTCACTGCTCGCCTCCTTGCCGCTGTCATCCAGCGCGGCCACCAGCGTGTGCCAGGCGAGCGTCGCGCATTTCACCCGGCTCGGGAACTCGGCGACGCCGCCCAGCACCTGCAGCCGCTCCATCTCCTCCTCCAGCGAGGCGCCGCATTCCGGGCAATGCCCGGTCATCGCCAGCTCGCGGAATTTTCCGGCGAGCTCGCGCGCCTCGTCCTGGGTCTTGCCGCGCACCGTCTCGGTCATCAGGCTGGCGCTGGCCATGGAGATGGCGCAGCCCTTGCCCTGGAAGGCGACGTCGTCCAGCCGCCCATCGCCGGCCAGCTTCACCCACAGCTCCATGCGGTCGCCGCACATCGGGTTGTCGCCGCGGCCATGCCGGTCGGCCTCCTCCAGCCGGCGGAAATTCCGCGGCTTGCGGCCATGGTCCAGGATGACTTCCTGGTAGAGATCGCGCAGATCGTCGAACATCAGCGGAAGAACTCCCGCGCCTTGTCCAGCGCCTCGGCCAGGTAATCGACCTCCCCCTCGGTCGTGTACAGGCCGAAGGAGGCGCGGCAGGTGCTCTCGACGTTAAATCGGGCGTGCAGCGGCTCGGCGCAATGGCGACCCGAACGCACCGCGATGCCGACGCGGTCCAGCAATGTCGCCAGGTCATGCGCATGGGCGTTGTCGAGGGCGAAGGCGAAGACCCCGCCGCGATCCTGCGCCTGGCCGATCAGCCGCAGCCCTTCGATGCCCGACAGCCGGCGCATGGCGTGGTCGACCAGATGGCGCTCATGCGCCTCGATCGCCGCCATGCCGATGGCCTGCACATAGTCGATGGCGGCGTGCAGCCCGACCGCCTCGGTGATCGGCGGCGTGCCGGCCTCGAACTTCGCCGGCACCGGTGCCGGCCGGAAGCCTTCCAGCGACACCTCGGAGATCATGTCGCCGCCGCCGAGGAAGGGCGGCATCTTTTCCAGCAGCTCCATCCGGCCCCAGAGCACGCCGATGCCGGTCGGGCCGTAGAGCTTGTGGCCGGTGAAGACGTAGAAATCGCAGCCCAGCGCCTGCACATCGACCGCGCGGTGCACCGCCGCCTGGGAGCCGTCCAGCAGCAGCTTCGCGCCATAAGCATGCGCCAGCTGGGCGATGCGGGCGGCCGGCGTCACCGTGCCCAGCACATTGGACATATGGGTGACGGCGACCAGCCCGACCTTGCCATCCGCCAGCTTGGCTTCCAGATCGGTGAGGTCGAGCTCGCCGCTCTCGGTCACGCGGGCGATGCGCAGCTCGATGCCGTGGCTGTCGCGCAGCATGAACCAGGGCACGAGATTGGCGTGGTGCTCCATCTCGGAGACCAGCACCGCCTGGCCGGGCTTCAGAACGCCCCGCCCATAGGAATGCGCCACCAGGTTGATGGCGTTGGTGGAGGAGCCGGTGAAGACGATCTCCCGCTCCGTCGCCGCGCCGAGGAAACCGGCCACGGCGTGGCGCGCCGCCTCATAGGCCTCGGTCGCGCTTTCGGAGAGGAAATAGGCGCCGCGATGCACATTGGCATAGCGGCGCTCCAGCAGCCCGGTCATCGCCTCGATCACCTGGCGCGGCTTCTGGGCGGAGGCGCCGGAATCGAGGAACACCAGATCCTTGCCGCGGATCTTCTGCGACAGGATCGGGAAATCCTGGCGGATGCGGGCGACATCGAAGCCGCCCGCCGCCACTGGCGCTCCCACCGGGGCCGCCGCGGCGCTGGTCACGCCACCTTCTCCCACCAGCCGGCCACCACCTCGGAGAGCGCGGCGCGCGCCGTCTCATCGGCGACACCCTCGACGGCTTCCAGCAGGAAGGCCTCGATCAGCATGGCGCGGGCGGTCTCTTCCGGGATGCCGCGGGCGCGCAGATAGAAAAGCTGCGCCTCGTCCAGCTCGCCCACCGTGGCGCCATGGCTGCACTTCACATCGTCGGCGTAGATTTCCAGCTGCGGCTTGCTGTCGATCTCGGCCTGGTCGGAGAGCAGCAGCGCCTGGTTCATCTGGTAGCCATCGGTGCGCTGGGCGACCTGATGGACATGGATCTTGCCCTGGAACACGCCGCGCGACTTGCCGGACAGCACCGTCTTCACCGTCTGGCGGCTCGGGCAATCCGGCGCCGCATGGTCGAGGAAGGTGGTGCAATCGCCATGCTGGCCATCCGCCAGCAGCTGCGCGCCGTTCAGATGCGCCGCCGCCTTCGGCCCCGCCAGCACCACATGCGCCTCGGAGCGCGACAGCTTCGCACCGGCATGCAGCAGGAAGCTGTCATAGGTGCCCTCGGCCTCGACGCGGGCGAAGGTGGTGGCCAGGTGCACGCCGCTCAGCGCCTCCTGCTGCAGGCGGGCATGGGTGACATGCGCCTTCGCACCGACGATGAACTCCCAGACCGGGCTGTGCAGGGTGCGGCTTTCCGTGCCGCCCACGCCATGACCCCAGGCGCGCTCGATCAGCACCAGCTTCGCGCCCTCGGCCAGCCGCACCAGATGGCGCGGATGCGCGGCGACCGGCCGGTCGGCCAGCGTCACATGCAGCACCTCGACCACCCCGCCATCCACGCCGGGGCCGAGATCGATCAGCGCGCCATCCTCGAACAGCGCGGTGTTCAGCGCCACCAGCGGCAGGTCGTCGATGCGCGCGACGCTGCCCAGCAGCCCCTCGGCCGCCGGCAGATTGGCGGCCAGGCTGCGGGCCGGCGCGTCGGCATCCGACAGGTCGGCGCGGTAGCGGCCATCGACGAAGACGATGCGCTTCGGCGCGGCTGCGCGCGGCAGGGGCAGCGCGCCATCGACCGGCGTCAGCGGCTCGGCGAAGCCGGCCTGCGCCACGGGGGCGAGGTCGGTGTATTTCCAGGCCTCGACCCGGCGCGTCGGCAGGCCGAGCGTGCGGAAGGCCTCGATGCCACGCTCGCGCAGCGCGGTGAGCCAGGGCAGGCCCTGGCCCGGCAGCCGCGCGCGCAGCCCTTCATAGCGGTGCAGGAAGCCGGCGGCCCCCGTCAGGACCGGCGCGCTCATGCCGCCTGCACCGAGCCGTAGCCCGAGGCCTCCAGCTGATGCGCCAGTTCCGGCCCGCCGGTCTGCACGATGCGGCCGCCCATCAGGACGTGCACCTTGTCCGGCACGATGTAGTCGAGCAGGCGCTGATAATGGGTGATCACCAGCGAGGAGAAGTTGGGCCCGCGCATGGCGTTGACGCCATCGGCCACGATCTTCAGCGCGTCGATGTCGAGGCCGGAATCGGTCTCGTCCAGGATGGCCAGGCTCGGGTTGAGCAGCGCCATCTGCAGCACCTCGTTGCGCTTCTTCTCGCCGCCGGAGAAGCCGACATTGACGCCGCGCTTCAGCATGTCCTCCGGCATCGACAGCGCCTTCATGCGGGCGCGCGCCACCTTCAGGAACTGCATCGCGTCCAGCTCCGGCTCGCCCTTGGAGCGGCGGATGGCGTTCAGCGCGGTGCGCAGGAAATTGGCATTGCCCACCCCCGGCAGCTCGACCGGATACTGGAAGGCCAGGAACAGGCCGGTGGCCGCGCGCTCCTCCGGCTCCATCGCCAGCAGGTCCTGGCCGTGGAAGGTCACGCTGCCGCCGGTGATCTCATAGCCCTCGCGCCCGGCCAGCACATAGGAGAGCGTCGACTTGCCCGAGCCGTTCGGGCCCATGATGGCGTGGATCTCGCCCGCCGGCACTTCGAGATCGATCCCCTTCAGGATCTCCTTGCCCTCGACCTCGGCGCGCAGCCCTTCAATCTTCAACATCTTTTTTCAGTTCCGTCCTCAAGGGGGCGCTGGCAGGCGCCACCCGTGCAGCTTCGCGATCAATGGCGCGGAAGGCGCCGGAATTCTTCAGCCGACCGAGCCTTCGAGGCTGATCTGCAGCAGCTTCTGCGCCTCGACCGCGAACTCCATCGGCAGCTCCTTCAGCACCTCGCGGCAGAAGCCGTTGACGATGAGGCCGACCGCGTCCTCCTCGGACAGGCCACGCTGGCGGCAGTAGAAGAGCTGGTCCTCGGCGATGCGGCTGGTCGTCGCCTCATGCTCGACCTTCGCCGTCATGCAGCGATTCTCGATATAGGGCACGGTGTGCGCGCCGCACTGATCGCCGATCAGCAGGGAGTCGCACTGGGTGAAGTTGCGCGCGCCGGACGCCTTCGGGCTGATCTTGACCAGGCCGCGATAGGTGTTCTGCCCGAAGCCCGCGCTGATCCCCTTGGAGATGATGGTCGAGCGCGTGTTCTTGCCGATATGGAACATCTTGGTCCCGGTATCGGCCTGCTGGCGGTTGTTGGTGATGGCGACGCTGTAGAATTCGCCGACCGATTCATCGCCCTGCAGGATGCAGGAAGGATACTTCCAGGTGATGGACGACCCCGTCTCCACCTGCGTCCAGCTGATCTTGGAGCGCTTGCCGCGGCAGGCGCCGCGCTTGGTGACGAAGTTGTAGATGCCACCCCGGCCGTTCTCGTCGCCCGGATACCAGTTCTGCACCGTGCTGTACTTGATCGAGGCGTCGTCCAGCGCCACCAGCTCGACCACCGCCGCGTGCAGCTGGTTCTCGTCGCGCATCGGCGCCGTGCAGCCCTCCAGATAGGAGACGCTGGAGCCTTCCTCGGCGATGATCAGCGTGCGCTCGAACTGGCCGGTGCTCTTGGCGTTGATGCGGAAATAGGTCGACAGCTCCATCGGGCATTTCACGCCCTTCGGGATGTAGACGAAGCTGCCATCGGTGAAGACGGCGGAGTTCAGCGCGGCAAAGAAATTGTCGCCCTGTGGCACCACGCTGCCCAGATACTGCCGCACCAGCTCGGGGTGCTCCTGCACCGCCTCGGAGATGGCGCAGAAGACAATGCCCTCCTTCGCCAGCCGGTCCTTGTAGGAGGTGGCGACGGAGACGCTGTCGAACACCGCATCGACGGCCACCGGCATGCGCCCGCCCTCGGCCGGGGTGTCCCCCGCGCCCTCGACGCCCGCCAGGATCGCCTGCTCCTTCAGCGGAATGCCGAGCTTCTCATAGGTGCGCAGCAGCTCGGGATCGACCTCGTCGAGCGACTTCGGCTTCACCTTCTGCTTCGGCGCCGCGTAGTAATAGGCATCCTGGTAATCGATCGGCGGGTAGGAGACGGCGGGCCAGCGCGGCTCCTCCATCGTCTTCCACAGCGCGAAGGCCTTCAGCCGCCATTCCAGCAGCCATGCCGGCTCGTTCTTCTTCGCGCTGATGAAGCGAACGATGTCCTCGTTCAGCCCCTTGGGCGCGAACTCCATATCGATCTCGGTCTCGAACCCATATTTGTAGGTTCCCTGGGTGACCGACTGGACGGCGTCGATGGTCTCGGTGACGGCAGGCATTGGTCGTGATCCTACTCAGCGGCCGGCAGGGAGGCCGATAGGGCGGACAGAGCGGCGGAGACGGCCGGGCGGCGGCAGCCAGTGGCGCTGCGCGGCGCGGCGATATCGGCCACGGAAATGGCGGAGAGGGCGGCGCGGATCGCCTCGTTCACCGGGTCCCAGCGGCCGCGCACGGGGCAGAGCCCCTCGGCCTCGCAGCCCCCGGTCGCGCCATCCACGCAGGCGGTCAGCGCGATCGGGCCATCGATGGCGCAGATCACCTCCGATAGCGGGATCGAGGAGAGCGGACGCGCCAGGCGGTAGCCGCCGCGCGCCCCGCGCAAGCCCTCGACCAGCGACGCATGGCCCAGATGCTTCAGCACCTTGGCCACCGTCGGCTCGGCAATGCCGGTCGCCGCCGCCAGGCCCGGCGCGGTCTGCACCCCGCCCTCGGCCTCCAGCCGCGCCAGTACCACCACGGCGTAATCGGTGAGTTTCGACAGCCGCAACACGCGGACCTTCTCCTCAAAGCGGACCGTTCTTGTCCGCTTTCGGCAGATGCGCCCGGCCCCCTCGAATGTCAAGAAGTTGGCATCTTTCCGGCGCGCCCGCGCGGTGCAAGGCTGATGCCATGTCGCCGCTCCCCAGCGCCCCGGCGCAGCCCGCCGCCCCCCGCGCCCGCCCCGCCTTCCCGCGCCACGCCGCCAGCCTGCTGCTCTGGCGCCGCCGCCAGGATGGCACGGTGGAGCTGCTGATGGGGCTGCGCGCCGCCGGGCACCGCTTCATGCCCAACCGGCTGGTCTTCCCCGGCGGGCGCGTCGACCTCGGCGACCGCACCGCCCCCGCCGCCACCGAGCTGCGCCCCGAAACCCGCGCCGCCCTGGAACGCCGCGCCCCGCCCCGCCTGGCCCGGGCGCTGGCCATCGCCGCGGCGCGCGAGCTGCAGGAAGAGACCGGCCTGCGCCTCGGCGCCACGGCGCCGGAGCTGGACGCCTTCGCCTATCTCTGCCGCGCGGTGACCCCGCCGGTCAGCCCCATCCGCTTCAACGCCCGCTTCCTGATCGCTCCCGCCGAACGCGCCAGCGGCCGGCTCGAAGGCTCGGGCGAGCTGGAGGATCTGGCCTGGCATCCGCTGGACGGGCTGCTGGCCCTGCCCGTGGCGCCCATCACCGCGCGGGTGCTGGGCGAGTTCCGCCTCTGGCTGGCCCAGCCGGAGGAGACCCGCCACACCCTCCCCCTGATCTGGTACCGCGGCCGCGAAACCCGCCTCATAGAATAAGGCTTTTATTTCTGTCGGGCTGCCGCCGCCTCGTGGGGAAGCGGGACGCGGCACTCGGCCGCATCGCTGGTGGAACCGGCGCAACAGAAAGGGCGCGCCCCGCAGGACGCGCCCCGACCCTCGCGGGGGCACCGCCCCCGCACCTGAAAAAAATCAGAGGGCGGCGAGCACGGCTTCGGCGCTGGACACCTCGAAGGCACCCGGCGCCTCGACCGCCACATGCGCCACCTTGCCGTCCTTGGCCACCAGCACGAAGCGCTGGCAGCGCACGCCCAGGCCGCGCGCCGTCAGGTCGAATTCCAGCCCCAGCGCGCGGGTGAAGGCGGCCGCGCCATCGGCGATCATCACCACCCGGTCCTCGACACCCTGGTCCTTGGCCCAGGCATTCATCACGAAGGCATCGTTCACCGCCATGCAAGCCACGGTGTCGACACCCTTGGCCTTCAGCGCCTCCAGATTCTGCAGGAAGCCCGGCATGTGGCGGGCCGAGCAGGTCGGCGTGAAGGCGCCCGGCACGCCGAACAGCACCACCGTCTTGGCCCCGAACAGCGCCTCGGTGGAGAGCTCGCGCGGGCCCTCGGCGGTGGCCTGGGTCAGCGTCTGGGCGGGAATCGAATCGCCGGTCTGGATGGTCATGGCTGCGTGTCCTCCTGCGGAGGCACCGGCATTTCACGCCGTGGCGCGGCCTGTCAACGGCCCGGCCCGGGCTGGCGCCCGGCACCGCCTCGGCGCGGCGCCCGCGAGATGCTTGCGCGCCGGCCGCCCCCCCGCCATTTTGATTCGCCATGGCACGACGCGCACGCGAGGACGAAATTCCCGAGGCTTTCGGCGGCCGCTCCCGGGCCGCGCGGGGCGAGGACGGCCCCCTGTTGCAGGCGGGCTATCTGGGCGGGCAGCTGCTGATCGCCATGCCCGGCATGCAGGATCCGCGCTTCGTCCGCTCGGTCATCTGCCTCTGCGCGCATTCGGCCGATGGCGCCATGGGCATCGTGCTGAACAAGCCGCTCGACAATCTGAGCTTCGAGGAGCTGCTGCGCCAGCTGGAGGTCGAGCCCACGCCGCCGCAGCGGCAGATCCGGCTGATGGCCGGCGGCCCGGTCGAGGGCGGGCGCGGCTTCGTGCTGCACACCACCGACTGGTCCAGCGAGGGCAGCCTGAAGGTGACGGGCGAGCTGGCGCTGACCGCCAGCGTCGACATCCTGAAGGCGATCGCCGGCGGCGGCGGCCCGCGCCTCGGCCTGCTGGCGCTGGGCTATGCCGGCTGGGGCCCCGGCCAGCTGGAGGACGAGATCCAGCGCAATGCCTGGCTCAGCGTGCCGGCCGATGAGGCGCTGCTGTTCGAGGGCCCGCCGGACGACAAATGGCGCCTGGCCCTGGCCAAGCTGCGGGTCGACCCGCTGCTGCTCTCCGGCAGCGCCGGCCACGCCTGAGGCGCGGCGCGGCCCGCCAGAGGGCCAGCCGCCCCTGCCTCTCCTCTCCTGCTTCAGCCGGTCTCGGCCCAGCGCCAGCTGCCCTTGCCGGCGCGCTTGGCGCGGTACAGCGCGGCATCCGCGGCGCGATAGGCCTGGGAGAAATCCGCCCGCCCCGGCGCCACCCGCACCAGCCCCAGCGACACGTCCAGCCGGTGCCCGTCCAGCCCCGGCAGCGGCGCGCGGATCGCCTCGCGCAGCCGGGCGCAGACCGCCTCGGCCGAGGCGGTGTCGGAAGGCGGGCCCATCAGCAGGGCGAATTCATCGCCGCCGAGGCGGCAGACCAGATCCTCCTTCCGCAGCAGCCCGCGCAGCCGCGTGGCCACCTGGCGCAGCACCGCATCCCCCGCCTCGTGCCCGTAGCGGTCATTCACCGGCTTGAAATCGTCGAGGTCGAGCAGCGCCAGCACCGCCGGGCCCTCGCCCGGGCGCGACGCCGAATCTTCCCAGCGCTGCTTCAGCTGGCGGCGATTGGGCAGGCCGGTCAGGCAATCCTCATGCGCGAAATGCCAGGCCGCCTGCTCGGCCTGCTTGCGCAGCGTGATGTCGTCGAAGGTCGCGATGCCGATGCCGATATCGTAGAGCACGATGCCCCGGTGCAGCACGGTGCGGGAGCTGCCATCGGCGCAGCGCAGCTCCAGCTCGATATCCTCGACCATGGCATGGCCGCTGCGGCGGGCCTTCCACAGCACCTCCCACAGCGCGCGGGCGCTGTCGCGATCCTGCTCGCGCGGATAGGCGCGGGAGATCCAGTCCTCGACCCCCGAGAAATCCTCGACCGCATAGCCGAAGCAGCGGCGGAAGGCCTGGTTCATGAAGCGGATGCGGCCATCCGGCAGCGTCGCCCAGCTGAGCGGCACCGGGACGGCGTCCAGAATCAGCCGCAGCTCTTCCGATGTCAGGGCGCGGCCGGCCGCGTCGATCAAGGCCGCACTGGTCAGATCGGCCCGGGCGGAAGCGGCGCGCGGGCCGGTTGCCCTGCCAGCGGAAGCCCTGTCCGCGGCAGCCCTGGCCAGGGCCACCTTCGACAGCAGCCCGGGAAACGGATTATCGACCACACGCGGCACATCCCTCATTTCCATGCGCGGATAACGCAGGATGCGCCGCCTCCGGTTAGCAAGGGCTGAACCGATACGCCCGACCAACAGATCGGCGCAAAGGGGCGGTCTATAAGGGGTTTTGCAGGTGTCTGGAGCGGGCGAAGGGAATCGAACCCTCGTCACTTGGTTGGGAACCAAGAGCTCTACCATTGAGCTACGCCCGCCTCGGCGCCGCTTTTAGCCTGCCCTTGTGCCCTCGGCAAGCCGGGCGTAAGGTCCGCCCCGTCCCGCCAGGCGGGGCGCTCGCGATTTGTCCGGCCAGCTTGCGGCGAGCATAAACAACCGCGCTAAACGGCCGTGCGGGGGGCGTGCGCGTGCCCCGCCGACCGGGCCGGGTCGTTGCCAGATCCGAGAGTCGCCCGCCCGATGGCCAAGCCCAGTTCCGACCGACCGCTGCGCCCCGCCACCCTTCTGGTCCGCGGCGGGCAGATGCGCAGCAATTTCGACGAAACCTCCGAGACGCTCTACCTGACCTCGGGCTTCGCCTATGACAGCGCGCTGCAGGCCGAGCAGACCTTCACCGGCGAGGTCAGCCATTTCCAGTATTCCCGCTTCGGCAACCCGACGGTTCAGATGCTGGAGAACCGCCTCGCCGCGCTCGAAGGCGCCGAGGCCTGTCGCGCGACGCCGACCGGCATGGCCGCGGTGCACGCCGCGCTGCTGTCGCATCTGAAGGCCGGCGACCGGGTGGTGGCCGCCCGCGCCCTGTTCGGCTCCTGCCACTGGATCATCTCCACCCTGCTGCCGCGCTACGGCATCGAGACGGAGTTCGTCGACGGTGCCGACCTGAAGCAGTGGAAGGCCGCCTTCCGCCGGCCCTGCCAGGCGGTGCTGCTGGAGACCCCCTCCAACCCGATGCTGGAACTGGTCGACCTCAAGGCGGTCTGCGACCTGGCGCATGAGGCCGGCGCCATCGTCGTGGTCGACAATGTCTTCGCCACACCCCTGCTGCAGAAGCCGCTGAAGCTCGGCGCCGATGTGGTGGTCTATTCCGCCACCAAGCATTTCGACGGCCAGGGCCGCGTCCTCGGCGGCGCCGTGCTCGGCGCGAAGAAATGGGTCGAGGAGGTGCTGCAGCCCTTCACCCGCAACACCGGCGCCTCGATCTCCCCCTTCAACGCCTGGGTCATCCTGAAGGGGCTGGAGACGCTGCATCTGCGCGTGCACGCCATGTGCCGCAGCGCCACCACCATCGCCCAGATGCTGGAGGAGCGGGCCGAGGTGGCGCGCGTCTGCTACCCCTACCTCGCCAGCCATCCGCAATACGCGCTGGCCAAGCAGCAGATGTCGGGCGGCGGCACGCTGGTCAGCTTCGAGCTGAAGGGCGGCAAGGAGGCGGCCTTCCGCTTCATGGACGCGCTGCGGGTCATCGACATCTCCAACAATCTGGGCGACGCCAAGAGCCTGATCACCCACCCCGCCACCACCACCCATATGCGGGTGCCGGCGGAGGAGCGGGCCAAGCTCGGCATCGGCGAGGGCGCGGTGCGGCTCTCGGTCGGGCTCGAGGATGTCGAGGATCTGGTCGAGGACATCGCCGCCGCGCTGGACGCGGTGGCCGGCAACCCGGCGCCGCGCCGGAAGCCGCTGGCGCGGCTGGTGGTGGAGGACAGCGTGGCGCCCGCCGCCAGGCCCGCCACGGCCAAGCCCGCCGCCCCCAGGCCGGCCAAGGCCAAGGCGGCGCCGGCCAAGGCCAAGCCTGCCGCCGCCAGGCCCGTCCCGGCGCAGCCGGAGGCGGCGGCGCCGGCCGAGCCGGCCAAGCCGCGCGCCCGCAAGCCGGCCGAGCCCGACCTCTTCGCCGAGACGGCGCCGCGCAAGCGCCGCTGACCGCAGCCGCCCGCCGGCGCGCCGCGGTCGCGGGCGGTCCTTCGGGGCCGCCCCGCCACCGCCGGCCCGCCTGCGGGCTTGCCAGAGCGGCGCCGTGCCGCGCAGGGTTAGGCCATGTCGCAACCGCCCCTCTTCACCGCCACCACGCACGAGATCCGCGTCTCGGTGCGCGCCTTCTATCTCGAGGACCAGTCGAACCCCGAGCAGTCGCATTTCGTCTGGGCCTATCGGGTGACGATCGAGAATCTCGGCCAGCGCACCGTGCAGCTGCTCAGGCGGAGCTGGCAGATCACCGACGCCCAGGGGCGCATGCAGCAGGTGCACGGCCCCGGCGTGGTGGGGGAACAGCCGGTGCTGGAAGCGGGCGAGAGCTTCGAATACACCTCCGGCACGCCGCTCTCGACGCCGTCGGGCTTCATGCGCGGCACCTACCACATGGTCGAGACCGCCAGCGGCGAGGCCTTCGACATCGCCATCCCCGCCTTCAGCCTGGACAGCCCGCACCAGACCGGCGCGATGCACTGAGGCGCGAGGCCGCGCCGCGGGCAGGACTGGCCTGCTTCTTTGCCCATTGCCCTGGCGCGCCGCCTTGCCATCTGATGCGGCAGCGCGCCCATTCCCGATGATGCACCGGAACTCCGCCTTGAACATGCCCCTGCCGCCCGCCGCCAAGCGGGCCCTGCCCGATGTCACCGCCCCCCGCCCGAGCCGGGAGGCGGCCGAGGAGGCGGTGCGCACCCTGCTGCTCTGGGCCGGCGACGACCCGGAGCGCGAGGGGCTGCGGGACACGCCGGCGCGGGTGGCGCGGGCCTATGAGGAATTCTTCTCCGGCTACCAGGAGGACCCGGTGGCGCTGCTCGCCCGCTCCTTCGAGGAGACGGAGGGCTATGACGAGATGGTGGTGCTGCGCGACATCCGCGTGGAGAGCCATTGCGAGCACCACATGGTGCCGATCATCGGCCGCGCCCATGTCGCCTACCTGCCCTCCGGCCGGGTGGTCGGCATCAGCAAGCTGGCCCGGGTGGTCGAGGCCTATGCCCGCCGCCTGCAGATCCAGGAGAAGCTGACGGCGCAGATCGCCAACTCGATCCAGGAGGTGCTGCAGCCGCGCGGCGTCGCCGTGGTGATCGAGGCCAGCCACCAATGCATGACCACCCGCGGCGTGCACAAGCCGGGGGTCAGCATGATCACCAGCCGCATGCTGGGCGCCTTCCGCGAGGATGCCGGGCTGCGCCGGGAATTCCTCGCCATGACGCGCGGGGCGCCGGCGCCCGAGGCCTGAAGGCTTGAGGGGGCTTTGCCCCCTCAGGCTCCCCCATTCTTTCCCTTGGGCAGGGGACGGGGTCCCCTGCACCCGCCTTTAGTCGCCCGCCTTCAATCGATGGCCTCGGCCTCGACTTCCACCACCAGGCGGGGGTCGGCCAGCCCCGCCACGATCATCAGCGTGCTGCAGGGCCTGTGCGCGCCGAAGGCGGCGTTGCGCGCCTGGCGCCATTCCGGCAGCAGGGCACGGTCGGTCAGCAGCACCAGCACCCGCACAACCTGCCCGGGGCGCATCGCATGCGCCGCCAGCACGGCCTGCAGATTCGCCAGCGCCTGGGCCATCTGCGCGGCCGGTGCCTCGGGCACCGTGCCGTCCGCGCGCTGGCCGATCTGGCCGCTGATGACCAGCCGCCGGCCCGCGCCCTGGATCAGCGCCGCCTGGGAATAGGGGCCCATCGGCGCCGGCACGCCCTCCGGGTCGGAAAACCGGATCTCCGCCATGTCCTGCCGCCCCCGGTTCAGCTGCCGGGACGCGAAAGATTCTCCTGCTGCACCGGGCCGGGCAGCGGGGCGGCGGGCGGGCCGCTCATGATCCAGTCGCGCAGGTTGCGGCGCAGCTGGAACTCGAACTCGACATTCAAATCGTCCATCGCCTGGCGGACGATCTGGTCGGCATTGCGGCTGCGGCTGGCCTGGCCGTCATCGATCAGCGTGGCGCTGCGGCGCACCTCGGCCTCGGCGAAGCCGACGCGGCGGCCATCATTGCCCAGCACCTCGACACGGACGCGGATCACCACCGTCAGCCGCTCGGTGCGCTGGCTGAACAGACCGCCGCCATCGGCGGTCTCCCGCGTCAGCACGGCATTGTCGACCAGGAAGCGGGCGCGGCCGGTGGTGCCGACGGCGCTCAGCCGCTCCCGCCCCATGCGCGCCGCCTGGGTGGCGGGGGAGAGCGGCGCCGGCGGATCGGCGCGCATGGCGGCGGGCTCCACCACCTCGACCTCCAGCACGTTCAGCCGCAGCGGCGTCAGATAGGCATAGCCCGGCGGCGCGGCGAGCACCGGCGGCGCCTCGCCACCGCCCCCGCAGGCGGCCAGCAGCAGGGGGGCCAGCAGCAGCGCGGCGCGGCGCGGCAGGCGGCCGGGCGCGCGGCGCCCCCCCGGATCCTCGGCTGGGCTGCGGGCTGGGCGTTCCGTCAGGCGCTCGGTCGGCGTCATGCTGCTGCTACTCCCCCGTCTGCTTGCGGACCGTCCTCAGCCGCGCCCTGCCGCCTGCACCTCGTCCCGCTCGAAGCGGAAGCCGACATTGCAGAACTCGCAGGTCATGGTGATGACCCCGTCCTCGGCCATGTGGTCCAGATCATCCGCCCCGAAGCCGGACAGCACGGAGGCCAGCCGGGCGCGGGAGCAACGGCACCCATAGGACAGCGGACGCGGCCGGTCGAGCGCCAGCCCCTCGGCATGGAACAGCCGGTAGAGCAGACGGTCGGGCGGCAGGTTGTCGTCCAGCAGCTCCGCCTCGGTGATGGTGCCGGCCAGCGCCAGCGCCGTCTCCCAGGCATCCTGCTGCGCCGTGGCGTCCAGCTCCGGCCCGATGCCGCCGGCCCCGGCCACCCGCTCCAGGATCAGCGCGGCGGCGCGCCAGCCGGATTGCGTACGCGCGGCGGCCAGCCAGACGCGGCTGTCCAGCTGCTCCGAGGTCTCGAAATACTGGCCGGTCATCTGCGCCAGGGTCTCGCCCTCGATGGCGACGATGCCCTGGTAGCGGTCCATGTCCGGCCCCTGGTCGCAGGTGAAGGCCAGATAGCCGCTGCCCAGCAGCGCGGCGGCGCTCTCGGCGCCTTCCGGCAGCGCCTCGGCGCGGGCATAGCCGCGCAGCGCGCCGGCCTCGGTGCAATCGGCCAGCAGCATGGCGACGGGGCCGTCGCCCTTGGCCTGCAGGCTGAAGCTGCCCTGGAATTTCAGCGCCGCGGCCAGGCCCGCGGTCAGCGCCAGCGCCTGGCCGAGCAGCGCCGAGACCGGCTCGGGATTGTCGTGCCGGGCCAGCAGCGCCTCGGCCAGCGGGCCGAGGCGCACCAGCCGGCCGCGCACCGGCTTCTGCTCCAGATGGAAGGGCTGCACGCCGCGCGGCACCGTCAGATGCGGCACCGGCGGGCGGTCATGGTTGAGGAAATCGGGGGTGGCGGAGGGTTCGGTCGGATCGGTCACGCGGCAGGGGTCTCGGTACGAAAACGGCCCGGGGCATGCGCGCCCGCTTCAGGCAGGCGATCACGGGGGCCGGGCGTCGGTGGGAAGGGATGCGCTTCTGAGGGCGCGTCCCTGCCTAGATAGTGCGTCCCGGCCCGCTCTGCGACCCGCCCCCGCCATGCTCCTCCCCCAGGCGGCGCCCTCAGGCGGCGCGGGTCTGCATCAGGTGGGAGACGATGCGCTGCTGCACCGGGCGCAGATGGTTGCCCAGCCGCAGCGCCATGTTGCGCAGCAGCCGCGCCGGCGCCGTGTCCTCGGTGTAGAGCAGCGCGGTCGCGTTGGTGGCCAGGTAGAGCGGCCGCGTGGCGCGGCGATGCGCCACCGCGTAGCGCCGCAGCAGGTCGGGGGCGCCGATGTCGCGCCCGGCGGCCAGGGCGCCGCGGATCTCGCGCGCCAGGATCTCCTGCCCGCTCAGGCCGAAATTGAAGCCATGCGCCGTCACCGGATGCATGCCGACCGCCGTGTCGCCCAGCAGGGCGGCGCGGGTGGCGGCGAAGCGCTCGGCATAGACGGCGACCAGCGGATAGACATGGCGGGTGCTGACCAGCTCCATGGCGCCCAGGCGCTGGCGGTAGCGGCGGGCGATCTCCGGGCCGAACTCGGCCTCCGGCAGCGCCTCCAGCCGCGCCATCTCCTCCGGCCGGCAGGGTGATGACGGCCGAGGATTCGCGCCCGTTCAGCGGCAGCATGGCGATGGTCTGGCCATAGTCGAACCATTCGGTGGCGACACCCTGGTGCGGCGCCTCGTGCCGCAGCCGGCAGACCATCATGCGCTTGCCGAAATCCCGCGTCTCGGCGCCGATGCCGAGCGCGCGGCGCGCCATCGAGAAGCGGCTATCGGCGGCGACCAGCAGGCGCGCCCGCAGGCTGCGGCCATCCTGCAGGGTCAGCTCCACCCGCTCGACATCGGTGCGCAGGCTGGCCACGCCGGTGCCGGCCAGCAGCGTCACCTCCTTCGCGGCGGTGGCGGTGCGGTAGAGGGCGCGGCGGATGGCGTGGTTGGAGACCAGCTTGCCCAGCTCGGCCTCGGCGCGGCCGCTGGTGTCGAAGCGCAGCGCATAGGCCGAGCCGCCATTCAGCACCCGCGCCTCGCGCAGCGGCGAGATGCTCTCCTCCGGGATCAGCGCCCACGCCCCCATCGCGCGCAGCAGCGCCTGGGAATGGTGGGTGAGCGCGATCTCCCGCCCGTCGAAGCCGGCCTGTTGCAGCGCCGCCTCCGGCTGCTTCTCGACCACCGCGACGGAGAGCCCGGTGCCGGAGAGGGAGGTGGCCAGCGCCAGCCCGGCCGGACCGCCGCCCATGATCGCGATATCGAACTGCATCTGCGCTGCCTTCTGCGTCCTGGCCGATAGGTAGGCCCGCCGCCGGGTTTCGGGAAGGGCGCCGCGCGCCCCGGGGCGGGCGGGCAGCCCCCGCCCCGCCCGGCGCGGATGCCCCCGGCTCAGGCGGCGCGCAGCCGCTGCACCACGCCGGACAGCTCGCCCTGCAGCGCCGCGCCCTGGCGGCCCACCGCCTCGGCCGCGTGGCGCACATCGCCCAGCGCGGCGGCGGCGGCCTCGACATGCTCGGTCAGTCCCAGCGTGCTCTGCGCCGCGCCCTCGGTGCCCTGGGCGGCGGCGGCGGCGTTGCGGGCGATCTCCCGCGTCGCCGCCCCCTGCTCCTCCACGGCGGCGGCGATGGCCGCGGTCACCTCGCCCATGCGCGCCACCGCCTCGGCGATGCCGCGCACGGCGGTGACCGCCTCGGCCGTGGCACCGCGCATGGCGCCGATCTGGGCGGAGATCTCCTCGGTGGCGCGGGCGGTCTGGCTGGCCAGCGTCTTCACCTCCGAGGCGACGACGGCGAAGCCCTTGCCGGCCTCCCCGGCGCGGGCCGCCTCGATCGTGGCGTTCAGCGCCAGCAGATTGGTCTGGCCGGCGATGTCGGCGATGAGGCGCACCACATCGCCGATGCGGTCGGCGGCGGCGGCGAGCCCGGCCACGGTGGCGTCCGAGGCGCCGGCGGCGGTGACGGCGCGCTGCGCCATCTGCGCCCCCTCGCTGACGCGGCGGTTGATCTCGGCGATGCTGCTGGCCAGCTGCTCGGCCGCCGCCGCCACCGCCTGGACGTTCTGGGTGGCGCCGCGGGCGCGCTCGGCCACCTGGCCGGCATCGCGCTGCGCCTGGGTGGTGCCCTCGGCCAGCAGGGCGGCGGCGGTGTTCAGCCGGCCGGTCTCATCGGCCAGGCCGCGCGCCACGCCGCCCACCGCCTGCTCGATCTCGCCGGCCAGGCCCTGCTGCATCTGCCGCCGCTCGGCGCGCGACCGCTCGCGCGCCGCCTCGGCCTCCGCCTCCAGCGCGCGGGCCTGGCGGCCGCGCTCGGCCAGGCGCTGCACGGCGCGGCCGATCTCGCCCAGCAGGTCGCGCCGGTCGGTGCAGGGCGGGTCGAGATCCAGCCGGCCCTCGGAGATGTCGTGCACCGCGCGCGCCAGGCCGCGCAGCGGGCGCAGCGCCAGCCGCGTCGCCAGCCAGGCCAGCAGCCCGATCACCAGCATCACCGCGCCGCCGACGATCAGCCCCTGCTGCTGCAGCTCGGCGGTCTGCGCCTGCACGGCGGAGAGCGGCTGGCCGACGAAGAACAGGCCGATGACGCGGCCGGAGGCGTCGCGGATCGGCTCATAGATGGTCTGGTGCTCGCTGCCCAGGATCTGCGCCACGCCGCGATAGGCCTCGCCGCGGCGGAACACCGCGTCATAGGCCGGGCCGGGCGCCAGTTTGGTGCCGACGGCGCGGCCGCCATCCGGGCGCAGCACATTGGTGGCGATGCGGGTGTCGCCGGCGAACAGGGTGGCGACGCCGCCGGTGATGCTCTTCACCGTGTCCACCACCTCGTTGCGGCCGTTCAGCGGCTGGCCGCCCAGCAGCAGCCGGTCGCCCTCCAGGCGCCATTCGCTGCCCTGCTGCGCCAGCAGCGCCTTCAGCATGCCGAGATTGCCCTCCAGCCGCTGCTGCGAGCGCTCCAGCATGCTCTCGCGCACCTCCGCGGTGAGGGCGACGGCGACGGCGCCGGCGGCGACCAGCACGGAAAGGAGGGTGACAGAGAGCAGACAGCTCACCACGCCGAAGCGGCGCGGCAGGCCAGCAAACCAGCGGAGCAGGGGCATGGGCGGGTTTCCCGGGGCAAGGAAACCCTCCTAATCGCCAAGCGATATTACCATGCTGTTAATTACAGCGCCGGAACCAGGCATCCGGCGCCGCCGGCCGGGGCTAGAGCCCGGCCAGCGCCCAGAGCAGCACGCCATTCTGCGCGTGCAGCCGGTTCTCCGCCTCGTCGAACACCACGCTCTGCGGCCCCTCGATCACCTCCTCGGTGATCTCCTCGCCGCGATGCGCGGGCAGGCAATGCATCACCAGCGCCTCGGGCTTGGCATGCTTCAGCAGCGCCGCGTTCAGCTGGTAGGGGGCGAGCAGGTTGTGGCGGGCGGAGGGCCCATCCTCCTTCTCGTCCGACATGGAGACCCAGGTGTCGGTCACCACGCAATCGGCGCCGCGCACCGCCTCCACCGGGTCGGAGGTCAGCTCGACCCGCGCCCCCTCGCGCCGCGCCCAGTCGACCAGCTGGGCCGGCGGCGCCAGCTCCGGCGGTGTCGCCAGCCGCAGGATGAAGCCGAAGCGCGCGGCCGCCTGGATGAAGCTCTGCGCGACATTGTTGCCATCGCCGGTCCAGGCGAAGACCTTGCCGGCGACCGGGCCGCGATGCTCCTCGAAGGTGAGGATGTCGGCCATCAGCTGGCAGGGGTGGGAGACATCGGTCAGCCCGTTGATCACCGGCACGGTGGCGTGCTCGGCCAGGCCGCGCAGCTTCGCCACGCTGTCGGTGCGCAGCATGATGGCGTCCACATAGCGCGACAGCACGCGCGCCGTGTCCGCCACGCTCTCGCCGCGGCCGAGCTGCATGTCGCGGGCGGAGAGCACCACGGCATGGCCGCCGAGCTTCTGGATGCCGACCTCGAAGGAGACGCGGGTGCGGGTCGAGGGCTTCTCGAAGATCAGCGCCACCGACTTGCCGGCCAGCGGCTTCTCCGGCACGCGGCCGGCCTTGGCGTCGGCCGCCAGCTGCAGCATGTGGCGCAGCGCGGCGGGTTCGAAATCCGACAGTTCCAGTCAGGAAATGCCGGGGGGGCTTCGCAGCCCCCCCGTCACGCGCCGGTCCGGACTGGATCGGCGAACTCACTTGGCGGCCACCTTCGCCTGCGAGGGGGTGACGCGGCGCAGCGCGCGGTCGAGCATCTCGATCGCCTGATCCACCTCGGCCTCGGTGATGATCAGCGAGGGCGCGACGCGCAGCACATTCTGCCCCGCCGCCACCGTCAGCAGGCCTTCCGCCACCGCGGCCGCCTGCAGCTCGGTGTTGGTCACCTCCGGCAGCAGCTGCAGGCCGAGCAGCAGCCCGGCGCCGCGCACGCCCGAGGTCACCCCCGGATGGCGCGCGGCGAGATCCTGCATCGAACGCCAGAGATGGCGGGCGACGCGGTCCACCTGCTCCAGGAAGCCCGGCGCCAGGATGACGTCGAGCACCGCATTGCCGGCGGCGCAGGCCAGCGGGTTGCCGCCATAGGTGGTGCCATGGGTGCCCGGCTTCAGATACTGGGCCACCTTCTCCTTCGCCAGGATGGCGCCGAGCGGGAAGCCGCCGCCGATGCCCTTGGCCGAGGACATCACATCCGGCTCGATCCCGGCCCATTGATGCGCCCAGAGCTTGCCGGAGCGGCCCATGCCGGTCTGCACCTCGTCCAGCGCCAGCAGCAGGCCGAACTCGTCGCAGACGGCGCGCAGCTCGCGCAGGAAGCGCAGCTCGGCCGGGCGCACGCCGCCCTCGCCCTGGATCGGCTCGATCATGATGGCCGCGGTGTTCGGGCCGATGGCGTCGCGCACCGCGTTCATGTTGCCGAAGGGGATGTGGTCGAACCCCTCCGGCGCCGGGCCGAAGCCCTCCAGGTATTTCGGGTTGCCGGTGGCCGCCAGCGCCGCGAGGGTGCGGCCGTGGAAGGCGCCCTCGAAGCAGATGAAGCGGAACTTCTCCGGATGGCCGTTCTCCGCATGGTATTTGCGGACGGCCTTCATCATGCCCTCATTCGCCTCGGCGCCCGAGTTGCAGAAGAAGACGCTGTCGGCGAAGGAGGTCTCGACCAGCCGCGCCGCCAGGCGCTCGGCCTGCGGCACGCGGTAGAGGTTGGAGACGTGCATCACCTTGGCCGCCTGCTCGGCGACGGTCTGCACCAGATGCGGATGCGCATGCCCGATGCTGGTGGTGGCGATGCCGCTGCCGAAATCCAGGAATCGTCGGCCATCCACCGTCCACAGCCAGGCGCCCTCGCCCCGCTCGAAAGCGAGGTCGGCACGGTTGTAGGTCGGCATCAGGGCGGGGATCACGCGAGTCTTTCTCCGGATCTTTCCGCGGCCCGCGCGCCTGTCGCGCGGCGTCCACGCGGAAAGACCCACAGTGACGCAAACCGCCGCACCGGTCAAAGGCAGGCATGGCGTTTTCCCGCAACCCGCGCCGGATCCGCGCCGTTACCCCGCCGAGATGCCCTTGCGCCCCGTGCGCAACGATCACCGAGGAGGATGTTCATGCGGAGTTCGATGCTCGCCCTCACTGCCGCCGCCCTGATCGGGCTCAGCGGCGCCGCCTTCGCGCAAGGCGCCGGCAGCCCGGGCTCGGGCTCCGGCCCCACCGCCGGCCAGCCCAATCTGAGCGGCAACACCAGCGGCGGCGCCACCAGCAGCACCCCCGCCCCGGGCAGCACCGTGACCACCCAGCCCACCGCGCCCTCCTCGCAGGGCGCCAGCCCGCCGACCGTCGGCGGCTCGCAGCCCGGCACGCCGGCGCCGGTGCAGTCCGGCAACCCGTCGCCGACGCCCGAGCGCCCGGCGCCGCAGAGCACCACCACCGGCCAGGCCGGCGCCAACGCCCCGGTGATGACCCCGGGCACCGGCGCGCCGACGCCGCCGAACGCCCAGTCCGGCCATCCGCGCCCGTAAGCGCGGCCAAGCCGAGGCGGCCTGACCGGCCGGCGTCCCCCTGGGGCGCCGGCCTTTTTTCATGATTGTCTCCGCAGGGGGGCTTTGCCGGGGGAGCGCATCGCCGCCAGGGCATGCCAGCCCCGGCCGCGCCGGCGGGCCTGGGCGGATGGGCGCGCCGCCCGCGCCATGGCACAGTGCCGGCATGGATGAGCGGGAGGACGCGCCAGGGGACCCCGCCCCGGCGCCGCGGCGATCGGGGATGGAGCGGGACGGCCCGGGCATGGAGCAGCGCGCCGCGCGCGGCCGCCAGGCCAGGCGCCCGAGCGGCCCGCCCGCCGCCGGGCGACCGCCCGACGCGGCCGCGCTGCGCGAGGCGGCGCTGGCGCATCTGGCGCGCTTCGCCGCCACCGAGGCCGGGCTCGCCCGCGTGCTGCAGCGGCGCATCGACCGCTGGGCCCGCCGCGCCGAGGCCGAGGGCCAGCCGCCCGAGCGCATCGCCGCCGTGACCGGCCCGGCCCGCGAAGCGGTGGCCGGGATCGCCCGCCGCCTGGCCGCCGCCGGCGCGGTGGACGACACCGCCTATGCCGCCTCCCGCGCGCGGCGGCTGGCGCAATCCGGCCGCTCCACCCGCGCCATCCGCGCGCATCTGGCCGCCAAGGGCGTGCCCGCCGCCACCGCCGCCGGCGTGCTGGAGGAAAATCCGCCGGATGAGCTGGCGGCCGCGCTGGCGCAGCTGCGCCGCCGCCGCGCCGGCCCCTTCGCGCCCGAGCCGCCCTCGCCCGAGGCGCGGCTGAAGGCGCTCGGCGCGCTGGCCCGCGCCGGCTTCGCCCGCGAGGTCGCGCAGCGCGCGCTCGACCTGCCGCCCGAGGAGGCCGAGGCGCGGCTGCTGGAGGCCCGCCGTGGCTGAGCCCGCACCGGCAACGACCGGCGCCGCCGCGCCGCGCGGCCCGGTGGTGTTCACCCGCGCCGGGGTGTGGCGCGGCGTGCGCACCGCCCTGCCGCTGTGGATCGGGCTGCTGCCCTTCGGCCTGGTGGTCGGCGTGCTCTCCGCCGGCAAGGGGCTGACGCTCGCCGAGACGGCGCTGATGTCGATGATCGTCTATGCCGGCGCCTCGCAGCTCCTGGCCCTCGAGCTCTGGGCCGATCCGGCGCCGATCCTGGCGGTGACGCTGGCGGCGGCGGTGGTGAATATCCGCCTGGCGCCGATGGGCGCGGCTTTGGCCCCCTGGCTGGACCGGCTGCGCGGCCTGCGGCTCTGGGGCACGCTGGCGACGCTGGTCGACCATTCCTTCGCGCTGGGTGTAGCCGAGCAGCGGGCGGGCGGGCGCGATGCGGGCTATCTGCTCGGCATCGGCCTGTCGCTGTGGTTCGCCTGGCAGCTGGCCAGCATCGCCGGCCATGTGCTGGGCAACAGCGTGGCGCTGCCGCCGGGGCATCCGCTGTTCTTTGGCGGCATCGCCGCCTTCAGCGGGCTGCTGGTGCCGCTGTGGCGCGGCGCGCGGCGCGACCTCGCCCCCTGGGCGCTGGCCGGGGCGGTGGCGGTGGCGGCGCAGCGCCTCGGCCTGCCGCAGCCGCTGCCGCTGCTCTTTGGCGCGCTGTCCGGCGCGGCGCTGGCCGCCTGGCTGGAAGGGCGCGCGGCGCGATGAGATGGGACGTCCTGCTGGCCATCCTCTGCATGGCCGTCGTCACCTATGCCTGCCGCGCCGGCGGCTATGCGGTGCTGCGCGCGGTGCGGCCGCCGCCCTTCGTCGACGCCATGCTGCGCAATCTGCCGGGGCCGATCTTCACCGCCTATGTGGCGCTGGCGCTGGACCGCATCGGCTGGGTCGGCGTGCTGGGCAGCGCCGCGGTGGTGCTGGTGCAATGGCGCACCGGGCATCTCAGCGCCTCGATCCTGGCCGGCATCGGGGCGGTGTGGCTGGCGCAGGTTTTTTTCGGATAGCGCCTGCTTGAGAGGGGCTTTGCCCCTCTCACTCCCCACCAAAGGCCTGAGGCCTTTGGAAACCCATCTGTTGGAACTTTACTGAAGGCGGGTGCAGGGGACCCTTGTCCCCTGCCCAAGGGAAAGAAATGGGGGAGTTTGAGGGGGCAAAGCCCCCTCAACCTTCACACCGCGCCATGCGCCTCGACATAGAGCGCGTAGAGCGAGTGGCTCGACGTCATGTAGAGCCGGTTGTTCTTCGGCCCGCCGAAGCAGAGATTGGCGCAGCGCTCCGGCAGGCGGATGAAGCCGATCGGCTTGCCCTGCGCATTGAAGATCTTGACGCCGTCCAGATCCTCCGGCTTGCCGCGCAGCTCGTGCACGGCGCGGCCATTGACCTGGCGCGGCTCCGCCTCCAGCGCGCCATTGCTGCCCCAGCCGCACCAGAGATTGCCGTCGCGGTCGACGCGGAACCCGTCCAGCGCGCCCTGGTCGCTGGCATCGATCAGCTTGGTCTTGTTCGACAGCGCGCCACCGGCGCCGACATCATAGCTCCAGATGCTGCGGTTCGGCGTGCCGCGCCATTCGACGACATAGAGCTTGCTCTCATCGGGCGAGAAGGCGAGGCCGTTCGGGTTCACCAGATCGGTGATGACGGCGGCGATCTTTCCGTCCGCGCCGATGCGGTAGACATTGGTCGTCGCCTGTTCCGGCCGGGCGCGGCTGCCCTCCCATTCGCCATTGATGCCGAAGAGCGGGTCGGTGAACCAGATCGTCTCGTCCGAGCGCACCACGATGTCGTTCGGCGCGTTCAGCCGCTTGCCCTCATAGCTGTCGGCCAGCACGGTGATGCTGCCATCGCGCTCGGTGCGGGTGACGCGGCGCGTCACCGAATGCTCGCAGGTGACGAGCCGGCCCTGCCGGTCGCGCGCATTGCCATTGGCGTAGTTGGCGCCGGCGCGGAAGACGGTGAAGCTGCCATCCTTCTCGTCGAACTTCATGATGCGGTTGTTCGGGATGTCGCTGCAGAGCAGGTAGCCGCCCTCGGGGAAATAGACCGGCCCCTCGGCCCAGCGCATGCCGCTCGCCACCTGCTCCAGCGTCGAGCTGTAGATGCGGTAGCGCGCGAAGCTGGGGTCGAGGATCTGCACCGCCGGGTCCGGGTAGCGCTGGTTCGGCGTGAAGGGGAAGCTCTGCGCCGCGGCACCGCTGGCCAGCAGCGCGCCGCCGGCCCCGAGCAGGCCGCGCCTCGTCATCGTCATGGCTTGTTTCCTCCGTGCGGCTGGGCGCCGCCCTGGGGCCGGAGGCTCGCACCCGGCGCCGGCCGGGGTCAATTCGTCAGATGACCTGACGAGGCAGAAAATGCCCCGGTGGCGCCTCAGCCGCCCAGCAGCTGGTAGAGGCGCCGCATGGGCGGCCAGGCGGCGGCGATCGGCCCCCGCCAATGCCACAGCGCCCCGAGCGCGGCCGCCAGCAGCAGCAGGGAGAGCAGCCAGGCCAGGCCGGCGCCGCGCGGCGGCGCGCTGACCGGGGTGGGCACCGGCACCGGCAGGTTCTGGCTGGGCCGCGCCGGCGGCGGCGCGGCTGGCGAGGGCGAGGCTGGCGAAGACGCGGCTGGCGGCGCGGCGGCAGCGGCCGGGCCGGTGGCGGCCTGCTGGCGCGGCGTCGCGGCCCGGGCGGTCTCCGGCGCCGCATCCTGCCGCCCGGCGGCCTCCGCCCCTGCCCTCTGCGGCGCGCGCCCCTCGCCCGCGGGTTCCGCCTTGTCGGCCAGGCCGAAGGAGGGGCGGATCGGCGGCATCTCGGTGCGCGGCAGGGCGCGCGGCGGCGCCGGCAGCGGCACCCAGCCATGGCCGCAGCGGACGCAGCGGACCAGCCGGCCGGGGGCGACCAGCGACTCCGGCACCTCATAGGCGGCGGCGCAATCCGGGCATTGAAGACGCATGCAGCGGGCTATGCCGGGGCGCCGCCCAAGCCGCAAGCCCCAGCCGCAAGCGCCGGCCGCGAAGACGGGCCGCAAGCCCGGCGGCCGCGCCGCCGCGCTCCAGGCCCGGCCCCAGCCGGCACCGTGTGGCGAAACCCTTCGTAAACGCTGGCGGGTGGCGGCGGCGGCCCGGGCGTGGCATGTGGCTCCGCATGGTGCGCTTCACCGCGGTCGGCCTGCGCTATCCCTCCCCCGATGGGGGCGAGGGGCCGGAGGCCCTGGCCGACCTGACCTTCACCCTGCCCGAGGGCAGCTTCACCTGGCTGCTGGGTGCCTCGGGCGCCGGCAAATCCTCGCTGCTGCGGCTGATGCACCTGGCCCAGCTGCCGACCCGGGGCGAGCTCGAGGTGCTGGGCGTGCTGGTGCGGCCGGAGCGGCGCGCCGCCCTGCCGGCGCTGCGCCGGCGCATCGGCGTGGTGTTCCAGGATTTCCGGCTGCTGCCCTATCTCTCGGCCTTCGACAATGTGGCGCTGCCGCTGCGCCTGGCCGGCCGCTCGGAATCCAGCCTGCGGCCGGATGTCACCGAGATGCTGCGCTGGGTCGGGCTGCAGGGGAAAGAGGCCTCGCTGCCGCAGCAGCTCTCGGGCGGCGAGCAGCAGCGCGTGGCCATCGCCCGCGCCGTGGTCACCCGCCCCGCTTTGCTGGTGGCGGATGAGCCCACCGGCAATCTCGATTCGCACCAGGCGCGGCGGCTGCTGGCGCTGCTGACGCAGATGAACCGCCTCGGCACCACCGTGGTGGTGGCCACCCATAGCGAGGAGCTGGTGGCGCAATTCCCCGCCCCCGCCCTGGTGCTGGAGCATGGCAGGGTGATGCAGCATGGCTGAGCGCCGCACCCGCTATGCGCGCGATCCGCTCGGGCTGAAGCGGGCGCTGTCGGACCGGCTGCTGCCGGGCCTCGTCGCCGCCATGGCGCTGCTGGCGGCCCTCGCCCTCGCCGGCAGCCGCGGCGCGGAGGCGCTGCAGCAGCGCTGGCAGCATGGCGCCGCCGCCGCCGTCACCGTGCAGCTGCCGCCCGAGCAGTCGGGCCGCATCGACGAGGCCCTGGCCCTGCTGCGCGAGATGCCGGAGGTGGCGGAGGCCGCGCCGGTCGATTCCGCCCGCATGCGCGAGCTGCTGCGCCCCTGGCTGGGCGATGTGCCCTCCCTCCCCCTGCCGGCGGTGCTGGAGCTGCGCATGCGCAACCTGGCGCTCGACCCCGCCCCGGTGGCGCAGCGCCTGGCCGAGGCGATTCCCGGCGCCGAGCTGGAGGCGCATGGCATCTGGGTCGCGCGGCTGGCCGCACTCGCCCGCAGCGTGCAGGGCGTGGCGCTGGCGGTGCTGGCGCTGGTGGTCGCCGTCGCGGTCGCCGTGGTGGCGGTGGCAACCCGCGCGGGCCTCGCCGCCCGCCGCCAGGCGATCGAGATCCTGCATGATCTCGGCGCCACCCAGGGCGACATCGCCGGCCGCTTCGCCCGCCGCATCGGGTTGCTGGCCGCCGGCGGCGCGCTGGCCGGGGCGGCGCTGGCGGTGCCGACGCTGGCCGCCCTGTCCAGCATCGCGGCGCCGCTCGCCGGGGGCGAGGTGGCGCCCTGGACGGCGCTGCCCTGGCTCGACCTGGCCCTGCTGCCGCCCTTCGCCGGGCTGATCGGCTGGGCCACCGCCCAGCTCAGCGTCCGCCGCTGGCTGCAGCGCCTGCCGTGAGAGAGACACCATGAGCCTGCCCGATGGCAGCCGCGATGGCGGCTGGAGCCGGCTCTGGCTGCTGCCGGCGCTGCTGGCCATCCTGGTGGTGGCGGGCTTCGCCCTGTTCACCGGGCAGAGCCGCGCCCGGCCCGAGCTGCCGCTGCGCCAGACCGATGGCATCGCCGTGCTGACCGGCGGCCCGCAGCGCGTCGATGCCGGGCTGCGCCTGCTGGCCGAGGGGCATGCGCGCTATCTCATCATCTCCGGCACCGGGCGCGACGCGACGCTGGAGGAGCTGGCCCGCCGCGCCGGCCTGCCCGACCCGCTGCCGGAGGGCTTCGCCGCCCGCGTCACCCTGGGGCGGGAGGCGACCAGCACCCGCGGCAATGGCCAGGAGGTTGCGGATTGGGCCGCTTCGCGGCAGATCCGCAGCCTGCGCGTCGTCACCGCCGCCTTCCATATGCCCCGCGCCCTGCTGGAGCTGCGCCGCACCCTGCCCGGGGTGGAGCTGGTGCCGCACCCCGTGCAGGCGGATGGCCCCCGCCCCGGTCTGCTGCTGCGGGAATATGGCAAGTTCATCGGGGCGACGCTCGGATTGTCGGCCCTGAAACCGGAGAAGCCCGTCCCGTGATCCTGCTGCGTTCGGCGCTGTTCAACGCGCTGTTCTTCGCGCTGACCGCGCTGGCCTGCATCTTCGGCCTGGCCCTGCTGCCCTTTCCCCGCCGGGTGCTGCGCCGCTTCGTGCAGGGCTGGGCGCGGCTGATCCTGTGGGTGCTGAAGCGGGTCTGCGGCATCGGGCTGCGCGTCACCGGGCGCGAGAACCTGCCGGAGGGGCCGGTGGTGATCGCCGCCAAGCACCAATCGGCCTATGACACGGTGGTCTGGCTCGCGCTGCTGCCGGAGCCGGTCTATGTGCTGAAGCAGGAGCTGCTGAAGATCCCGGCCTGGGGCCGGCTGGCGCGGCATTACGGCTCGGTCGCGGTGGACCGCAAGGGCGGCGCCTCGGCGCTGAAGCGCATGGTGAAGCAGGCCGCCGCCGCCCTGGCGCAGGGCGACCAGATCGTCATCTTCCCCGAGGGCACCCGCACCCTGCCCGGCCACCGCGTGCCCTACCAGCCGGGGGTGGTGGCGCTGGCCGCCGCCAGCCCGGCCCCGGTGGTGCCGGTGGCGACCGACAGCGGCCTGCGCTGGGGCCGCGGCGCCTTCGCGCCGAAGCAGCCCGGCGACATCACCGTGGCGATCCTGCCCGCCCTGCCGCCCGGCCTCGGCCGTGCCGCCCTGCTCGGCCAGCTGGAGGCGGCGATCGAGACCGAGACCGACCGGCTGGTGCGCGCCGGGGGCGGCCCAGCGGTGCAGCCGCCGCTTGTGGATAATTCTGTGGGATAAGGAGCCGGCCGCGGCTCCACCCCCTGCCAGCAACGCGCCCCAAGCCCCTGCGGGCATTGCCTTTTTGCCGTCACGGCACGGTCACGTCACCGGTTCCGATTCGCCGAGGGAACCTGCAAGTGACTGTTTTTCATCAGCTTCCGCGCAAGCATGGCGGGAGCGGCAGAATCCCCCTTGCCAGCCCGCCGGACATCGCCCCCGCCGCCGCGCAGGGGCTGGGGATTTCGTGTGGATAACTCTGCGGAAAACCGCCCCAGCCCCCGCTGCGAGGCGGGGCGAATCGGCGACGCTCCGCTTCGCTTGCGCTCCCCCCGGCCGCGGCCCGCGCGGCGCCCCGGGCCCGCCCCCGGTTTCCGCAGCGCAGCAACCGGGCTAGCCTCCGCCGCATGACCGACCGCATCCGCGCGCGCGCCGAGCCGCCGCGCCGCCGCCGCCTGCCCCGCCTGCTGGCCGGGCTGGTCCTGCTGCTGGCCGCGCTGCATGGCCTGGCCTGGTACCTGATCACCGACCGGCTGGAGCAGGAGGCGCTGCGCTGGGCCGAGGCCCGCCGCGCCGAGGGCTGGCAGATCGCCCATGGCCCGCCGCGCCGCGGCGGCTGGCCGCTGGCCGCCAGCGTCACCCTGCCCGAGCCGCGCCTGGCCCTGCCCGAGGGCCTGTCCTGGCAGGCCGAGGCCCTGCGCCTGTCGCTGCACGCCGAGGCCTGGGACCGGCTGCGGCTGGAGCCCGGCGGCGCCCAGGCGCTGCGCCTGGGCCCCATCGACCTGCCCTACAGCGCCGCCCGGGTGGAAGCCGAGATCCCGCTGCGCGCGCCGCTTCAGGGCGTGCCGCTGCTGGCCGAGGCGCTGCGCCTGGGCCCGCCCGGCCAGATGCTGGAAGTGGCGCGGCTGGACGGCACGCTGCTGCCCGGCGGCGACCCGCGCGCCGTGCAGCTGGCGGCGACCGGGCTGGTGCTGCCGGCGCCGACGCCGCTCGGCCAGCGGATCGAGGCGGCGACGCTGGATGCCGCGCTGACCGGCCCGCTGCCGCCCGGCCCCGACCTGGCGCGCCGCGCCGCCGCCTGGCGCGATGCCGGCGGCGCGCTGGAGCTGCGCGGGCTGACGCTGCGCTGGGGTGGCGCCGCCGCCAGCGCCGCCGCCACCCTGGCGCTGGATGCGGCGCTGCAGCCGGCCGGCGCCGGCACGCTGCGCCTGGCGGGGGCGGAGCGGCTGCTGGATGCGCTGGTGCAATCGGGCAGCCTGGGCGCGCGCAACGCCACCCTGGCGCGCGGCCTGCTGCCGCTGATGCAGCGGCCCGACCCGGCCGGCGGCCCGCCGCAGCTGGAGGTGCCGGCCGCGCTGGAGAACCGCACCCTGTCGGTGGCGCGGCTGAACCTGCTGCGGCTGCCGGAGCTGCGCTGGCCCTAGCGGCGGCGCGGCCGCGCCGGCTCAGAAGGCGCGCAGCAGCCGGTCGATATAGTCCAGCTCCTGCGCCGGGCGCTCGCGCTCGGCGCCGCGCCGGCGCAGCTCCTCCTGGATGCGGCGGCTGCGCAGCATCTCGGCCTCCTGCGGCACCTGGGTGTCGCTGCCCTGGTCATTGGCGCCGGGCGCCTCGCGCGTCGGGCGGCCCAGCGGGTCGCGGCCCTGGGACTGGCCGGTCATGCGCTCCTGGCCCTGCTGGCCGGGCTGTTGGCCCTGGCCCTCCATCGCCTGGCCCTGGCCCTCGCCTTCCCCCTCGCCCTCGCCGAACTGGCGCTGCATGGATTGCGCCATCTGCCGCCCGCCTTCCTGCAGCTCGCGGATCGCCTGCTGCTGGTGCGGCACCGGGTCGCGGCCCTGGCCCAGCGCCTCCTGCGCCTGGCGCATGGCCTGATCGGCGCGGCCCAGCGCCTCGGGGATCTCGCCGGTCAGGTCGCCGAATTGCTGCATCAGCTCGCCCAGCGCGCGGCGCAGCGCGCGCTGCTGGCGGCCATCGCGCTGCGCCTCGGCGGCATCGCCCTGCTGCTGCTGCTGCTGCTGCTGCTGCTGCTGTTGCTGTTGCTGCTGGGCGGCGGGGGGCTGGCGGCGCTGCTGCTGCAGGCCGCGCGGCTCCGCCTGGCGCCCCTCCTGCGGCGACTGGTCGCGGCGATAGGCGCGGTCCAGCATCTCGCCCTGGCGCTGCACCATGTCCTGCACCGCGCCCATCTGCTGCTGGCCGCGCTCGCGCTGCTCCTGCTGGCGCTGGCTGCGGCCATTGGCGCCCTCGCTGCGGGCGACGCGGCCTTCCTGCAGCGCGTCCAGCATGCGCTCCAGCTCGGCCAGCTCCTGCTGCAGCCGGTCGGTGCGGCCCTCCCGCGCGGCGTCCTGCATCTCCTGGGTGCGGCGGTCCAGCTCGCGCTGATCCATCAGGCGCTGGCTGGGGTCGAAGGGCATCGCCTCGGCATTCTCCTGCCGCAGCCGCTCGGCCAGCGCCTCCAGATGCCGCTGCACCGCCTCGCGCAGCGCCTCGACGCGGCGCTCCAGCTCGGCGCGGCCCTCGGCATCGGGCGGCGTGCGCTCGGCCTCGGCCAGCGCCTCGCGCAGCGCCTCGCGCGCCTCGGCGAGCGCCCGGGCGGTGCGGTCGGTCCGCCCCTCCTCCAGCGCCACGGCGATCTGCCACATCAGCGCCTGCGCCTCGGCCACCGCCTCCGGCCGGCGGTCGCGCTGCAGCCGGTGGCGCGCCACGCGCAGCGCCAGGAAGGTGGTCAGGTCGTTCTCGAAGGCCTCGGGCCGTGCCGCCAGCTCGTCCAGCCCGCGCCGCGCCGGCTCGCGCGCCGAGGGATCGACCGACAGCGCCTTGCGCAGCGCCACCAGGGCGCGCGCCACCGGGTGGGTGAAGCTGCGCTCCGGCAGGGTCAGCCCGGCCGGGACCGACCAGCCCTCCTGCTGCGCGCCGTCGCGTGCCACCAGGCGGATCTGCACCGGCAGCCCGGCCCAGGGATGCGCCGAGAGGTCGGGCTGCGCCACGCCGCGCAGCTGGCGCGGATTGCCGCCCGGCAGCGGCAGGTCGAGCACCAGCGCGCCGCCCTCCGGCCGCTCGGCCAGGCGAAGCTCGGCGCGCAGGGCGGCGATGCCCCAATCATCCTCGGCGCGCCAGGGCAGGCGGATCGACAGGCCGCGCCCGCTCGGCTCCGGCGGATCGGCGAAGGCGACGCTGGGCGGCGCATCGGCCTGCACGCCGAAGCTCCAGGCCGCCAGCTCCCGCCCGTCGCGGGCGATGGCGATGCGGGCGCCCCGTTCCAGCACCGCCTCGGCGGCGTAGCTGCCGGCGTCGAGCTGGCGCATCGGCGCGCCGCTCTCATCCTGGCGCAGCTCCGGCACGCCGCCACGGCCGCCCGACAGCGCCAGCTGCAGCCTGGAGCCCTGCGGCACGCTGAGCGATCCGCCGGCGGGGTCGAGGAAGATCGGCGCGGCGCCGGTATAGGCGGGCGGCGTCACCCAGGCCTCCAGCCGCAGCGCCGGCGCCGCCACGGGCGCGGCCTGCAGGCTGGGCCAGAGGGCGCGGCGGATGCGCTCGCCACCGCTGTCGCCGGCCACCACCAGGGCGGCGGCGAGGCCGACCAGCAGCCCGGCGCGCAGCGCCCGCGGGTCGCGCGCGGCCAGGTTGGGACGCGGCCTGCCGACCCGCAGCCGGGCCAGCCCCGCCAGCACCCGCGCCTGATGCGCCCGCCACAGCGCCAGCGTCGCCGGATCCTCGGACACCGCATGGTCGCGCAAGGTGGAGAGCGGCCGGTGCGTCAGGCCGGAGGCGGCCTCGATCCGCCGCTCGGCCGCCGCATCGCCCGGCCAGGCGAAGCCGCGGAAGCCGCGCCAGGCGGCGGCGCCGATGGCGGCGGCGAAACCCAGCAGCAGAAGGAGATGCAGCCAGGGCGGCAGCAGCGCCACGACGCCCGACAGCGCCAGCAGCAGGAACAGCCCGGCCAGGCCGAGCACGGGCCAGAGGCGGGGCCAGAGGGCCTCCCACCCCAGGGCCCAGCGCGCGAGCCGCCGCCCGCGCGAGAGGCGACGGGCCAGCGGATCGCGCGGGTCGGTCATGCGGTCAGCCACTCCGGCAGGCGCTGATGCGCCAGGAGGTCCTCAGGCGTCTGCCGGGGGCGCACGACGGCGTGGCGGCTGCCATCCACCAGCACCTCGGCCGCCAGCGGGCGGGCGTTGTACGTGCTGCTCATCACCGCACCATAGGCACCGGCATCTAAAAACGCGATGAAATCGCCGGGAGCCATGTCGGGCATGGCGCGGCCACGGGCGAAGGTGTCGCCGCTCTCGCAGACCGGGCCGACGATATCGGCCGGGGCCAGCGGCGCCGCGTGGCGCTTCGGGTCCAGCGGCAGGATGCCATGCCAGGCCTCGTACATGGCGGGGCGGACCAGGTCGTTCATGGCGGCGTCCGCCACCAGGAAGCGGCGGCCACGCCCCTGCTTCTGCAGCACGATGGAGGCCAGCAGCACCCCGGCGGGCCCCGCGATCCAGCGCCCCGGCTCCAGCATCACCGGCAGGCCGAGCCCGCCCAGCGTCGCCTGGATGGCGCCGGCCAGCGCCTCGGGCGGCGGCGCCACCTCGTCGCGATAGGGGATGCCGAGGCCGCCGCCGCAATCGACCCGCTCGATCGGCAGGCCCTGGGCGCGGATCGCCTGCACCATCTCGGCCAGCCGCGCATAGGCGGCGCGGAAGGGCGCCACGCCCTCGGTGATCTGGCTGCCGATATGGGTGGCGATGCCGATCGGGCGGATCGAGGGCAGCGCCGCCATGCGGGCATAGAGCGGCAGCGCATCCTCATAGGCGATGCCGAACTTGTTCTCGGCCTTGCCCGTGGTGATCTTGGCGTGGGTCTTGGCGTCCACATCCGGGTTGACGCGCAGCGCCACCGGCGCGCGGACCCCGAGCTCGGCGGCGATGGCGGCGATCATGTCGATCTCCTCCACGCTTTCCGCATTTAGCTGGAAGATGCCCTGCGCCAGGGCGAAGCGGATTTCTTCCGGCTTCTTGCCGACGCCGGAGAACACCGTCGCGCCGGCCGGGATGCCGGCGGCCATGGTGGCGCGCAGCTCGCCCATGCTGACGATGTCGGCGCCGGCGCCCTCGGCGCCCAGCACGCGCAGCACCGCCTGGTTGTCATTGGCCTTGGTGGCGTAGTGGATGCTGGCCTCGAGCCCGGCACCCCGCAGCGCGTCGCGCAGCGCGCGGTAGCGGCGGCGCAGCGTGTTCGCCGAATAGACCCAGGTGGGGGTCCCCACTTCCCGCGCGATGCGGGCGAGCGGCACCTCCTCCATCAGCAGCCCGTCATGGGCGTGCAGCGACAGCGCCGGGCGGGCGGCGATCAGGTCGGCGAAGGCGGGATCGGCGCCATGCGGCGCGAGGGGGGACGGAACGGCCATCCCCTCATATTAGGGTGCGCACCGCGCCGATTGAAGCGCGGATCCATCCCTGGCGGGACGGCGCTTCCGCCCCATCCTCTGCGCATGGACGACGCCGCCCCGCTGATCCTGACCCTGGCGCTGGACGCGACGAGCTTCGCCCGGCTGGAGGCGCTGCGCCGCGCCCATTTCCCGCCCGGGCGCAATGTTCTTTCCGCCCATCTGACGCTGTTCCACGCCCTGCCAGGGGCGGAGCGGGCGGCGGTGGAGGACAGGCTGGCGGCGCTGGCGGCCGCCACGCCGATGCCGGCGCTGCGCTTCGCCGGGCTGCGCAGCCTGGGCCGCGGCACCGCCTACAGCGTGGAGAGCACAGCGCTGATGGCGCTGAGAGAAGAGCTGGCGCGGGATTGGCGCCCCTGGCTGACGCCGCAGGACGCCAAGGGCTTCCGCCCGCATGTGACGGTGCAGAACAAGGTGACGCCGGAGGCGGCGCGCAGCCTGCTGGCGGCGCTGCAGCGCGATTTCACCCCCTGGCAGGGGCGCGGCGAGGCGCTGTGCCTCTGGCATTACCGCGGCGGCCCCTGGGAGGCGGCCGCGCGCTTCGGCTTCGGCGGAACCGGGGCGGAGGCAGCGCCCCCGCCCCCGCCGCTCAGCGATGGATGACGCGGCCGGCCACGGCGTCCAGCTTCGCCACCAGCGCCGGGTCGCGCAGCTCCTTCGGCGTGACGATGGCGTATTCCAGCGCCCGGTCGCAGCCGGCCGGGCAGGCGCCGCGCGGCGCGCCCAGCATCGGCACCAGCGTCTTCACCAGCGCCTTGGCGCGGTCGGCATTGGCGTGCATCACCTTCACCACCGCATCCACCGTCACCGCGTCATGGTCGGGGTGCCAGCAATCGAAATCGGTGACCATGGCGATGGTCGCGTAGCAGAGCTCCGCCTCGCGGGCGAGCTTGGCCTCCGGCATGTTGGTCATGCCGATCACGTCGCAGCCCCAGGCGCGGTACAGCTCGCTCTCCGCCTTGGTGGAGAATTGCGGCCCCTCCATCACCAAATAGGTGCCGCCGCGCTTGTGCTTCAGGCCGATCTGGCGCGCCGCCTCCTCCGCCGCGTCGCCAAGGCGCGGGCAGACCGGGTGGGCGACCGAGACATGCGCGACGCAGCCGGTCTCGAAGAAGCTCTTCTGCCGGGCGAAGGTGCGGTCGATGAACTGGTCGACGATGACGAAGGTGCCCGGCGGCAGATCGCCATTCAGCGAGCCGACGGCGGAGAGGGAGAGGATCTCGGTCACCCCGGCGCGCTTCAGCACGTCGATATTGGCGCGGTAGTTCAGCGCCGAGGGCGGCACCCGGTGGCCACGGCCATGGCGCGGCAGGAAGACGCATTTCACCCCGGCCAGCCGGCCGAAGAGGAGCTCGTCCGAGGCCTCGCCCCAGGGGCTCTCGACCCGCTTCCACTCGCGGTCCTCGAGGCCGTCGATATCGTAGAGGCCGGAGCCGCCGATCAGGCCGATGACGGGTTCGATGGTCTCGCTCATGCAGGTCACCCCCGGAACGGGAAGAGAGGAAGGATGGCCGCCCCATACAGGAGAATCGCCCGAAACCACAAAGGGCCGCCCCGAGGGGCGGCCCTGCGTTCCGGGGCGATCGGCCGGGCGGGGCCCGGCCGGCGCCGTGTCAGTGGACGTTCGCCCAGACCTTGCGCTTCACCGCATAGGTCAGGCCGCCCAGGATGATCAGGAACAGGATCACGCGCACGCCCATGGAGCGGCGGGTCTCCAGCTCCGGCTCCGCCGCCCAGGTGAGGAAGGCGGAGACGTCGCGGGTCATCTGGTCGACCGTGGCGCGCGTGCCATCGGCATAGGTCACCTGGCCGTCCGAGTTGATCGGCGCCGCCATGGCGATCTGATGGCCCGGGAAATACTTGTTGTAGTGCATGCCCTCCATGACGGTCACGCCGGCCGGCGGCGGATCCTCATAGCCCATCAGCAGGGCATGGATGTAGTCGGCGCCGCCGACGCGGGCCTTGGTGATCACCGACAGGTCCGGCGGCAGGGCGCCATTGTTGGCGGCGCGCGCGGCGGCGTCATTGGCGAAGGGACGGCGGAAGCGGTCCGAGGCGCGGCCCGGGCGCTCGAACATCTCGCCATTGTCGTTCGGGCCGTCCTGGATCTGGTAGGAGGCCGCGATCGCCGCCACCTCGGCCTCGGAGAGGCCGATGTCGCGCAGGTTGCGGTAGGAGAGCAGCCGCATCGAATGGCAGGCCGAGCAGACTTCCTTATAGACCTGGAAGCCGCGCTGCAGCTCGCCGCGGTCGAAGGTGCCGAACAGCCCGTCGAAGGAGAAGCGGGTGTCGGGGATATGGATGCTGCCTTCCGCCGCCTGGGCCGGGGGCGCCGCCATCAGGCCCAGGGACAGGGCGGCCGCGAGGGCCGCCGCTTTCAGGGTGCGAACAGGCATCACGCCTTCTCCATCGGCTTGGCCGCGGCGGCGCCGGGCAGGGGTCCACCGCCGCGCAGCACGGCCTTGGCGATGCTCTCGGGCAGCGGCAGCGGCCGCTCGATCTTCGCCAGCAGGGGCAGGATCACCAGGAAGTAGGCGAAGTAGTAGGCGGTCGCCAGGCGCGAGATCACCACATAGACGCCCTCGGCCGGCATGCCGCCCGCCCACATCAGGACGAAGAAGTTCGCCGTCCAGAGCAGGAAGGCCCACTTCGCGATCGGGCGGAAGCGCATGGAGCGCACCGGCGAGCGGTCGAGCCAGGGCAGCACGAAGAGGATGGCGATGGAGCCGAACATCATCAGCACGCCGCCGAGCTTGTTCGGGACCGCGCGGAGGATCGCGTAGAAGGGCAGGAAGTACCATTCCGGCACGATATGCGCGGGCGTCACCAGCGGGTTGGCCGGGATGTAGTTGTCCGGGTGGCCGAGATAGTTCGGCGAGAAGAACACCAGGAAGGCGAAGACGATGAAGTAGACGACGATGCCGACGCTGTCCTTCATCGTGTAGTAGGGATGGAAGGGCAGCGTGTCCTGCGGGCCCTTGGGCTCGATGCCCAGCGGGTTGTTCGAGCCGGTGATGTGCAGCGCGGCGATGTGCAGGAACACCACGCCGAAGATCACGAAGGGCAGCAGGTAGTGCAGGCTGAAGAAGCGGTTCAGCGTCGGGTTGTCGACCGAGAAGCCGCCCCAGAGCAGCGTCACGATGCTGTTGCCGACCAGCGGGATGGCCGAGAACAGGTTGGTGATGACCGTCGCGCCCCAGAAGGACATCTGGCCCCAGGGCAGCACATAGCCCATGAAGGCGGTGGCCATCATCAGCAGGAAGATGACGACGCCCAGCATCCAGAGCAGTTCGCGCGGCGCCTTGTAGGAGCCGTAATACATGCCGCGCCAGACATGGACGAGCACGACGATGAAGAACATGCTGGCGCCGTTCATGTGAACGTAGCGGATCAGCCAGCCATAGTTCACGTCGCGCATGATGCGCTCCACGCTCTCGAAGGCGAGCGAGGTGTGCGCCGTGTAGTTCATCGCCAGGAAGATGCCGGTGGCGATCATGATCATCAGATTGATCATGGCCAGCGCGCCGAAATTCCAGAAGTAGTTGAAATTCCGCGGAGTCGGGAAGGTCCCGTACTCCTTCTGCATCATGGTGAACACGGGCATGCGCTGGTCGATCCAACGCACCACCGGGTTAGTGAAGCTGCTGTCGTGCAGGCCGGATGCCATGGGGTGCGGTCCTCAGCCGATGCGGATCTGGGTGTCGGAGGAGAAGGTGTACTCCGGCACCGCGAGATTGGACGGCGCCGGGCCACGGCGGATGCGGCCCGAAGTGTCGTAGTGGCTGCCGTGGCAGGGGCAGAACCAGCCGCCGAAATCGCCGCGCGCATCGGTCGGCTTCTGGCCGAGCGGCACGCAGCCGAGATGGGTGCAGACACCCAGCACCACGAGCCAGGGCTTGCGCTGCACGCGCGCGCTGTCCGGCTGCGGGTCGCGCAGCTCGCCCAGCGGCACGGCCTCGGCCTCCTGGATCTCGTTCGCCGTGCGGTGGCGGACGAAGACGGGCTTGCCGCGCCACATGACGGTGACCGCCTGGCCCTCGGCGATGTGCGACAGCGGCACATCGGTGCTGGCCAGCGCCAGCACGTCCTTGGCCGGGTTCATCGAATGGATGAACGGCCACACGATCGCGCCCACGCCGACCGCCGCGAAGGAGCCCGCCAGGAGTTTCAGGAAGTCGCGTTTGGTCCCCTCGGGACCATGGTCGCCACCCCCGTGGGTGTGTCCCTCATTGGGGGAGCTGCTCGGCGCAAGCGTATCGGCCATGCCTCATCGTCCCTTTTGGCGGCCGCCCCGGAGTCCTGGCAGGCGGGCCGACCGCTGATCCTTGTCCGCAGATGCGGAGGCACAGGGCATGCGCGAAGCCGCGCTGCAACGCCATGCGCCGGCGCCATATAAGGGCAGCGCCTGCGGGGTGGCAATCGCCGCGGGGCGACGCGATGTGACTTCCGCCCGGTTGCGGTACGGTTGCGCCACAGTTACGCGGCCCCGCCCCCTCCCCGGGGCGGACGGGCGCGCGGTGCGGGGCGGCCCCGGTTGCGGCGCGGCGGCAGCCGGGCTAGCGCCTTCCCCCGCCCTTCCGCCAGCAGGTCCCGCCATGTCCGAGCCCGCCCTTCCCCAGAGTGACGCCGCCGGCCAGGCCACAGCCCCGCCGCCGCACCGCCTGGCCGGGCCGGCCCGCGCCTGGTTCGAGTCGCTGCGCGACCGGCTCTGCGCCGAGTTCGAGGCGATCGAGGACAGCCTGCAGGGCGGCCCGCATGGCGCCCTGCCCGCCGGCCGCTTCCAGCGCAGCGAATGGGCGCGCCCGGGCGGCGGCGGCGGCGTCATGTCGGTGATGCGCGGCCGGGTGTTCGAGAAGGTGGGGGTGAATGTCTCCACCGTCTGGGGCGAGTTCAGCCCGGAATTCCGCAGGCAGATCCCGGGCGCCGAGGAGGATCCGCGCTTCCTGGCCACCGGGGTGTCGCTGGTGGCGCATATGCGCTCACCGCGGGTGCCGGCGGCGCATATGAACACGCGCTTCATCGTCACGCGCCGCGCCTGGTTCGGCGGCGGCGGCGACCTGACCCCCATGCAGATGGACGCGCCCGAGTCGCTGGCCGATGGCGCCGCCTTCCATGCCGCCTTCCAGGCCGCCTGCGACCGGCACGACCCGGCCTACTATCCGCGCTTCAAGGCCTGGTGCGACGAGTATTTCTTCCTGCCCCACCGCAAAGAACCGCGCGGGCTGGGCGGCATCTTCTATGACTGGCTGGGCCGCGACGAGCCGGAGGGCGAGAATCTCGACCGGCATTTCGCCTTCACCCGGGATGTCGGCGAGGCCTTCCTGGCCGCCTACCCCGCCATCATCCGCCGCCGCATGCAGGAGAGCTGGACCGAGGCGGAGCGCGAGCACCAGCTGGTCCGCCGCGGCCGCTATGTCGAGTTCAACCTGCTGCATGACCGCGGCACGCTGTTCGGGCTGAAGACCGGCGGCAACACCGAGGCGATCCTGATGTCGATGCCGCCCGAGGTGCGCTGGCCCTAGGAGTTCCCCCGGGCTGGCGCCGCCCCGGGCTGGCGCGGTGCCGGGGGCTCGGGCATGCTTCCTCCATAATAAAAGTACATGGAGGATCGTCATGACCACCCGCCGCGCCCTGCTGGGCGCTGCCCTGGCCGCGCCTGCCCTCACCGCCCCGGCCCTGCTGCCGGGCGCCGCCCGCGCCCAGGGGCAATGGCCCGAGCGCCCGGTGCGCATGGTGGTGCCCTATCCGCCGGCCGGCTCGACCGACCTGCTGACCCGGCTGCTCTCCGAGCGGCTGAGCCAGAAGCTGGGGCAGAATTTCATCATCGAGAACCGGCCCGGCGCGGGCGGCAATATCGGCATGGACGCCGTCGCCAAATCGGCGCCCGATGGCTACACCTTCGGCGCGGCGACGATCGGGCATTTCTCGATCAACCAATATCTCTACAGCCGCATGCCCTGGGACATCGACCGCGACTTCACCCCGGTCTCGCTGACCTGGGAATTCCCCAATGTCGTGGTAGTCTCGACCCAGCATGTGCCGGCCAGGACGCTGCAGGAATTCATCGCCTGGGTGCGGCAGCGGCCGAATGGCGCCTCCTTCGGCTCGCCCGGCGTCGGCACCACGCCGCATCTCTCGGGCGAGATCTTCCGCAACCGGCTGCGGCTGGACGCGACGCATGTGCCCTTCCGCGGCGCGGCGCAGACCATCCCGGCGATGCTGGCGGGCGATGTCACCTTCGCCATCGACAACCTCGCCTCCTATGTGCCGGTGATCCAGGAGGGGCGGATGCGGGCGCTCGCCGTGACCGGCGCGCAGCGCTGGCCGAGCCTGCCGGAGGTGCCGACCATGGCCGAGGCCGGGGTGGAGGATTTCGTCATCACCTCCTGGGGCGCCTTTGTCGCCCCCGCCGGCACGCCGCGCCCGATCATCGACCGGATGAACGCGGCGCTGCGCGAGATCACCGCGGATGAGGGGCTGAAGCAGCGTTTCCTGCAGGCCGGCGGCACGCCGCTCTGGTCGACGCCGGAGGACGCCATCGCCCGCGGCAAGGCGGAGCGGCCGATGTGGCAGGCCGCCGTGCAGGCCTCCGGCGCCCGCGCCGACTGAGCGACAGGGCGCGCCGCGGCCCCGGGCACGGGGCGGCGGCGCAGCCTATTCGCGGCGCAGGATGCCGTCGACCAGCCGGTCGGCCCAGGCGCGGCTGCGGAAGCTCTGGCGCAGCCGGTCCTCGTCGTAATCCTCGCGCAGCCAGTCCAGGAAGGGCTTCGGCCCGTTGGCCTTCTGGAAGGCAGCGTAATCCCGGAAGAAGGCGTCGAGGATGCCGGTCTTGCTGGCCGAGACATGGCCATGCCGCCAGGAGAGCTGGCGCATCGCCTCCTCCACGGGGCGGCCCTGCAGCAGCAGCCAGACCCCGGCGGCGAGGCCGGTGCGGTCGGCGCCGGATTTGCAGTGGATCAGCACCGGCTCGGGCAGGTCGCGGAAGATCCCGGCCAGGCGCAGCAGCCGGTCCTTGTGCGGCGCGCCGCGGCTTTCCAGCGGCGCGTCGACATGCTCCAGCCCGAGCTCGGCCGCCATGGCGCGGCCCAGCGCGTCGGAGCCGCAGCTCTCCCGGTGGCCGCGCAGATTGACGATGCTGCGGATGCCGACGGCGCGCACGGCGCGGCGCATCTGCCAGGGGCTCGGGTGGTTGGAGCGGTAGAAGCGGCCGGGCGCCACCACGCCCCAGTTGCGCCAGCCCAGCCGCAGCACGGCGTGGTCGACGAACAGGCTGTTCAGCCAGGCCGCGCGGCGGCCGGCCTGGGTGGAGAGATCCTGCGCCATGCGCGCGGTATGGCGAGGCGCGGGGCCGGACGCAAGACGGGGAGACCGATGGCCTTCCTTCCGCGTTCCGGATCATGGACGCCGCTCCGGATCCGGCGCCCCCATCCCTGAAGGTCCCGGACCCAACGCAGAAAGGGGGAGGCCGATGGCCTCCCCCTCCCCGTTCCTCTCGCGCCCCCGGGCCCAGGTGCCAGGTTTGAGGAGGTCTCCCTCCCCTCCCGGCCCTGACCGGCAGCCGAAAAAATTACCAGCGATAGGCGAGGGTGCCGATGACGCTGCGGCCTTCGCCGTAGAAGCAGGAGCCGAGGCTGCCGCAGCTGGCGACGAAGCGCTTGTCCTCCAGGTTGCGGGCGTTCACCTGGGCGTTGAAGCCGTTGAAGGTGGTGCCGAGCTTGGAGAGGTCGTAGCTGATCGCGGCGTCGAACAGGGTGACGGCGGGCACGGCGCTGGCCAGATGGGCGTCGCCCACCGGGGTGCGGCCGACATAGCGCACGCCGCCGCCGATGGTCAGGCCGCTGATCGGGCCGGTGGCTTCGGCGAAGCTGTACTGGGCGTAGAGCGAGGCCAGCCACTCGGGCACGCCATTCGGCCGGTTGCCGCGGGTGGCGGCGTTGGTGCTGCGGGTGATCTCGGCATCCCACCAGGTGAGCGAGCCGAGCAGGTCGAAGCCCGGGGCGAGGTTGACCATCGCCTCCAGCTCGACGCCGCGCACGCGGATCTCGCCGGTCTGCACCGAGTTCAGCGGGTTGTTCGGGTCGGTGCCGCGGACATTCTGCTTGGTCAGGTCGAAGACGGCGAGCTGGGCGAAGCTGCTGCCGCCCGGCGGCTGGTACTTCACGCCGGCCTCGTACTGGCGGCCGGTGGTGGGCTCATAGGCCTCGCCATAGAAGTTCACGCCGGTCTCCGGCATGAAGGATTCGGTGTAGCTGACATAGGGGGCGAGGCCGTTCGGCGCCTGGTAGGTCAGGCCGGCGCGCCAGGTGAAGGCGTCGCCATCGCTGCTGGTCAGGCCACCGGTGCGGCGGTTGCGCACATCCTGGTCGTACCAGTCCTGGCGGATGCCGACCGTGGCGACCCAGCGCTCGCCGAAGCGGATCTGGTCCTGCAGATAGAGGCCGAGCACGTCGGTCGTCGTCATGGTGTCGGCGGTGGTGGCCAGGCGCGGCCCGACACCGGCATAGACCGGGCGGTAGAGGTCGAGCGGCGAGGCGGTGGCGCCGCTGTTGCGCGCGCCATAGAGGGTGCGGCTGTAGTCGAGGCCGGCGAGCACGGTGTGGCGCAGCGGCCCGGTGTCGAAGCGCGCCTCGAGCTGGTTGTCGACGGCGATGGAGGAGCCCTCGACCACCGACTGGTAGGCGTAGCGGTTCATCAGCCGCTGGCTGCCCGACGCCAGGCCGAGGCCGTAGGTCTGGTACCAGTCGTAATCGACCTTGGTGTAGCGCAGGTTCTGGCGGACGCTGAACACCTCGTCGAAGCGGTGCTCGAACTCGTAGCCCGCGCCCCAGACGGTGCGGTTGTAGTGGTCGAGATTGGGCTCGCCGCTGAAGATGGTCGTCGGCACCCGGCCGAAGGCGGAGCGCGTCACCGTGCCGGTATAGGGCAGGAACTCGTCGCCATGGGTCAGGTCGCGCTGATAGTGGGCGAGGAAGGTGAAGCGGGTGTTGTCGCTCGGGCGCCAGGTCAGGGCGGGGGCGATGAAGGTGCGGTCATCCTTGCCATGGCCGCTCTGCAGATTGGCGTCGCGCAGCACGCCGGTCAGGCTGTAGGACCACTCGCCCGCGGCATCGAGCGGGCCGCTGGTGGTGAACTCGGCCTGCTTGCGGTCATTGGTGCCGGCGGAGAGCCGCACCTCGCCCTGCGCCGTCTGGGTCGGGCGGCGGGAGACCATGTTGACCATGCCGCCCGGCTCGTTCTGGCCGAACAGGACGGAGGCCGGGCCGCGCAGCACCTCGAGGCGCTCCAGCCCGTAGGGCTCGAACTTGCTGGTCAGGGCGCCGAGATTGTAGCGCAGCCCGTCCAGATAGATGCCGTTGGTGTGGGCGTCGAAGCCGCGGATGCGGAACCAGTCATAGCGGCCGGAATTGCCATACATGCCGGCCTGCACGCCGGCGCTGTAGGACATCGCCTGCTCCAGCGTCTGCACCTGGCGGGCGTTCATCGAGTCGCGGGTGATGACCGAGAGCGATTGCGGCACCTCGAGGATCGGAGTGTCGGTCTTGCTGCCGGTGACGCTCTGCCGGGCGACGAAGCCCTGCACCGGCTCCAGCGCGCGCTCGGCGCGGCCGGTCACCGACAGCTCGGGCAGCGCCACGGCGCCCGAGGCGGCCTCGGGCGCCGCATTCGGCACCGCATTCTGGGCCACCGCCGGCAGGGAGACCAGCGCCAGGGCGGTGGCGGAGAGCAGCAGCGCGCGGCGGGGAGAGCGCCGGAGTCCAGGATCGGTGGTCATAGTGCCTCGGAAGCGACTGAGAACGAGTTGCAGCCTTCTAGGCGCTCCTCGCGAGCTTGTTAATAAGAATTACTCTCAAATCGATCCGGGAATGACCGGGCGGGCGCGCCGCCCCGCCCGGTTCGGCTCAGCTCAGTTCGAAGGCCTGGGTGCGCACCATGCGGGCATAGAGCCCGTCCTGCGCCATCAACTCGGCATGGCGGCCGCGCTCCACCGCGCGGCCCTCCTGCATCACCACGATCTGGTCGGCGGCGTAGACCGTGGCCAGGCGGTGCGCCACCACCAGCGTGGTGCGGCCCTGGCGCAGATGCTCGAGCGCGCGGCCGATCGCCGCCTCGTTCTCGGCGTCCAGCGCGCTGGTCGCCTCGTCCAGCAGCAGCACGCGCGGGTTGCGCAGCAGGGCGCGGGCCAGCGCGATGCGCTGCCGCTGCCCGCCCGACAGGCGCGAGCCGGAGGGGCCCAGCACCGTGTCGTAGCCGGCCGGCAGGGCGGCGATGAAATCATGCGCGGCGGCCGCGCGCGCCGCCGCCTCCACCGCCGCGCGGTCGGCGCCGGGATGGCCGCAGGCAATGTTGGCCAGCGCGCTGTCATCGAAGATCACCGCATCCTGGCCGACATAGGCGATGGCGGCGCGCAGGGAGTCCAGCGAGACCTCGCGGATCTCGGCGCCGTCCAGGGTGATGCGCCCGGCGGTCGGGTCGTAGAGCCGCGGCAGCAGGGCGAGGGCGGTGGATTTGCCGGCGCCTGAGGGTCCGACCAGCGCCACCGTCTGCCCCGGCTCGGCGCTGAAAGAAAGATCCTCGAGCGCCGCCTGGTCGAGGTCCGGATAGCGGAAGCCGACATGCTCGAAGGTCAGGCGCCCGGCGCCCTCGGGCAGGGAGGGCGCGCCGGGCGGGGTGGCGATGCTGGCGTGGCGGTCCATCACGCCGAAGACGCGGATCAGCCCGCCAAAGCCTTCCTGCAGCGAGGCGTTGAGCGAGCCCAGCGCCCGCATCGGCCGCGTCGCCAGCAGCAGGGCGGAGATGAAGCCGGTGAACTCGCCCACCGTGCCGAGGCCGCTGCTGACCTTCCAGCCGACAAAGGCCAGCACGCCGGCGACCGCCAGCCCACCCAGCGCCTCCAGGATCGGGTCCAGCTTGGCGCGGGTGCGGGCGATGGCGTAGAGCGATTCGCGCAGCGCCGCGAAGGCCCGCGCCGCGCGCGCCTCCTCCTGCCGCTCCAGCCCGTAGCTGCGCACCACGCGGGCGGCGGAGAAGCTCTCGGTCAGCATCGCCGCCGCCTCGCCCACCCGCTCCTGCATGCCGCCCGAGGCGCGGCGGATGCGCTTGCCGAGCTTGGTCACCGGCACCACGGCCAGCGGGTAGAGCACCAGCAGGATTAGGCTCATATGCCAGTCCAGCCAGACCATGGCGGCGACCAGCCCGACCACGGTCAGGCCATCGGCCAGCGCGTTGATGGCCTTGGTCAGCGCCTCGCGGATGGCCTGGGCGTCGGCGGTGAAGCGGGCGGCGTGGCGGGCCGGCGCCTCCTGCGCCACGGTGGCAAAGTCGGCCCGCGTCAGGGCGCGGAACAGGTCGTTCTGCAGCGCCTCGATCACCCGCAGCACCACCGCCTGGACGGACACGGCCTGGCCGTATTGCGCGAGCGATTTCAGCGCGGTGATCAGGATGATGGCGGGCGGCACCAGCCAGACGATGCGGGTGTCGCCGGCGGTGAACAGGTCGAAGGCCTGCTGGATGACGACCGGGTAGAGCGCGGTGAAGCCCGCCAGCGCCGCGGTGCAGAGCAAAGCGAGCGCGATCCCCCCCCGGTGGTGGCGCACATAGTGGCGCCACAGCCGGGCGATCAGGGCTTTGCTGGTCTCGGGGGGAGGAAGACGGGCCATGCGGCGGCGCTTAGCATAGTCATGCCGCGCCGCCGAAGGCGTTGCTTGGGGGTGTGCCGCGCTTCGGCGGCACGCCTGGGGGTTTCAGGCCGGCTGGGTGGCGGCCGGGCGGTGCGCCCGGGTGGAGAGCGCCAGCACGGTGACCATGCCCACCGCCGCCACCGCCGCCACGTAATGCGCCGGGGCCAGGTGGTCGGCCGCCAGCATCAGCGACACGGCCGGGGGCGTGATGCCGCCGAACACCGCATAGGCCATGTTGTAGGAGAAGGAGATGCCGCTGAAGCGGATGGCCGGCGGGAAGGCATGCACCATCACATAGGGCACGATGGTGATGACGCCGACGGCGGCCCCCGCCAGCGCGTGCAGCGGCAGCAGCAGGGCGGTGTTGGCGGCGGTGCCCATCCACAGCGCATAGGCGGCCAGGATCAGCGCCGGGCCGCCCACCACCATGACCTTGCGGGTGCCGAAGCGGTCCAGCGCCGCGCCGGTCAGCATGGCGGAGAGGGTCAGCGCCAGGGTGGCGGCGATGCTGGCGACCAGGGTCTGCGTCGCCGGGATCGCGTGCAGCTTCTGCATCAGCGGCGGCGTCATCAGGATCAGCACGACGATGCCGGCGGTCAGCATCCAGGTCATCAGCATGGAGACGATGATCGAGCGGCCATGGCCGCGCAGCACCTGCTTGATCGGCAGGTCCCGCACCAGCTCGGCGCGGCGGCGCATCTCCTCGAAGATCGGCGTCTCGTGCAGCCAGCGGCGCAGATACATCGCCAGCAGGCCGAACACGCCGCCCAGCAGGAAGGGGATGCGCCAGGCGAAGCTGGAGACCTCGGCCGGGGTGAAGGCCAGGTTGATGGCGGTGGCCATCAGCGAGCCCAGCAGGATGCCGCCGGTCAGCCCGCCGGTCAGCAGGCCGACGGCCAGGCCCACGCGGTGCGGCGGCACATGCTCGGCCACGAAGACCCAGGCGCCCGGCGCCTCGCCGCCGATCGCCGCACCCTGCATCATGCGGAAGACCAGCAGCAGGATCGGCGCGGCATAGCCGATGGTCTCATAGGTCGGCGTCAGGCCGATCAGCAGCGTGGGCACCGCCATCAGGAAGATGGAGAAGGTGAACATGCGCTTGCGGCCGACCTTGTCGCCGAAATGCGCCATGATCATGCCGCCCAGCGGCCGCGCCAAGTAGCCGGCGGCGAAGATGCCGAAGGTCTGCGCCGTCTGCAGCCATTCCGGCATGTCGGGCGGGAAGAACAGGTGGCTGATGGCCGCCGCGAAGAAGACGAAGATGATGAAATCGTAGAATTCCAGCGCGCCGCCGAGCGAGGCGAGGACGAGGGTGCGGATGTCCTGCCGCGTCAGGCTGGGGGAAGAGGAAGTCGCACTGGCTTGGGTCATCGGCTCCGCCATTCGGGTCGTCTCAGGGCAGCTGCGCCGTTCATTGCGCGGCGGCGGGGTATCGCAGCAATTTTAGATCGTCCAGCCCCAAAGTGGCGGCAAGAAAGCTGGATGCTGCATTGCAGCGGGCGCGGGCATACAGGGGGAAAGAAAGGGTTCTTTTTTAGGAAAAAAGAACCAAAAAACTTTTGTCAGTTTGGCGTCCCGCGTCTGGCCTGAGGCGGGACGCCAACTGAAAGAAAGTCTTTTTGCTTCTTTTTCTTCAGAAAAAGAAGATTCTTAAATCTTCAACCGGCTTGCCGCGCCGCGCAGGAACCCGCCCAGCGCCGCATGGAATTCCGGCTCGTCCAGCAGGAAGGCGTCATGCCCCTTGTCGGAGGTGATCTCGACGAAGGAGGTGTTGGCCGCCGCCGCGTTCAGCGCCCGCACCAGGGTGCGGCTCTCCTCGGTCGGGAACAGCCAGTCGGAGGAGAAGCTGGCCACGAAGAAGCGCGTCGCCGTGCCGCGGAAGGCCGCCGCCAGGTCGCCGCCATGCTCCGCCGCCAGGTCGAAGTAATCCATGGCGCGGGTGATGGTCAGGTAGGAATTGGCGTCGAAGCGGCGGGTGAAGCTGCTGCCCTGGTGGCGCAGATAGCTCTCCACCTCGAACACATCCTCCAGGAAGGTCAGCGCCGGGGCGCCGCGCAGGCGGCGGCCGAATTTCCGGGTCAGCGCCTCCTCGGAGAGATAGGTGATATGCGCCACCATGCGCGCCACCGACAGGCCCTTGGCCGGCACCAGCCCGGGCTCGGCCCAGTAGCGCCCGCCCCGCCAGTCGGGGTCGGAATGGATGGCGGCGCGGCCGACCTCGTGGAAGGCGATGTTCTGCGCGCTGTGATGGGTGGCGGTCGCGATGGGCGCGCAGGCATGCACCATCTCCGGATAGGTCGCCGCCCATTCCAGCGCCTGCATGCCGCCCATCGAGCCGCCGACCACCGCCAGCAGCCGCTCCACCCCCAGATGCTCGCGCACCAGCTTGTGCTGGGCGCGCACCATGTCGCGGATGGTGATGTTGGGGAAATCGATGCCCCACAGCTCCTCGGTCAGGGCGCCGGTGGCGTCGGGGCGCTTCTCGCGCGGGCCGGTGCTGCCCATGCAGCCGCCCAGCACATTGGCGCAGATGACGAAGAAGCGCTCGGTGTCGATCGGCTTGCCGGGGCCCACCACCGCCTCCCACCAGCCCGGGCGGCCGGTGACGGGATGGCGCTCGGCCAGGTACTGGTCGCCGGTCAGGGCGTGGCAGACCAGCACGGCATTGCTGCGCGCGGCGTTCAGCGTGCCATAGGTGCGGTAGGCGACATCCAGCGGCGCGACCACGGCGCCGCAATCCAGCGCCAGGCCATCCGGGAAATGGGCGCGCTGATGCGCGACCTCGGCGGTCAGGTCGGGGGCGGTGGGGCCGGGGGCGATGGGGTTGGGCTCGATCGTCACGGCCGGCTCGGGCATGGCTTGCGCATGGTGGGGCTTCGCCTCGCTCATCGGGCGGCCAGGAATAGGCGCGTCCCTGCCACAAATCCACCGCCGCTTCGCCGCGCCGTGCCGCGGCGGCGCCTGGATGGCTTGGCGGCGGGGCCGCGCCGCTTTATTGCTGGCCCGACGCCATGCCCGACCTCCCTCCCCCCGACCTGGCCACCCTGCGCGCCGAGATCGACCGGATCGACGACGCGCTGCACGACCTGCTGATGCGCCGGGCCGATCTGGTCGCCCATATGGCGTCGCAGCGGGTGAAGGGCGGCGCGGCCACCTTCCGCCCCGGGCGGGAGGCGCTGATCCTGCGCCGCCTGCTGGCCCGCAACCAGGGCGCGCTGGCCCGCCCGGCCATCATCCGGCTGTGGCGGGAGATCATCGCCTCCTCCCTCGCCCAGCAGGGCAATTTCAGCGTGGCGGCCCAGGCCGGCGTGCAGGGCGAGGCCGGGGCCGAGCTGGTGGCCCGGCTGGCGCGCGAGCATTTCGGCCTGCTGACGCCGCTGAAGCTGCACCCGACGCCGTCGCGCGTGCTGGCCAGCGTCGCCAATGGCGAGGCCGCCGTCGCCGTGCTGCCGGCACCGCAGGAGGGGGAGCGGCCGGAGCTCGCCTGGTGGACGCAGCTCGACACGCCGCGGCTGCGCATCGTCGCCGCCCTGCCCTTCCTGGCCCCGCGCGACCAGGAGCCGGCCGCCTTCGCCGTGGCGCCGCTGATGGCGGACGCCACCGGGCGCGACCGCAGCCTGCTGCGCATCGAGCCGGAGCCGGAGATGTCGCGCGCCCGCATCACCACGCTGCTGGCCGGCGCCGGCCTGCCGCCGCGCTGGGTGATGCGCCGCGACCTGCCCAACCCGATGGCGCTGGCCGAGGTGGAGGGGCTGCTCGAGGAGGGCGACCCGCGCCTGGCCGCCCTGCCCTTCCCCCGCCTGCAGATCCTCGGCGCCTATGCCGAGCCCGAGCCGGAAGAAGTGACCCGATGACCGTCCCGCCGCGCCCCTCCATCCTGTCGATCGACCCCTATGTCGGCGGCGAGTCGAAGCTGCCGGGGGTGAACCGGATCATCAAGCTCTCCTCCAATGAGGGGGCCTTCGGCCCGCCGCCCGCCGCGATCGAGGCGATCGTGCAGGCGGCCCGCGAGGCGCATCGCTACCCCGACGGCAACGCGAAGGAGCTGCGCGAGGCGATCGGCGCGCGCTTCGGCCTCGACCCGGCGCGGATCATCTGCGGCAATGGCTCGGACGAGCTGATCACCCTGCTCTGCACCGCCTATGCCGGCGAGGGCACGGAAGTCATCATGTCGGCCTATGGCTTCATGATGTACGACATCACCGGCCGCGCCTCCGGCGCGCGGGTGCTGAAGGTGGCCGAGATCCCGGCCGAGGGCGGCGGCATGAAGGCCGATATCGACGGCATCCTGGCCGCGGCCGGCCCGCGCACCCGCATCGTCTTCCTGACCAACCCGAACAACCCGACCGGCACGCTGCTGCCGAATGAGGAGCTGGCGCGCCTGCGGGCCGGGCTGCGCGACGATGTGCTGCTGGTGCTGGACAGCGCCTATGCCGAATACGTCACCACCCCCGGCTATGATGCCGGCGAGGCGCTGGTGGATGCGGCCGGCAACACCATCATGCTGCGCACCTTCAGCAAGATCTTCGGCCTGGGCGGCATGCGGGTGGGCTGGGGCTATGCGGCCCCCGACATCATCGACGTGCTGAACCGGGTGCGCGGGCCCTTCAACGTCGCCAGCGCCTCCCAGGCCGCGGCCGTGGCGGCGCTGGCCGAGCCGGGCTGGATCGAGAAGTGTGTCGCCCACAACACCGCGTGGCGCGGCCGCATGGTCGCGGCGCTGCAGGCGGCCGGCCATGATGTCTGGCCGAGCCAGACGAATTTCATCCTGGTCGATTTCGGCTCGCCCGAGGGCGCCAAGGCCGCCGATGCGACCCTGAAGTCGCGCGGGCTGATCGTGCGCGGCATGGGCGGCTATGGCCTGCCGCATTGCCTGCGCATCACCATCGGCACCGCCGAGGAATGCCAGATGGTGATCGACGCCATCGGCGCCCCCGTGCCCGCCACGGCCCATGGCTGAGCCGCTCTTCCGGCGGCTTTGCCTGATCGGGCTCGGCCTGATCGGCTCCTCCCTGGCAAGGCTGGCGCGCGAGCGCGGCGACATCGCCGGCACGCTCGTGGCCTGCGACACCAGCGAGGCCGTGGCCGCGCGGGTGCGCGAGCTGGGCCTGGCCGATGTGGTGGAGACCGACCCGGCCAAGGCGGTCGAGGGCTGCGACGCGGTCATCCTCTGCACCCCGGTCGGCCGCTTCGGCACGGTGATGGCGCAGATCGCGCCGCATCTGGCGCCGGGCTGCGTGCTGAGCGATGTGGGCTCCACCAAGGGCTCGGTGCTGCGCGACCTGCTGCCGCTGCTGCCGCCGGGCGTGCATCTGGTGCCCGCCCACCCGATGGCCGGCACCGAGCATTCCGGCCCCGATGCCGGCTTCGCCAGCCTGTTCCAGGGCCGCTACGTCATCCTGACCCCGGTCGAGGGCGGCGACGCCGCGGCCCAGGAGAGGATCGCCGAGCTGTGGCGCCGCGCCGGCGCCATGATCGAGACGATGGACCCGGCGACGCATGACAAGGTGGTCGCCATTGTCTCCCACCTGCCGCACATGATCGCCTTCACCATCTGCTCCACGGCGGATGATCTGGCGCAGGAGACGCGCGAGCAGGTGCTGAAATTCGCGGCGTCCGGCTTCCGCGACTTCACCCGCATCGCGGCGAGCGATGTCGACATGTGGCGCGACGTCTTCCTCAACAACCGCGAGGCGCTGCTGGAAATGCTGGCGCGCTTCTCCGAGGACGCGCACGCCCTGGGCCGCGCCGTGCGCTGGGGCGAGGCCGGCTTCATCGAGGACCGCATCCGCCGCGGCCGCAAGATCCGCCGCAGCCTCATCGAGCTGAAGCAGGCTTAATTCTGTCAGGCTGCCGCAAGCGGGTTGAGAGGCGGGCTTCTGCGCTCGGCTGTGGCGCTGCTGGCATGGTGGCGCGCCGGGTTCACCGCGCCGCGCCGAGCAGACCCTCCCCCGGGCCCAGGCGTCCGGCCCGGGTGCAGCCCCTCCCGTCCCGGCCCGGACCGGCAGCTGACAAAAAAATCAGTGGGACTTGGAAAAGAGATTGATGGTCAGCACGCCGGCCATGATCAGGGCGATGCCGATCAGCGCCGGGGCGTCCAGGCGCTGGCCGTAGATCACCAGGCCGGCGATCGAGACCAGCACGATGCCGATGCCCGACCACAGGGCGTAGACCAGCCCCACCGGCATGCTGCGCAGCGTCAGGGACAGGCAGAAGAAGGCCACGCCATAGCCCGCCACCACCAGGATGGAGGGCAGCAGCCGGGTGAAGCCGTCGGAGGCCTTGAGGGCCGAGGTGGCGATCACCTCGGCGACGATGGCGCAGGCCAGGATGACCCAGGGATGGGTGAGCCAGGCGGTCATGCGCGGCCCCGGCGAGAGGCGGACGGGGCGGCAGGGCAGGTCATCAGGGCTTCCCGGGCAGGCGGCGCAGTCTAGGGCGCCGCCCTCCGGGGGGTCAAACCGGCGGCCGGGCCTGGCCCGGCGGCTCAGGCGGCCAGGCGGATATGCCGGCCCTCCATGGCCTCGACCCGCAGCACGCCGACGATCTGGCCCAGATTGCCGGCCACCAGATGCAGCATCTCGACCGGCATGGCGTCCAGGCCGATCTCGACGCGCAGATACTCGCCCTCGCGCTGGGCGCGCAGGCGGTCGGGCGTCAGGTCGCGCTTGGCGAAGGGTTCGAGCACGCGGGAGAGCAGGCCGGGATAGGAATCGGCCAGGACGGTGAAGCGGGCCACCGTGAAGGAAGCGCAATCGGACATTGGTAAAGATTCCGGATCTGAGCGGAAGGGAAGCAGGCGCGCGGGGCTTGTCCCGGCCGCTGCCCCCCGCAGGGCGCTCAGGCGGCCGGGCCGCTAATGATGATCCGGATGGTCCGAATGCGGCGCATGGATGGAGGATAGGACCATCCACGCGCCGATGGCAAGCATGCCGGGGCCGCGGGCCGGACATGGCGGACCGGACAGGGCGGGCCGGGCCACGCGGGGCCGGGCCGCTGCGCGGGCACCGCGACCCGCTCCCCCGGACCCGGCCGTGCCTCAGCTCGGCTGCGTCGCCGGCTGGCCGCCCGGCTGGGCGGGGCCCGCGGGCGGGGCGCCGCCCGGGGTCGCGCCCGGGGCTGCCCCGGGGGCCAGGGGCCCCGGCGCGCCGCCCTCGAAGACCAGCTTCTGCCGCGCCGCCGGGATCTCGATGCCCATCTCGTCGAAGCGCTGCTTGATGCGGCGGTTCATCTCGCGCAGCACGTTCCAGCGCTGGATCGGCTCGGTCTTGATGCGCACCCGGATCACCGGCCCGTCCGGCGAGAGCTGGTTGACGCCCAGCACCTCCATCTCGTCGCGGATCACCAGGCCCCATTTGGCCTCCGATCGCATCTCCTGGCACAGGCCCTGCAGCAGCTCGACCACGCGGTCGGTGTCCTCGCGATAGGCCACCTGCACATCCAGCACGGCGAAGGAGAAGTCGCGCGTCATGTTGGTGACGGCGGTCACCGTGCTGAAGGGGATGATGTGCACGCTGCCATCGATGTCGCGCAGCGTGATGGAGCGGATCGACAGCTTCTCGACCACGCCGCTCTTGCCGCCGAGATTGACGACATCGCCCACCGCCATCGCGTCCTCGAACAGCAGGAACACGCCGGTGATGACGTCCTGCACCAGCTTCTGCGAACCGAAGCCGAGCGCCAGGCCGATGACACCGGCACCGGCCAGCAGCGGCGCCACGTTCACGCCGAGCTCGGTGAGCAGGTTGAAGGCGACGAACAGCAGGATGACGATCAGCAGCGTGGTGCGCAGCATCGGCACCAGCGTGCGCACGCGGGCGCTGCGCGCCGCCTCGGCATCGCGGGAGAGGCGGTCGAGATGCCGCTGGATGGCGGCATTCGCCGTCTCCCACACCAGCACGGCGATGGCGGCGGTGAAGCCCACCGAGACCAGGGAGTGCAGCAGCTGGCTGCCCAGCGCGCCGGGGGCGAACCAGGCGAAGGAGCGCACCCCCCAGACCTCCATCAGCGTCAGCACCGTCAGCACCGTCAGCACGGCGGAGACGCTGCCCTTCAGCAGCGGCACATAGCGGTTGGCGCGCTGCTCCAGCGCCGGGTAGCGCCCGGCCAGGTCCATCGAGATGCGGAAGCTGCCCGCCAGCGCCCGGCGCAGCAGGATGTCGAGCCCCTTGGCGACCGTCAGCACCAGCAGCGTCAGCAGGCTGGCGCGCAGCAGGCGGGAGAAGCCGTCGCGGATCTCCAGCGCCCAGACCCCCCACAGCGCCAGCAGGTAGAGAATGGCCAGGATGTGCCAGACCTCGGCCAGCCAGTCGCGGAAGCGGCGCAGCGCGCGGCGGCCGGCATTGGGCTGGTCGCCCTCCTTCAGCGGGGGCGCGCGCAGGAAGCTGGCCACCGCCACCCGGTTCTGCAGCACGATGATGCCGAGAAAGACCGAGATGACCAGCAGCACCATGCGCAGGATGGCGTCATAGGCGCCCCAGGGCAGGCCGAAGAGCAGCCCGGCCTCGGCGATGGCGTAGCCGGAGACCAGCACCACCACCAGCCGGCGCAGCCAGACCGTGACATAGGCCGCCGTCAGGTCGGCGCAGGGCAGCACCCGCAGATGCGCGCTGGCGGGCGAGAACAGCATGCGGCCGAGCGCCATCAGCAGGCGGCAGGCGATATAGGCGTTGTTGGCGGTCAGCAGCACCAGCTGCGTGGTCGGCAGCGGCTGCAGCGCCGGGATCAGCCCGTAGGACACCACGGCGAAGGCGGCGATCGGCAGCAGGTCCAGCAGCAGCCGGCCCAGCACCGCCGGCACCCGGCGCAGCCTGGCCCAGCCGCGCAGCGGGGCGGCCGGCACGCTGGCATCCAGCCGCCGGCGCGGCCGGTGCAGCGCCCGCCAGGCGGTCCATTCCGCCAGCACGCCCAGGCCGAACAGCAGCAGCAGCTTCCACGACGCGTCGGCGATGCGCCGCTGCGTCACCGGGTCGCGCGCCGCGGCCGAGGACCAGGCGAGCAGCGAGGGCAGGTCGGTCACCGCCTCGGCCGCGCGCACCATCTGCTCGGACAGCCAGGACAGGCGCTGCGAGGCGCCGAGCAGGATCTGCCCGCCCAGCGTGTTGGGCGCCAGCAGCTGCTCCACCGCCGCGCCGGCCGTGGCGGCGGGGGCGGGGGTGCCATTGGCGGGCGGGGCGGCGCCATTGGCCGGGGCGGGCTGGCCCGCAGCCGGGGCGGCCGGCGCCGCTGCGGGGGCCTGCCCCTGCGCGGGCGCCGGGCGGGGCGCCGCGCGCTCGGCGGCGGAGAGCGCCTCCAGCGTGCGCAGCAGCTCGGCGCGCCGCGCATCGTCGCGCAGCAGGCCGAGCAGGCGCTGCGCCTCCCCGGCGGGCAGCGGCGCGGCCTGGCCGGCCGGGGGGGCGCCATTGGCGGGAGGGGTCTGGGCGAAAGCCGGCAGGCTCCAGCTCAGCACCAGCAGCAGGAGGGGCAGGAAGCGCATGGCGCGCAGCGGAAGCCCAGGCGCCCCCCAACGGTCAAGCCCCTCTTTTGCAACCGCTCCGTCACCAGCGCGCCAGCCGGACCGGGCGCGCCGCCGGGCGGCCGTCCGGAAGATGAAACAATGGACAGCTTCCGCCCCGCCACCCCCCGGCCCCGCTTGCGGCGCGGCCAAACCGCGCTAACTGGCGACCATGCAGACCTTCCTCTCCATCCTGCTCGGCCTGGCCATGCTCGGCACGCTGGGCGTCATGCTGGCCGGCATGCTCGGCCTGGCGCGCGGCGACGACAATGGCGCCCGCTCCAACCGGCTGATGCGCTGGCGCGTCGGGCTGCAGGGCCTGTCGCTGCTGCTGTTTGTCCTGCTGATGCTGAGCATGGGCCGGGGCTGACCCCCCTCACCTTGCCTCCGCCTCACGGCGCGCCTAGGCTCGCCGCCGCAACTGCACAATGGCCCCTTTCGGGGCTGCGGGGCCCCCATGCGCGGGCGGCCCCGGACCGGAACCGAGAAAAGCAGGACACGGCCAGGCGATGAAGCTCCTCGTCCCCGTCAAGCGGGTGGTGGATTACAATGTGAAGGTCCGCGTCAAGGCGGACGGCACCGGCGTCGAGACCGCCAACGTCAAGATGTCGATGAACCCCTTCGACGAGATCGCGGTCGAGGAAGCGGTCCGGCTGAAGGAGAAGGGCGCGGCCACCGAGATCGTCGCCGTCTCCATCGGCCCGGCCCAGGCGCAGGAACAGCTGCGCACCGCGCTGGCCATGGGCGCCGATCGCGGCATCCTGATCGAGGCCGAGGGCACCGAGCCGCTCGGCGTCGCCAAGCTGCTGAAGGCGATCGTCGAGCGCGAGCAGCCGGGCCTCGTCATCATGGGCAAGCAGGCCATCGATGACGACATGAACGCCACCGGCCAGGCGCTCGCCGCGCTGCTCGGCTGGGCCCAGGGCACCTTCGCCAGCAAGGTCGAGCTGGACGGGCAGAGCGCCAAGGTCACGCGCGAGGTCGATGGCGGGCTGGAGACGGTCAGCCTCAAGCTGCCGGCGATCGTCACCACCGATCTGCGCCTCAACGAGCCCCGCTACGCGTCCCTGCCGAACATCATGAAAGCTCGGAAAAAGCCGCTGGAGACGATGAAGCCGGGCGATCTCGGCGTCGACGTCACCCCGCGCCTGACCGTGCTGAAGGTCGAGGAGCCGCCGAAGCGTCAGGCCGGCGTCAAGGTGGGCTCGGTGGCCGAGCTGGTGTCCAAGCTGAAGACCGAAGCGAAGGTGATCTGACCATGGCCGTCCTCGTCCTTGCCGACCGCAGCGGCGCGACCGTCAGCCAGCCCACCCGCAGCACCGTCGCCGCGGCCAGGCAGATCGATGCCGAGGTGCATGTCCTGGTGCTCGGCGGTGCCGAGGCCGCCGCCGCCGCGGCGAAGCTCGATGGCGTCACCAAGGTGATCACCGCCGAGGGCCCGGCCTATGAGCACGGCCTGGCCGAGCCCGCCGCCGCGCTGCTGGTGGCGCTGGCGCCGAACTACAGCCACCTGCTGGCCCCGGGCAGCGCCATGGGCAAGAACATCCTGCCGCGCGCCGCAGCACTGCTGGATGTGCAGATCATCACCGACATCGCCGGCGTCGAGAGCCCGGACACCTTCCGCCGCTTCATCTATGCCGGCAACGCGCTGGCCACCGTGAAGACGGCCGACGCCAAGAAGGTGATGACGGTGCGCGCCGCCTCCTTCGACCCGGTCGCGGCCGAGGGCGGCTCGGCCGCCATCGAGCCGGCGCCCGGCGCCGCCGACCCGGCCATCTCCAGCTTCGTCGGCGCCGAGATCGCGCAGAGCGAACGCCCGGAACTGACCGCCGCCCGCATCGTCGTCTCCGGCGGCCGCGCCCTCGGCTCGGCCGAGAACTTCGCCATCATCGAGCGGGTGGCCGACAAGCTCGGCGCCGCCGTCGGCGCCTCCCGCGCCGCGGTCGATGCGGGCTACGCGCCGAATGACCACCAGGTGGGGCAGACCGGCAAGATCGTCGCGCCGGAGCTCTACATCGCCGTCGGCATCTCGGGCGCCATCCAGCACCTGGCCGGCATGAAGGACAGCAAGGTCATCGTCGCCATCAACAAGGACGAGGAGGCGCCGATCTTCCAGGTGGCCGATTACGGCCTGGTCGGCGACCTGTTCAAGATCCTGCCCGAGCTCGAGACCGAGCTCGGCAAGTAAAGAGTAAAGGCCGGGGGGACAGGGTCCACCCGGACCCCGCCTTCAGTTGGCGCCCCCTTCCAGGAGAGATCTCGTGGCGGATATCCAGTCGGTCGGCGTCATCGGCGCCGGGCAGATGGGCAATGGCATCGCCCATGTCGCAGCCCTCGCCGGTCTGCCGGTGGTGCTGGTCGATGTGAACCCGGCCGCGCTGGAAAAGGCGCTGGCCACCATCGCCAAGAACATGGACCGGCAGGTGGCCAAGGGCGGGCTCGACGCCACGGCCAAGGATGCGGCGCTGGCGCGGATCAGCACGGGGACCGAGATGGCGGCGCTCGCCCAGTGCGACATCGTCATCGAGGCGGCGACGGAGCGCGAGGAGACCAAGCTCGCCATCTTCAAATCGGTCTCGGCGCTGCTGAAGCCGGAGGCGATCCTGGCCTCCAACACCTCCTCCATCCCCATCACCCGGCTGGCGGCGGCGAGTGACCGGCCGGAACGCTTCATCGGCATGCACTTCATGAACCCGGTGCCGGTGATGAAGCTCGTCGAGATCATCCGCGGCATCGCGACTTCGGAGGAGACCTTCGCCGCCGTCGCCGCGCTCGCCGAGCGCATGGGCAAGACCACGGCGGTGGCGCAGGACTATCCGGCCTTCATCGTCAACCGCGTGCTGATCCCGATGATCAACGAGGCGGTGCAGGCGCTGCAGGAAGGGGTGGGCGATGTGCGCTCCATCGACGCCGCCATGAAGCTCGGCGCCAACCACCCGATGGGGCCGCTGGAGCTGGGCGATTTCATCGGCCTGGACACCTGCCTGGCGATCATGCGCGTGCTGCATGAAGGCATGGGCGACAGCAAGTACCGCCCCTCGCCCTTGCTGGTGAAATATGTCGAAGCCGGCTGGCTCGGCCGCAAGGCCGGCAAGGGCTTCTATGATTACGCGGTGACCCCGCCGAAGCCGACCCGCTGATGGCGGGTGCAGGGGACCCTGTCCCCTGCTGGGGGAGTTTGAGGGGGCAAAGCCCCCTCAATCTGTTTTAGCGGAACGCCACCTTGGCATTCTCGCCGGTGTGCGCCGGCTCGCCCGTGGCGAGAGCCTTGGCGTAGCCGAAGGCGAAGCGCAGCGTCGAGGAGACGCCATCCCAGTATTCCGCGCCTTCGATCTCGACCGCGATCAGCCCGACATCCGCGCCTTCCGGCCCTTCCGGCAGCCAGGTGCGCATCGGCTCGGCCCAGAGTTCCTTCTTCTTGGCGGTATCGGTGACGATGCGGGCGCGGCCGGAGAGCGAGACATAATCCTGGCTCTTCACATCGGCATAGCCGAGCAGCACGCGCGAATCGGTCTTCAGCTCGGCCACTTTCGGGCTGTCCAGCCGGGTGAAGAACCACAGGGTGCGGCCATCCTGGTCGGGGCCGATGCCGCGCATCGGGCGGCCGCGCAGGCGCCCCTGCTCGTCGATCGTGGTCATGATGGCGGTGCCGATGCCCGAGACCATCTCGCGCACCTTCATGCGCATCTCGTCCTCGTTGCGGTCGCTGTGCATGGGGTCCTCCACTTCTGTCGGCAGGAGAACCCGGGCGCACCCGGTGCGGTTGCGGCCTCGCGGCCGGTTGCGCGGCGCGGCGATTGACAGGGCGGCGCCCCGCCCGCACCGTTCCGGGACCATGCCGAACCCCCATCTGCGCGTCAGCCGCACGGGTCCGGTCGCCACGGTGGTGATCGACCGCATCGAGAAACGCAACTGCCTGGACCTGCCCATGTGGGAGGCGATGGCGGAGATCTTCACCGAGCTCTCGGCCGATGCCTCGCTGGGCTGCGTCATCCTGCGCGGCGCCGGCGAGGAGGCCTTCTGCGCCGGCGCCGATATCGGCCGCTTCGGCCAGGATCATGGCGGGCGGGAGAAGGATGCGCGCTATGCCGGGGGGCTGGGTGGCGCCATCGCCGCCATCCGCGACTGCACCCATCCGGTGGTCGCCGCCATCGCCGGCTGGTGCATGGGCGGCGGCGCGGCGCTGGCCACCGCCTGCGATTTCCGCGTGGGTGGAGAGGGCGCGCGGATCGGCATCCCGGCCCGCAAGCTCGGCATCTGGTACCCGCATGCGGCGCTGGATTTGCTGCTCGGCATCGTCGGCTATCCGGTGGCCTGCGAGCTGCTGATCGAGGGGCGGGTGCTGGAGGGAAAGGAGGCCAGGGCGCTCGGCCTGCTGAACCGCTGCGTGCCCGATGGGGCGGTGTTCGCCGAGGCCGAGGCGCTGGCGGCGCGGATCTGCGAGGGCGCGCCGCTGTCCAACCGCTTCCACAAGCAGGCGCTGCGCGCGCTGCGCGGGCCGCTGCCGATCCCGCCCGAGACGCTGGCCGAGGCCGGCCGCTACACCGAGACCGAGGATTTCCGGAACGCCGTGCAGGCCTTCCTGGAGAAGCGCCGCCCGGTCTTCGCCGGGCGCTGAGCGGGCCAGGGGCATGGAAAAAGGCGCCGGGGCCTCGCCGCCCCCGGCGCCGTGCTGTTCGCCCGCCGGGGAACCGCCCCGGCCCGGGCGCCATGGTCGCCCCATGGAAGGCCCCGTGACGGCCCGGCCTGCCGGGCGGGAATTCGGCAGGTCCGGGCCGTGGACGGGTTGGTGAGACCGGGAGGATGCCCCTTCCCCCCGGCCTCCCCGCTCTCGCCTTGGCCTCAGGCCGCGGCGAAGAGATGGGTCGGCAAGGGCTGGGTCTTGTCGACCACGCCCTTCACGCCGGGAATCTGTTCGGCCAGCACCTTCAGGCCGCGCTGCACGGCGGGGCTGCGGCTGAAGCCATGCAGCTCGACCACGCCGGCCTTGACGTCGACCAGGGTGAAGAAGGTCTCCGCCCAGGGCTCGCGTTTGATCGCGGCCAGCACGGCGCGGCGCAGCCGCTCATCGGAATAGTCGCCCGCCTCCACCGGCGGCGCGACCAGGGCGCGCAGCAGATCAGCCCGGCTGACCACGCCGCGCAGCCGGCCCTGCTCGACCACCAGCACACGCCGGATATGCTTCTGCTCCATCAGCTCGGCGATGGCGGAGACCGGGGTCGCGGGCCCGACCGAGATGGCGCCGAGGGTCATCACATCGGCGGCCGTCGCGCCATGGGTGCTGGCATAGCGCTCGGCCATGCGGTCGAGATCGGCGAAGAGCTGGCGCATCAGGCTCATCGGCTGGTCATGCCCGGCCAGGCGGCGGATCAGGTCGGCCTCGGTGACGATGCCGAGCACCGCGCCATCCGCCCCCAGCACCGGCACGGCGGAGATGCCGCGATCGGCCAGCAGCTGGGCGATGGCCAGGACCGGCGTCTCCGGCGGCACGGTGACGACATCGGGCGTCATCAGGTCCTTGGCGGTCAGCGGGCTCATGGTCGCCTCCTCTGCGGTGCGCCCACTCTGCCCCCGCCCGCGGGCGCCGACCTTGATCCGTATCAACTCCGCAAAAAAATCCGCGGCCCACGCCGCGCTTCCGCAGCAAGGCGGGCGCGGTCTAAGCTTCCGGTCCAAGAATGAAAAACCTGGGAGGTTCCATGTTCGGCCTGACGCGGCGCGGCCTGCTCGCCACGCTTTCCCTGCCCGCCCTGATCCCCGGCCGCGCCCGCGCCCAGGCGCGGCAGCTCTCCATCGCCACCGGCACCACGGGCGGCGTCTATTATCCGCTGGGCGGGGGGCTGGCGAACCTGCTCTCCCGCCAGGTCTCCGGCCTGTCGGCGACGGTGGAGGTGACCGGCGGGTCGGTCGCCAATCTGCAGCTGCTGGGCGCCGGGCGGGCGGATCTCGCCTTCTCCCAGGTGGATGCGGCGGTGGATGCGGTGCGCGGCAATGACCGCTTCCGCACCCGCCCCGTGCCGGCGCGCGCCATCGCCGTGCTCTACACCAACCGCATGCAGGCGGTGACCACCGCGGCGAGCGGCGTCACCACGATCGAGGGGCTGCGCGGCAAGCGCATCTCCACCGGCGCCCCGGGCAGCGCCACCGAGGTGATGGCCTTCCGCCTGATCGAGGCCGCCGGCCTCGACCGCGACAAGGATTTCCGCGCGCGCGAGCGGCTCTCGCCGGCCGAGAGCACCAATGCGGTGAAGGATGGCAAGCTCGACGCCTATTTCTTCGTCTCCGGCGTGCCGACCAGCGCCATCACCGATCTCGGCGCCTCGCCCGGCGTGCAGATCCAGATGATCGACCACGACCAGTTCATCCCGAAGATCGTCGAGAAATACGGCCCGGTCTATTTCCCCGAGGTGATCCCGGCCGGCACCTATCCGGGCCAGAAGACCGACAACAAACAGATGTCGGTGGCCAACATCCTGGCGGTGCGCGAGGACATGGCCGATTCCCAGGTGGAGGAGCTGCTGCGCACCGCCTGGGACGGCCGCGAGGAGCTGGCGCGGGTGCATGCGGAGGGGCGCAACTTCACCCTGGAGGCGCAGAAGAGCGCCGCCGCCGGCATCCCCTGGCACCGCGCGGCTGAGGCCTTCTGGAACGCCCGCGGCGCGAAGCTGGCATGACCCGCCCGACGCCGGAGCCGGAGGCCCGTCCGGCCCGGCCGCTGCACACCACCGGCCATATGCTGCCGCCCGAGATCCCCGAGGGCGCGCTGGACCAGGACACCGCCGCCCGCGTCGAGGCGCTGATCGAGGAGGAGGAGGGCGTCCAGAACCGCTTCATGGGCTGGGCGCGGCATGCCGTCACCCTCATCGCGGTGGCGATGAGCCTGTTCCATCTCTGGGCCGCCTGGGACATCGTGCCCACCACCACGCTGCGCTTCGTGCATGTGGGCTTCGCGCTCGCCCTGGCCTTTGTGCTGTTCCCCGCCGCGCGCCGCTTCCGCAACCGGCTGATGCCCTGGGATGTGGTGCTGCTGGCGGCCGGGCTGTACTGCACCTGGTACCTGATCGCCGGCGGCGACGACCTGCTGGACCGCTATGTCTTCCCCGAGCCGATGGATCTGGTGGTGGGCTGGCTGCTGGTGGCGCTGGTGCTGGAGGCGACGCGGCGCGCCACCGGCTGGATCATGCCGGCGGTGGCGCTGGCCTTCCTGCTCTACGCCTTCTACGGCAACCACCTGCCGGCGCCCTGGGCGCATCGCGGCTATGACGCGGCGCGGCTGATCCCGCATCTGACCATCACGCTGGACGGCATCTACGGCACGGCGGTGGATGTCTCGGCCACGCTGATCATCCTGTTCACCCTCTATGGCGCCATCCTGCAGGCCAGCGGCGCGGGCAAGTTCTTCGTCGATTTCAGCTTCGCGCTGACCGGCGGGCGGCCCTCCAGCGCCGGGCGCACCGTGGTGCTCTCCTCCTTCCTGCTGGGCGGCCCCTCGGGTTCCGGCGTCGCCACCACCGTGACACTCGGCACCGTCGCCTGGCCGATGATGAAGCGTGTCGGCTACCGCGCCGATGATGCCGGCGGGCTGCTGGCGGCGGGGGGCCTGGGCGCCATCATCTCGCCCCCGGTGCTGGGGGCGGCGGCCTTCCTGATCGCCGAGTATCTCAAGATCGGCTATCTCGACGTGCTGCGCATGGCGGTGATCCCGACCCTGCTCTACTACGCCTCGCTGCTCTTCATGGTGGAGCTGGACCAGCGCCGCCTCGGCCCCGCCGGCCCGGCCGAATCCATGGCGGTGACGCCGGCCGGCGCGCTGGTGCGGCGCTACGGCTTCCACTTCTCCTCCCTCATCGCGATCATCATCTTCATGGCGCTGGGCTACAGCGCGACGCTGGCCGTGCTCTACGCCATGGGCGTCGCCGTGGTGCTGTCCTGGCTGCGGCGGGAGACGGCGATGACGCCGTCGCGGCTGATCGACGCCCTGGCCTCGGGCGCCATCCAGGCGGTGGGCATCGCCGCCACCTGCGCCTCGGCCGGCATCATCGTGGGCTGCATCACGCTGACCGGGCTCGGGCTGAAATTCTCCGAGATCGCCATCCAGGCGGCGGGCGGGTCGCTGGTGGTGACCGCCCTCTACACCGCGCTGATCGTCTGGATCGTGGGCCTCGCCGTGCCGGTCACCGCCAGCTACATCATCTCGGCCGTCGTCGCGGCGCCGGCGCTGATGAAGCTCGGCGTGCCGGACTACGCCGCGCATATGTTTGTTTTCTATTACGCCGTGCTCTCCGAAGTGTCTCCGCCCACGGCGCTGTCGCCCTTCGCCGCGGCGGCGATCACCGGCGCGGGTCCCTACCGCACCACGCTGCAGGCCTGGAAATACACCCTGCCGGCCTTCGTGCTGCCCTTCGTCTTCGTCACCGATCCGGAAGGTGTCGGCCTGCTGCTGGCCTTCGCCCCCGGCATGGGCTGGGGCGATGTCGCCTGGCAGGTCTTCTTGGCCGCCGCCGGGCTGGCGGCGCTCGCCGCCGGCTGCCAGGGCGTGGCGCGCCGCGCGCTGCGGCCGGCGGAGCGGGCGGGCTTCCTGCTGGCCGGGCTGCTGATGGTCTTCCCCGCCTTGCTGCCGGAGGCGATCCCGGCGCCGCACTGGATCGGCATCGGCCTGGCCGTGCTGCTGCTGGTGCTGCAGGCGCCGGGCCGCGCCACAGCGGCGCCCGACCCCGAACGGGTCCGGCATGGCTGACAGGCGGGGGGCAGGAGGATTATAACGGTTCCGTGATGAGAACCATCCCGCCGCTTCCCCTTCTGCTGGCCCTGCCCCTGCTGCTGGGTGGCTGCGGCCTGGGCAGTCTCTGGCCGGACGGGCCGCCGCGCGAGGAGCGGCCCGACCCGCTGCCCGAGCTGGCCGCCAGCGAGGACGATACGCCGAGCCTGCGCCTGTCCTGGCAGGGGGGCCGGGCCATCGCGCTGCTGATCCAGCAGAGCGGCGAGACCCGGCTGTGGCGCAGCCAGGGCGGGCTGGTGGTGGCGACGGAGGGGGCGCGCATCACCGCCACCGCCGGGCTGAAGCAATGGATCGCCGCCAGCCGGCTGGACGGGCCGGACCCGCTGGAGGAGCCGCTCTCGCTGGCCGCCCGCCCGGCCACGCTGCGCCGGCAGCTCGACCTGACGGATAGCGGCCGGCGGCCGGAGGGCATGCGCTTCGGCGTCGCGCTGAACTGCCGCCTCAGCGCCGCGCCGCAGGGCCAAGCGCTGCTGGTCAGCGAGCGCTGCCACGGCGCCGGCGCCAGCTTCACCAACCGCTACTGGGCCGACCCGCTCTCGGGCGGCATCTGGCGCTCCGAGCAATGGGTGGGGGAGGCCGGCATGATGCAGATGGAGGTGGTCACCCCGCCTTCCAGCTGAGCCCGGCGCGGCGCGCCCGCGCCGCCACATAGGCCAGCCAGAGCAGCTGCAGCGCCAGCGGCGGCAGCACCACCAGCGGCTTCAGCGCCGGCGGCAGCCGCAGGAAGAGCAGCGCCAGCGCCACCTGGAAGGCGGCGAAGCCCCAATGGATGGCGGCGACCCGCCGGGCGGAGAGGCCGCTGCGCTGCGCCATCTGGTAGAGATGGGTGCGGTGCGGCGCGCTGATCCGCTCGCCCATCCAGGCGCGGCGCAGGATGGTGAAGCCGGTGTCGAAGAGCAGCGCGAAGAGCAGCAGCGGCACCAGCAGGAAGGAAAGCTGCGCGACATCCAGCCGCGCCGCGGCCACCCCCAGCACCGCCAGCATGAAGCCCAGGAACTGGCTGCCGACATCGCCCATGAAGATGCGCGCCGGGTTCAGGTTGAAGGGCAGGAAGCCCAATATGCCGGCGCCGAGGATCAGGCAGGCGGCGTAGATGAACCAGCCCCCCTCCTGCACCGCGATCAGCCCGAGCCCGGCGCAGGTGACCAGCAGCGTGCCGCCGACCAGCCCGTCCAGCCCGTCCATGAAGTTCACCGCATTGGTGCAGGCGACGATCCAGAACAGCGTCAGCAGGCTGCCGGCCAGGCCCAGCGGCACGATGCCGGCCCAGGGAATGGCCAGCCGGTCCACCACCAGCCCGCTGAAGATGGCGACCAGCGCCGCCAGCGCCTGCGCCGCCAGCTTCACCACGAAGCGGAAATCCCGCATGTCGTCGAGCAGCGCCACGATGCCGATGGCCACCGCCGCCAGGATCACGCCGACGAAGCGCTGATCCGCCATGCGGGCGAATTGCGCCACCTGGTAGAGCACCACCATGCCGAGGATGAAGGCGCAGACGATGCCGACCCCGCCCCCCTTCGGCGTCGGCCTGGTGTGCGCCTTGCGGTGGTCGGGGTGGTCGAGGATCGGGAAGGCGATCATCAGCCGCACCAGCGCGGCCGAGAACAGCGCCAGCAGCGCCGCGAAGCCCAGATGGTTGAGGAAGGCGGACAGCGTCATGCGGGACCGGGCCAGGAAGGGCCGGGGCAGCGCCTGCCCCGGCGGGAAGCGCCCGGCGCCGCGCAAGGCGGCCCCGGACGGCGGAACATCAGGCGGTGACGCGCTGCGGCTCGAGCGAGGCGTAGATGTCGCCGGAATTCACCGTATCCGGCAGCGCCTCCAGCCAGCGCGCCAGGGTGCCGGCATGCACCGGGCTCGGCAGCACGAAGCGGTGCTCCTCGCCGACGCAGGCGTTGAACTCGTAATCGCCGAGCCCCTCCAGCATGCGCAGCGAATCCAGCGCGACGCGCCGCTGCAGCGTGGTGAACTCGAAGGAGAGCGAGCGCACCGGCTCCGACAGCCCCGCCAGCACCGAGGCCTCATAGCCCTCGACATCCAGCTTGATGAAATGCGGCGTGCCATGCTCGTCGGCCAGCGCGTCCAGCGTGGTCACCGGCAGCGACACGGCGCCATCCCAGACCTGGTCGCGCCAGCCCTCGGCCTGGGCGGCGGCCTTGATGAAGGCCTCCGACGCCGTGGCGATGGTCGGGTTGGCGGAGTTCAGATGCAGCCGCCCGGTGCCCTTCTGGCTGCCGCAAAGCAGGTTCAGCACCGCGACCTCCGGGTCGCGGCGGAACAGCAGGCGCAGCAGCCGGGCGAGCTTCGGCTGCGGCTCCACCGCCACCGCCCGGGCGCCGAGGCGGCGGAAGCTCGCCGTGCGGTCGCCGACATGCGCGCCGATGTCGAAGCCGATCTCGCCGGGGCCGATGAAGCGGCCGAGGAAGGCGTCCAGCCGCGCCGCCCGCCCCTCGGCATAATAGGTGCGCAGCGAGCGGCCGATGGCCACCGCCTGCGGCGCCGCGCCCGCGCCGGATTCGCTCATGCGGCGAAGACCAGGGCTGCGCCGCCGGCCAAGGCGGGCGGCACCATCAGCCCGCCAGGCACCGGCTGCAGCGCCTCGCCGAGGCGCGCGCGGATGGCGGCATTGCCGTCATCGGTGCGGATGACATAGCCGGCCAGGAAGGGCAGCGTCGGCGCCTCCACCCCCGGCAGCACGGCCCCCAGCGCCTCGGGCGGCAGGATGCGCACGCCGCCCTGGGGCAGGCGCAGCGCATAGCCGCCGGCGGGGTCGGGCTCCAGCGCCGCGCCGGTCAGCCGCGACAGGGCGGCGGCGCTGGCGGCGGCGTCCGGGGCGACCAGGATCGCCCCCTCCAGCGCCACGGCGCGGTTCGGGTGCTCCAGCCAGCGCTCCTGCCACAGCAGCTCCGGCGTCAGGTGCTGGATCAGCTGCAGCCGCCCCTCCGGCGCATCCGGCAGCGGCAGGCGGGAGAAGCGGGCGCGCGGCCCCTCCGGATCGTCCACCGGGCGCTCCAGATGCGCGACGCCCGGCAGGTCGATGCCGGCCCGGCGCAGCCGCTCCAGCTCCAGCGCCGCATCCGCCATGCCGAAGGCCAGGATGTGCATGCCGACATAGCGGTCGAGGAACACGTCCAGCCGGTTGGCGAACAGGCCGGGGTCGAGGATCGCCAGCAGTTCGATATAGCCCTGGCGCAGCATGGCGCAGCGATTGCCGGTGGCGAAGGGCTCGACCGGCGCGTCGGGGCTGCGGCGGCCGGATTGCCGGGCGACCGGCGTCAGCGCGAAGCCCAGCCGCTCATAGGCCGCCCAGAGGGCCGGCCCGTCGCGCGTGCAGACCCCGACATGGTCCAGGCTTTCGGCGCCGCTCATGCCACGTCCCCCACCTGCTCATACTTCGGCAGTTTCCAGGCCTCGGGCTCGGCGGCGGCCTCGGCATACCAGCGGGCCATCAGCGGATGCGCCCGCAGCGCCGCCACATAGCCGCGGCTGAGCGGCGTGAGGTCCGGCTCCCAGGTCAGGAAGCGGCAGGCGACGGGGGCGAACATGATGTCGGCGCCGGTCAGCTCGGCGCCGAACAGGAAGGGGCCGCCCGAATCGCGCAGCGCCGCCTGCCAGATCGCCTCGATGCGGGCGATGTCGGCCAGCGCCTCCGGCGTGCGGCCCTGTCCGGGGAAGCGGTTCAGGATGGTCATCGGCATGGCCATGCGCAGGCCGCGGAAGCCGGCATGCATCTCGGAGGCGATGCTGCGCGCCGCCGCGCGCTGCGCCCTGTCGGCGGGCCACAGGCCAGGGGCGATCTCGGCGCAGTATTCCAGGATCGCCAGGCTTTCCCAGATGCGGGCGCCGCGATGCTCCAGATAGGGCACGGTGCCGGAGGGCGTCGCCTCCTTCACCGCCGCGGTGGCGCCGCCGGCCAGCGGGATCACCACCTCCTCCACCGCCAGCCCGGCCAGCTGCACGGCGAGCCAGCCGCGCAGCGACCAGGAGGAATACATCTTGGTGCCGATGAACAGCCGGCCCTCAGCCATGGCGGGTTTCCTTCCTGTGGTTGCGCGGCCTGCCGCTGTCAGCCCAGCGGCACGCCCTTCGAGGTGCTGTACTCGAAATGCAGCGCCTCGCCCGGGAAGACGCGCGGATGGATGGCATGCGCCGCCATCGCCGCCTCGGCGAAGCCCTGCAGGATCAGCTTCAGCTTGCCCGGATAGGTCGCGATGTCACCAATGGCGTGCACCCCGTCCAGGCTGGTCATGCAGGTGGAGGGCTCGACGGTGACATGGCTGCGCTCCAGCCCCAGCCCCCATTCGGCGATCGGGCCCAGCTCCATCGACAGGCCGAAAAAGGCCAGCAGATGGTCGGCCGGCACCGCGCGCTCCTCGCCCTTCAGCGTGGCCAGCACCACCTCGGACAGTTCGCCGCCCTCGCCGCGCAGGCTGTGCAGCTGGTAGGGGATGGCCAGGTCGATCTCGCCGCGCGCGGCGGCGGCCTCCATCTGCGCGACACTCTCGGGCGCGGCGCGGAATTTCGGGCGGCGATGCACCACCGTCACCTTGGCGGCGATGTCCTTCAGGCTCAGCGCCCAATCCACCGCCGAATCGCCGCCGCCGGCGATCACCACCCGCTTGTTGCGGAACTCCTCGCGCCGCGCCACCAGGTAGCGCACGGCGCCGCTGGCCTCATAGGCCGGCAAATCGTTCAGCGGCGGCCGGTTGGGGCCGAAGGCGCCGGCGCCGGCGGCCAGGATCACCGCCTTGGCGCGCACCACCTCGTCACGGCTGGTGCGCAGCTCGAAGCCGCCCTCCGGGCGCTGCGCCAGCGCATCGACCCGGCGGCCCAGCAGGTAGATCGGGGCGAAGGGCGCCGCCTGCTCCTCCAGCCGCGCGATCAGCTCCGCCCCGGCGATCGCCGGATGGGCGGGGATGTCGTAGATCGGCTTCTCCGGATAGAGCGCGGCGCATTGCCCGCCGATCGCCTCCAGCGTGTCGATCACCACGCATTTCATGCGCAGCATGCCGCATTCGAACACCGCGAACAGCCCGGTCGGGCCGGCGCCGATGATGGCGACATCGGCCTCCACCGCGACATGGGGGGCGGGCGAGTGGTCAGGCATGGGCAAGTGTCCCTTCGCGTCTGGAGCCGGTGCATAGAGGCTTTGCCGTCCCTGGGCAAAGCCCCCGGCGAAGCCGCCCGCAAAGCCCCGGCGAAGCCCGGCCCAGGCGGGCGCTTGTGGAGCCCCCCGCCGCGCGGGCAGATTGCGCCCGCGATGGCCGACACGCTGCACCTGACCCTCCCCGATCTCGCCGCCACCGAGGCGCTGGCGGCACGCGCCGCGGCGCTGGCCCGGCCCGGCGACGCGCTGCTGCTGGAGGGGCCGCTCGGCGCCGGCAAATCCGCCTTCTGCCGCGCCTTCCTGCGCGCCGCCGCCGGCGATCCGGGGCTGGAGGTGCCCTCCCCCAGCTTCACCCTGGTGCAGGGCTATGAGCTGCCGCAGGGCCCGGCCGCGCATTACGACCTCTACCGCCTCTCCGGCCCCGACGAGCTGGAGGAGCTGGGCTGGGAGGAGGCGCGCGAGGGCATCGTGCTGGTCGAATGGCCGGACCGGCTGGGCTGGCTGACGCCGGAGGACGCGCTGCGCATCACGCTCCGCCCCGATGCCGAGGGCGAGGCGCGACAGGCCAGCCTCTCCGGCTGGGAGGACCGGCTGCCCGCCCTGGCCGGGCTGTGACGCGGCCGGGGGCCGCCGGGCTGTGACGCCACCGGATCTCGCGCCTGCGCAATCGGTGCTTGGCAAGCGGCGCCGGCTGCGTCACCACCCCGCTTCAGCATGACCTCGTCGCCCGACCCCGCCAGCCCGAGCCCCCCTGCCAGCAAGGTGGACGCCTTCCTCGCCCGGCATGGCTACGCCGCGGCTTCGCGCCTGCCGCTGCCGCAGGATGCCGGCCATCGCCGCTACACCCGCCTGGCCGGCGGGCCGCGCCCGGCCCTGCTGATGGATTGCGCCGAGGCCGGCCGAGTCGGCCTGACGCCGGCGCAGGACATCCTGCCCTTCATCGGCCTGGCGCAGCACATCTCCGGCGCCGGCCTCTCCGCGCCGCTGATCCTGGCCGAGGAGGTGCCGGACGGGCTGCTGCTGGTCGAGGATTTCGGCGCCGACACCCACGCCACCCTGCTCGATGCCGGGGCCGATCCGCTGCCGCTCTATCTGGAGGCGGCGGAGACGCTCGCCGCCCTGCACCGCACCCCGCCGCCCCCTGGCCTGCCGCTCTGGGAGGCCGAGCGCATGGCGGCGACGGCGGCCGACACCTTTCTGGGCTGGTGGTGGCCGGCGGCCCTCGGCGCCGCGCCGCCGGAAGACGTCCGCGCCGAGTTCCAGGCGGCGATGCGGGCCATGCTGGCGCCCTTCGCCGGCGCGGGCGGCTTTGTCCATCGCGACTATTTCCCGGCCAACCTGATCCGCCTGCCCGGGCGCGCCGGGCCGCGCCGCACCGGCATCCTCGACTTCCAGGATGCCGGGCTGGGCCACCCCGCCTATGACCTGGTCAGCCTGCTGGAGGATGCGCGGCGCGACGTCGCCCCGGCGGTGCGGGAGGCCGCGCTGGCGCGCTACCTGGCGCTGCGGCCGGAACTGCGACCGGAAGACTTCCACGCCGCGCTCGCCGCCATGGCGGCGCAGCGGCATCTGCGCGTTGCCGCCCTCTGGGTGCGGCTGGCGCGGCGCGACGGCAAGCCGGCCTATCTGGCGCATGGCCCGCGCTGCTGGGCGCTGCTGGCGCGCGCCTTGCAACACCCGGCGACGGCGCCGCTCGCCGCCTTCCTCGACCGCCATGTGCCGGCCGCACAGCGGCGCAACCCCGACGGCCTCTCCTGAAGGACCCCCGCCGCGTGATCACCCTCTCCTCCGCCATGGTGCTGGCCGCCGGCCTCGGCACCCGCATGCGGCCGCTCACCGAGGCGACGCCGAAGCCGCTGCTGCCGCTGGCCGGCCGCACCCTGCTCGACCACGCGCTGGACCGGGTGGAGGCGGGCGGCATCGGCAACATCGTGGTCAACGCCCATTGGTTCCCCGAGCAGGTCGAGGCGGTCTGCGCCGCCCGCGCCAACCCGCCCCGCGTGCTGCGCGAGGAGGAGGTGCAGGAGACCGGCGGCGGCGTGCGCGACGCCCTGCCGCTGCTGGGCGAGGACCCCTTCCTGGTGGTCAATGGCGACGCCTTCTGGCTGGACGGCCCGCGGCCGACGCTGGAGCGCCTGGCCGAGCGCTTCGAATCCGACAAGATGGACGCGCTGCTGCTGCTGGTCCGCTCCGCCCTGGTGGAGAGCGAGGTCGGCCGCGGCGATTTCCTGCTCGACCCGCTCGGCCGCGCCCGCCGGCCGAAGGAGCGCGAGATCGCCCCCTACGTCTATGCCGGGGTGCAGATCGTCCATCCGCGCCTGTTCCAGGACGCGCCCGAGGGCCGCTTCGGCATGATGACGCTGTGGCAGCGCGCCATCGAGGCCGAGCGCCTCTACGGCCTGGTGCATGACGGCGCCTGGTTCCACCTCTCGACGCCGACCGACCTGCGCCGCGCCGAAGCCGCCCTCGCCACCGGCCTCGCCCGCCCGCATTTTTGATTTTTTTTCAGGCTGCCGCCGTCTGGTGGAAAGGCGGGACTCTTTTTCGGGCTGCCGCTGTCCGCTGGAAAGGCGGGCTCCTTCCCAGGCGGCCGCCCTCTGTTGGGGAAGCGGTCCTCCGGGGTGACCGCCATCCTGCTGGCTGAGGCGTGCGGGCATCGGGGCCGGCCACGCCTCGGCGCGCGGCCCGGCCGGACAGCGCCGCGCCGCCAGGGCGCCCGCCCCCGCCCGGGCCCGCAATTCGTTTCACAGCCGGCCGGAATCGCGGTAACGCTGCGGTGACCCCTGTGCCGAGCCGTCCATGCCGCCCCTGCTCCCCGCCCGACGACTGCCCGTGCTGGACGCCGGACGCGGCATCGCCGCCTTGCTGGTGATGCTGTTCCACATCAGCGACACCGCCTTCCAGAACATGTTCGGCCAGCGCCCGGTCGGCGCCGCCTTCGCCTTCGGCTATGCCGGGCTCGACTTCTTCTTCGTGCTCAGCGGCTTCATCATCATGCATGGGCATGCCGGCGATCTCGGCCGGCCCGGGCGGGTGCTGCCCTATCTGCGCAAGCGCATCAGCCGCGTCTATCCGGCCTATTGGGTCGTCACCCTGCTCTATGCCGGGCTGGCGGCGGCGGGGCCGGGGCTGCCGCCGGGGCAGTTCGCCGCCTCGCTGCTGCTGCTGCCGGGCCAGCCCCTGCTGCTCGGCGTGGCCTGGACGCTGGTGCATGAGATGCTGTTCTACCTGCTCTTCGCCCTGGCCATCCTGGCGCCGCGCGCCGGGCTGGCGCTGGGCCTGGCCTGGGTGGCGCTGTCGCTGCTGCTGCCCCGGGGCATCGGCGCCCTGGCCGATGTGCTGTTCGAGCTGCGCCATGTGGAATTCCTGATCGGCGTGCTGGCCGCCTGGGCGGTGCGCCACGCCCCGCCGCGCCGGCCGCTGGCCCTCGCCGCGGCGGGCGGCGGCCTCTTCGCCCTTACCGCCGGGCTGGACGTGCTGCAGGCGGCCACCGGCGGTTCGGCGCTGCCGCCGCAGGGCTTCATCCTGGCCTATGGCCTGGCCAGCGGCGCCCTCATCGCCGGGCTGGCGGCGCGGGAGGCAGCGGCGCCGCTGCGCCTGCCCCGCCCGCTGCTGATGCTGGGCGAGGCCTCCTACAGCCTCTATCTGACGCATCTCCTGGCCTACAGCCTGCTGGCGCGGCTGGCCCTGGCGCTGCACCTGCCCGCGCTGCTGCCCGGCTGGGCGCTGCTGGCGCTGCTGGCCGCCGGCATCACCGCCGCCGGCTTGCTCTTCCACCGGCTGGTGGAGCGGCCGCTGCTGCGCCTGGCGCGCGGCACCGGCCCGGTCATCGCCCCCCACCCGACGGCGACGGCCTGAGCTAGCCGGCGCAGTCCAGCGCGCCGCCCAGCTGCCCGACCCGGCGCTGGATCAGCGCCGCCCGTTCCCGCACATAGGGGCCCGGCGCGGCGGCCGACCATTCCAGCGGCAGCGGCAGCACCACCGCCAGCAGCGCCGCCTGCCCGGCCGAGAGATCCGCCGCGCTGCGCCCCCAGAAGGCGCGCGAGGCCGCCTCCGCGCCATAGAGGCCCGGGCCGAACTCGACGATGTTCAGATAGACCTCGAGGATCCGCCGCTTCGGCCAAAGCAGGGAAATCTGCGGCGTCAGCCAGGCCTCCAGCAGCTTGCGCAGCGGGTCGCGCCCCGGCCACAGGAACAGGTTCTTGGCCAGCTGCATGGTGATGGTGCTGGCCCCCCGCGGCCGGTCGCCCTCCAGCAGCGCCGCGATCTCGCCGCGCAGGGCCGGGAAGTCGAAGCCGAACCACTGGCCGCAGAAGCCATTATCCTCGGCCGCGATCACCGCGCGCGGCAGGGCGCGGTCGATCGCGTCATAGGCCACCCAGTGCTGCTCGATGCCATGCCCCTGGGCGGCGCGCAGCAGCATCAGCGGCGTCACCGGCACGGGGACGAAGCGGAAGAGCAGGATCAGCAGCGGCGGCCCCAGCAGCAGCCCGAGGCCGAGCCGCGCCCACCAGCGGCGCGGCCACAGCCGGGCCAGGGCGCGCCGCCCCCTCACCGCCCGCAGGCCCCCGAACGGTCGCGATGCGACCAGGGATAGGCGAAGCGCCCGCCCCAGGCGCCGGCGCCCTGTTCCTTGGCCTCCGCCTCCGCCTCCGCGTAGCGGCCGCGCGAATAGCGCGGGCAGTCGAAGGCGAGGCCGGAGCGCACCATGGCGGCGTTCAGGTCGATCTCCTGCCCGCCCTGCCGCACCGTGCAGACGGCGACCGAGCGGCCATGCGTCTGCGTGCCATCCGGGGTGCAGGTGATCTCGCGCCCGTCGATCAGCGCGGCCAGCCGGTCGCGTGCCTCGGCGCCGCAGGCGAAGCGGCCGCCGCCGCGGCGGCTGCATTGCTGGTCGCTCTCGAAGGCGTCGATGCCCTGCATGCGCACGCGGATGCCGGCGACATCCAGCGTGTCGCCATCGATCACCCGCGGCCGGCCGGAGAAGGGCTCGGCCGGCGGCGCGGCGCGGCGCGGCGCCTCGCGCGTCTCGGGGGCGGTGATGGCGCGCCACAGGCTGGTGCCGAGGCGCATCCAATCGGCCTCGGTGACCTGGCCGGCGCCGAGGAGGCCGGCCACCACGAGGGCGACGGCCGCCCAGGGGCCGGCACGGCGGCCGGCGCCGCGCGGCAGCCGGGGAGAGGAGGGGCGCCGCCTCATCGGCGCGGGGTCCGGGAATCGGGAAAAGCCATGCCCCTGCCCTATCGGCCCGGCCCCGGGATGGGAAGGGGCAAGAACCGCCTCAGGAGGTGGCCGGCGGCAGGCCGATCGGCGGGCGTTCCGGCACATCCTCGGCCGCCGCAGCGGGCGCCGCCGCCTCGCGCCGCCGCGCCGCCTCCCAGCGCCGCGAATCGCGGTGCATCGCCCAGGCCTTGGTGAATTCGGCGCCGAGCAGGAAGATCTGCGCCGAATAGTAGATCCACAGCAGCACGATCACCGCCGAGCCGGCGGCGCCATAGGTGGTGCCGATGGCGCTGCTGCCGAGATACAGCCCGATCAGCGTCTTGCCGAGGTTGAACAGCAGGGTGGTGGCGATGGCGCCGACGATCACGTCGCGCCATTCCAGCTTGCGGTCGGGCAGGATCTTGTAGATCGCCGCGAACAGCAGGGCGACCAGCGCAAAGGAGATCAGCACATTGGCCAGCCGCACCGCCAATGCGACGGCCGGCAGCCTTCCGTCCAGCGCCTGGCCCAGCGCATGCAGCGCCGCGCTGACCACCAGCGAGACCAGCAGCAGGAAACCCAGCGTCGCCACCAGGCCGAGGCTCGCCGCCCGCGCCTGCAGCAGGCGGGAGACGCTGGTGCGCGGCTCGGCGCGCCAGATCTGGTTCAGGCTGGACTGGATCTCGCCGAACACGCCGCTGGCCGTCAGCAGCAGGGTGACAACGCCGAACACGCTGGCCAGCAGGCCGGAGGTGGGGTTGGAGGCGCTGACGATGATGCTCTGCACCAGCTCCGCCCCGGCCGCGCCCATCAGCCCGCCCAGCTGGTCGACGATGGCGCCGCGCGCCGCCTCCTCGCCGAAGACGCTGCCGGCGATGGCGATGGCGATGATCAGCACCGGCGCCAGGGAGGTGACGGTGTAGAAGGCGATGGCCGCGCCGCGGCTCAGCGCGTCATCCTCGATGAAGCCCAGCACGGTCTGCCGGATCAGCCACCACGCCCTGTGCATCCGCAGCCCTCCGCCACGGGGCGAAAACGCCCGCGCCCCGGCTCCGGTTGCCGCGATCGCCGGGCGCGGCGAGGCCATGGCGGCGGCGCCCCGCCCGGCCTAGGCTCCGCTATGGCCGCGCCGCCGGCGCCGGGGCCGAGAGGGAGCGACCGCCATGCCTTTCCCCACCCTCACCGCCTTCTATGGCGCGCTGCTGGGCCTGCTGTTCCTGGCGCTGTCCTTTGCCGTCTCGGCCGGGCGGGCGCGCTGGAACGCGCATCACGGCGATGCCGGGCAGGAGCGGCTGCGGCGGCTGATCCGCATCCAGGCCAATTTCGCCGAATATGTGCCGCTGACCCTGCTGCTGCTGGGCCTGGCCGAGGCCGGCGGCGCCGCGCCCTGGCTGGTGCACGCCCTGCTGCTGGCGCTGCTGGCGGCGCGGCTGGCGCATCCGCCGGGCATGCTGGCGGCGGAGGGCTCGGCGCTGCAATACACGCTGCGGGCGCCGGCGATGCTGGTGCAATGGGCGGTCCTGCTGGCCGCCTGCGCCCTGCTGCTGCTGCGCTGAGGGGGCGGGCGCAGCCGCCCGCCTCAGCGCAGCCGCTCCGCGGCCCCAGACGGGCCTGGCCCCGGCCGGGCGATCATCGCCGCCGCCTGGAGCGCGAGCGGGGCGGCGGAGCCGGTCGGTCAGGCCCTGGCCGGCACCGCCCGCGCGCCGCGCCGCCTCAGCGGGCGGCGCCCTGCCCGGCCCCCGCCTGGCTGATCCCGGCCTGGCTGATCCCCGCCTGGCTGGCCCCGGCCTGCGGCGCGGCGGCGCGGCCATCCGGCACCTCGCCCTCCGGCACCTCGCCCTCCGGCATCCCGCCCTCCGGCCCCGCGCCGCCCCGCGGCAGCGGCCCCTGGCCCGGCCGCGCCCCTGGCGTCTCGTCCAGGATGCGCAAAGGCGGCGCCTTCCCCTCCTTGTCCTGGCCCATGTAGAGCGTGACATGCGGGAAGGGCATCTCGATGCCGCGGGCGTCGAACACCTCCTTCAGGATCTCGCTATAGGCGCGGCCGGCGCCCCAATGCTTGCCGGCCAGCGTCTTGATGCGGGCGCGCAGCATGATCGCCGAATTGCCGAAGCTGGTGATGCCCTGCATGTCGAGCGGCCCGATGATGAAGGCGCCATGCTCGGTCTGCTGCAGCCGCTCGAAGGCCTCCTGCATCGCCGCCTTCACCTCGGGGATGCTCTCCCGGTAGGCGACGCCGATATCGGCCACGTGGAAGCCGAAATCCTTCATCATGTTGGCCACCGTCGTCACCGAGGAGAAGGGGATGACGTGCAGCGTGCCATTGCCGTCGCGGATCGAGACCGAGCGGATGGTCAGCTTCTCCACCACGCCGGAGACGCCGCCGGCGGCGACCACATCGCCCTCGTTCATCGCGTTCTCCAGCTGGATGAACACGCCGGTGATGATGTCCTGCACCAGGCGCTGGGCGCCGAAGCCGATCGCCAGGCCGACCACGCCGGCGCCGGCCAGCAGCGGGCCGATATTCACCCCCAGCTCGGACAGCGCCAGCATCGCCACCATGACGATCAGCGCGATGGTGGCGGCGTTGCGGAACAGCGCCAGCAGGGTGCGCTCGCGCGGCGTCGGCACCGTGCCGTAATTCGGGTTCAGCCGGTACTCGACCCAGGAGGAGAGGGCGAGATGCGCGGCGATGCCGAACAGCAGGATCAGCCCGGCCGAGACCAGCGCGCCCAGCGTCCTGCGGCCGGCCTGCGTCTCCACCCAGCCCGGCAGGTCGAAGATCCGCCAGGCCCAGAACAGGCCGAGCGCCACCGCCACCAGCACCGCCACCCGCAGCGCCTGCTGGATCGCCGGGATCAGCCGGTTCAGCCGGTGCTCCAGCAGCGGCAGCCGCTCCGTCACCGCCTCGGGCAGGCTGAGCCCGCCGGCCAGCCAGCGGCGGATCTGCTTCAGCAGCAGCGCCGCCACCGCCAGCACGGCCAGCGAGCGCAGCGTCGACAGCAGCATGAAGCCCATCGCCTCGCGCCGGGTTGGCGACCCAGGCCAGGAACAGCACCACCATGTAGAGGATGGCCAGCAGGTGCCAGACATGGCCGAAGGCGGTCCAGGCGCGGCCCAGCGCGCGCAGGCCGCGCCGGTCGCGCCGCGCCTCCACCCAGTGGCGCCCGGCGCGGCGGTGCCGCAGCACCGCCAGGATGCCCAGCACCAGCACCGTCAGCATCACCACCAGCCGCAGCGAGGCCGCCGCCGCCGGCGAGGCATTGGCGTTCAGCACCGGCGCCAGCAGCATCATGGTGGTGCCGATCAGCAGCGCCGCGAGGCCAAGCCAGAAGGACCAGGCGCGCGCCCCCTCCTCGCCCAGCGGCAGCGGGCGCAGCCCGGGGCGGCCCGGCATGAACAGGGTGCGGATCAGCACCCGGCTGCCCTCCACCGCCAGGAAGGCGTTCAGCAGCAGGGTCTGGTGCACCGCGATCAGCCCGGTGGTGCCGTAGGAGAGCGCGAAGAGATAGCCGCCGGCCCAGGCCAGCAGCAGCGCCGCCAGCCGCACCAGGAAGGCCAGCGGCACGAACAGCACCCGCCAGGCCGGGCGGTGCGAAGCGGCGCGGCGGTCCAGCGCGCGCAGCAGCGGCCGCGCCAGGAGCCGCAGCAGCGCGTAGCCGCCCAGCACCACCGCGGCCAGCAGGCCGATGGTGAAGGCGCCGGCCCAGAAGGCCTCATCCGCCGCCACGGCGCCGCCGGCCAGCTGCCCCAGCCCGCGCCCCAGCGCCGCCAGATGGCCGGCCGCGGCCGCCGCCTGCTCGGCCACCGCCTGGCTGTACTCGGCCAGCTGCCGGGCGAAGGTGGGCTCGGGCTCCGGCGGCAGGGCGGTGGCGGCGGGGCCGGCGGCGCGCAGCCGGGCGATCAGCGCGGCGCGGCCGGCATCATCCTCCAGCAGCCGCACCAGATCGTCGACCGAGGCGACGGGGGCCGGGTTGGCGGAGGAGGCCGGGCGGCCCTGCGCATGGGCGGCGGCGCTGCCGAGCCAGAGGCCGATCAGCAGGACCGGGAGGAGGCGCAGCCAGGCAAGGGCTGGGGAGCGGTGGATCTGCATCGCCCCTGTCCCTGGCCGCCGGGGCCGGGCAAGTCCAGTCATAAAGACATGACGGAACCTGGGGCGGGGCGGCGGCTTTCTGCCTGTTTGCGCGGCCGGCAGGACGGCGCCGGGGAGCGCCCGGGCCGCCCCTGCGCGGCCCTGGGGCAGGCGCCGGGCTTCGGCCTCAGCCGGGCGGGTCGGCCTGCAGCAGGCAGAACATCAGCTCATGCTTGTTGTGCGCGCCATGGAACACCCGCGCGCCCGGTATGGCGGCGAAGGCGGCGGCCGTCTCATGGTCGGTCTCGCCCTGGAACTTGATGGTGCAGACGAAATTCCGCGCCCGCCCCGCTTCCCGCCAGCGCTGCACCAGGCCGAGCAGCCGCGCCGGGTAGCAGATGATGTCGCTGAACAGCCAGTCCACCGCCGCCTCGCGCTCCGGCTCCAGGCCGAAGGCGCTCTCGGTGCGGATCGTCACATTCGGCAGGGCGGCGACGCCCGGATCCATCTGCGCCTTGTCCACGGCGACCACCTGGCAGCCCAGCTGCGCCAGCGCCCATGTCCAGCCGCCCGGCGCGGCGCCGAGATCCAGCACCGTCTCCCCCGGCCCCGGCCAGCGGCCGAGCCGGGTCAGCGCCTCCCACAGCTTCAGATAGGCGCGGCTGGGCGGCCCCTCGCGATCCTCCTCGAAGCGCACCGCGCCGCGCAGGAAGGGGCTGGTCTTGGTCGGGCTGGCCAGCATCAGCTCGGGCGAGAGCAACGTCCAGCCGCCCAGATGCCCGGTCGGCGCCGCCTCGGGGAAGCGCAGCGCCTTTCCCTTCAAGGGCGGCAGCGCCGCCTCGATCAGCGCCGCGCGGCGGTGGTGCAGCACCGGCTCCAGCGACCAGTTGCGCTGGATCGCCCGCAGCGCCGCGGCCGCGCCCTTGATCGAGGGCACCGGGATCTCGCGCGGGTCGGTCCACACATCCAGCGCCCAGGCGGAGGGCACCGGCGGCGCCTCGGTCAGCGCCAAGGGGCCGTGCCAGCGGGCGATCGCCACGCCGGCGCGGCGCAGCTCCTCCTCCACCTCGCGCTCGAACCCCTCATGGGCCAGATAGGCGGCGCGGATCATGCGGCGCGCGGGCGGGTCAGCCCCGCCACGCCCAGGATCAGCCAGCCCGCCATCAGCGCCGTGCCGCCCAGCGGCGCCACGCGGCCGAGCGATTCGCCCTGCAGCACCAGCCACCAGACGGCGCCGCAGAACGCCAGGCTGCCGACGGCAAAACAGGCGCCGGCCAAATGCGGCAGCCAGTTGGCGCGGCGCTCGGCCAGCAGGCCGGCGGCCAGCAGCGCCAGCGCGTGCCAGCCCTGCATGGTCAGCGCATTCTGCACCCGCGCGGCGTCCACGGGCTCCAGCACCGGGGCCAGACCATGCGCGGCCCAGGCCGACAGGGCCACGGCCAGGAAACCACTCAACGCACCCAGCGCCAGCCAGAGACGGGACATCAGAACGACCTCGGCAATCCACACGAAAAAGAGCGGGGGAATGAATTCCCCCGCGCCCCCTTCTTTTTTCTATCAGTTTTTCAGGGGCCCGTCGAAGCGGGGGGCAACAGGAGATCTCGGGGCAGGGTTGCGGGGTCGGGGACCCAGCCGGTCCCCGCGCGGCGGAACAGCGGCGTGGCGAAGGCGGCGGCGACCGGAATCGCCTCCGGCCAGTCGGGGCGCCAGCGATCGCCCTGCGCCATGGCCACGCACAGCCCGACCGGCTCCACACCCGCCAGCCGCAGCAGCGACAGCCCGGCCAGCGCCGAACTGCCGGTGCTGATCACGTCGTCCACCAGCAGCACGCGCCGGCCGGCCAGCCGCGGCAGCAGCCTGGGGTCCAGCCACATCCGCCGCGCATCCGGCGCGGTGGAGGAGGAGGTCGGCACCGACAGCGCCGGATCGTACCATTTCTTGCGGGAATAGCCGGGGGCGACCCAGTTCGGGTGGCCCAGCGCCTCGGCCACCGCGCCGCCGAAGACATGGCCCAGCGTCGGCAGCCCGACCACCAGCTCGGCGCCCAGCGGCCGCGCCGCCGCCGCCATCCAGCCCACCATCGGGCGCAGCACGGCAAACGCCGCCTGGTTGGCGATGAAGCCGGTGACGGCGATGGCGCCGTAATCGCGCAGCGGCAGACGCAGCGCCCGGCCATCCGGCATCGGCGCGGGGTAGCTCTCCTGCCAGGCGGCGGCGCGGGAAGGCGGCTCGAAGCCCTGCCAGTGTTCCATGCGGCGCGGATGCCACGCGGCGCCATGGCCCGCCAGAGGGAAAGCGCCAGGCCGGCCGCCCCGTGGCGCGGCGGGCGGCCCCGGGCTACACCGACGGAACGATCCGCCGGAGAATCCAGCCCCATGCTCCTGCCCGCCGCAGCGCGCCCCGCCGGACGGCGCCGGTGAGCCTGTCCCGCCGGCAGGACCGCCCGCGCAGCCGCCCCGAGGGCGTTGTCGCCGCGGTGGAGGACCGCCTGCCCCTGCCCGCCGCGCTGGGCCTGGCGGCGCAGCACATCGCCATCCAGGCCATCTACCTGGTGCTGCCGGTGGTCGCCGCCACCGCCTTTGGGCTGCAGGCGCGGGAGGCGGCCAATTTCATCGCCCTCTCCATCCTGGGCTTCATCCTGCTGCAGGGGCTGCAGGCGCTGACGCGCGGGCCGCTCGGCGCCGGCTACCAGATGCCCTCCATCCCCACCCCGGTGATGATGGGCGCCTATCTGCTGGCCGCCGGCGCCGGGCTGGGCCCGGCCCAGGCCGGCGCGCTGCTGCTGCTGGCCGGGCTCTTCGCCATCGCGGCGAGCTTCCTGATCCGCCGGCCCGAGGCGCTGGTGCCCACCGAGATGGCGGGGGTCGTCGTCTTCCTGCTCGGCGTCACCCTGCTGCCGGTGATGCTGGACCAGCTGCAGGTGCTGCAGCGCCGCTTCGACACCGACAGCCCCTGGGACATCCTGCTGGCGCTGCTGGCCTTCCTGGTGATGGCCGGGGTGGCGCTGCGCGGCGGGCGGCTCGCCCCCTATGGCATGCTGATCGGCGCTGCGTTCGGCATCCTGCTCTCCCTGCCCCTCGGCTACACGGCGGCGGATGCGGCCGCCGTGCTGGCGGCCAATCCCTGGTTCGCCTGGCCCACCCCCATGGTGCCGCGCTTCGACGGGCTCTCCGCCGGGCTGGCGCTCGCCTTCGTCTTCGCGACATTGCCGGCCAAGGCCACCATCCTCGGCAATCTCGTGGCCTTCCAGCGCGCCGCCGATGGCGGGTGGGAGAAGCCGGACGGCCCGCCGCTGCGCCGCGGCCTGCTGGCGCATGGCGTGGCGCTGGCGCTCACGGGCGGCATCGGCGGCATGGCGCCGGGGCCGTCCTCGGCCTGCGTGGGGCTCTCCATCGCCAACCGCACCCTGTCGCTGCGCATCATCTGGGTGGGGGCGGCGCTGCTGCTGCCGCTGGCCTTCTCGCCGCGGCTGGCGGCGCTGTTCATCCTGATCCCGCCGCCGGTGAAGGCGGCCATGCTGCTCTATGTCGCCTGCTTCATGATCGCGACGGGCTGCCAGCTGATCACGGTGCGCATGCTCGACATCCGCCGCTCCCTGGTGGTGGGGCTCGGGCTGATCATGGGCTTCGCCGTGCTGATCGCCCCGGGGCCGTTCCGCGCGCATCTGCCGGCGCTGGCCTCGGCGCTGACCTTCGGGGCGCTGACCTGCTTCGTCATGCATCTGGCGACCCTGCCCCTGGTGCGGCGGGAGGTCCGCTTCACCCTGCCGCTCGACGCCCGGCTGCATCTGGAGGCGGAGCGCCGCGCCCAGGCCATGGGCGGCGCCTGGGGCGCGCGGCGCGCCACCATGGAGCGGGTGCAGGATTTCCTGGTCGAGGCCGGCGAGCTGCTGGCCGATCGCGGCCTTTCCGAGGCCGAGGTGCTGGCGAGGAGCGGCGAGGGCGTGGTGACCCTGGTGCTGAGCCACCAGGGCGAGCCCCTGCCCGCCCCCGCCGCCCGGCCCGAGGCGGCCGACCTGATGGGCGGCGCGGCGGCGCGCGCCGCCTTCGCGCTCTGGCTGGCCACCCGCCACGCGGCGCGGCTGCAACAGGCGCCAGGCGAGCTGCGCGTCACCTTCCAGGATTAAGAATCTGTCATGATGCGGCGCGGCAGGCCGGGCGACCGGGCTGCGACTTCGCCATTCTCCGCTGTCCCACACTGCGAACTCCCCCTGCGAACCCCGTCTTGACCCGTGGCGCGGCCCCGTCCCGCGCGCTACACCGGGGGCAGTTGCAGGAGAGGTTCCGAACCCATGCTGACACGTCGCACGCTGCTGCTGGCCTCGGCCGCCGCCGCCTCGCTCCCGGCCGCGCTGTCGGGCGCCGCCGCCCAGACCCCGCCGGGCGTGCTGGTCTTCGCCAAGCAGATCGATGACATCATCACCTGCGACCCGCATGAGGCGTTCGAGTACACCGCCTCCGAGCTGGCGGCGAATGTCTACCAGAAGCTGGTGACCACGCCGAATTCCAACCCCTCCGAGATCACCGGCGAGCTGGCCGAGAAGTGGGAGGTCTCGGATGAGAGCAAGACCTTCACCTTCACCCTGCGCGAGGGGCCGAAATTCGCCTCCGGCCAGCCGGTGACGGCCGAGGACGTGGCCTTCTCCCTCTCCCGCGCGGTGCTGCTGAACAAGGCGCCGGCCTTCATCATCAACCAGTTCGGCTTCACCAAGGACAATGTGGCCGAGCGCATCCGCGCCACCGGCCCGCGCACCGTGGTGCTGCAGACGGCCGAGCCGACGGCGCCGACCTTCCTGCTCTACTGCCTCTCCGCCGCGGTGGGCTCGGTGGTCGAGAAGGCGGTGGTCACCGCCCGCGCCCAGGGCGATGATCTCGGCAATGCCTGGCTGAAGCAGAATTCGGCGGGCTCCGGCAGCTATGCCATCCGCCAGTGGCGCGCCAGCGAGAGCGTGGTGCTGGAGGCGAACCCGCACAGCAATGTCGCGCCGCAGATCAAGCGCATCATCATGCGCCATGTCGCCGACCCCTCGGCGCAGCTGCTCGGCCTGACCAAGGGCGATTACGACATCGTCCGCAACCTCGGCGCCGACCAGATCCGCCAGCTCGAGGGCAACCCGGCCTACACGGTGCAGTCGGCCCGCAAGGCCAGCCTGATGTACCTGTCGCTGAACCAGAAGAACCCGAACCTGGCCAAGCCCGAGGTGCGCCAGGCGATCAAGCTGGCGCTCGACTATGAGGGCATCCAGAAGGCCATCGTGCCGACCACCTATGCGGTGCACCAGGCCTTCCTGCCGGCCGGCTTCCCCGGCGCGGTGACCGACCAGCCCTTCAAGCGCAATGTCGCCGAGGCCAAGGCCCTGCTGGAGAAGGCGGGGCTGGGCAATGGCTTCGAGGTCTCCTTCGACTACACCTCGGCCGCGCCCTTCGCCGACATCGCCCAGGCGATCCAGGCCAATCTGGCCGAGATCGGCATCCGGCTGCGCATGCTGCCGGGCGAGCAGCGCGCCGTCATCACCAAGACCCGCGCCCGCACGCATGACATCGCCATGGTGCGCTGGGGCTCGGACTATTTCGACCCGCACAGCAATGCCGAGGCGTTCAGCATCAACACCGACAACAGCGACAACGCCCGCAACCGGACGCTGGCCTGGCGCGCCAGCTGGGAGATCCCCGAGCTGTCCGCCCGGACGCTCGCGGCGCTGAAGGAGACGGATGCGGCGAAGCGGGCCGAGATGTATGTGCAGCTGCAGAAGGACCACCAGCAGCACTCGCCCTTCGTCATCATGCTGCAGGAGATCGAGATCGCCGTCAGCCGCGCCGGCGTGCGCGGCTTCGACATGGGTCCGATGAACGACCGCCACTTCTACAAGGCCATCACCAAGGCATGAGCGAAACCACCTCTCCCCGGGCGGCGCCGCCGTCCGGGGGGCGGGCCCGGCCCTCGGCGGCGCGGCTGCGCCTGCAGGCCCTGTCCGCCACCGCGGCCAGCGTGCCCATCACCCTGTTCGGCCTGGTCCTCGTCACCTTCCTGATCGGGCGCGTGGTGCCGATCGACCCGGTGCTGGCCATCGTGGGCGACCGCGCGCCGCAGGATGTGGTGGAGCAGACCCGGCTGGCGCTCGGCCTCGACCAGCCGCTCTACATCCAGTTCTGGAAATATCTCGGCCAGATCGCCAGCGGCGACCTCGGCCGTTCGGTGATGACGTCGAACCCCGTCACCCAGGACATCATCCGCTTCTTCCCCGCCACCTTCGAACTCGCCACGGTGGCCATCATCATCGCGGTGGCCATCGGCGTGCCGCTCGGCGTCTGGGCGGCGACGCGGCAGGGCAGCTGGATCGACCAGGGCGTGCGGCTGTTCTGCCTGGCCGGGCATTCGCTGCCGGTCTTCGTGCTCGGCCTGATCTCGCTGCTGCTGTTCTACGCGACGCTGGAGATCGCCCCGGGCCCCGGCCGCCAGGGCATCTATTTCGAGGGCATGGTGGATGAGCGCACCGGCATCCTGACGCTGGACGCGCTGCTGGCCGGCGACTGGGCGGCGTTCCAGGACGCGCTGTGGCACCTGGCGCAGCCCGCCGGCGTGCTGGCCTTCTTCTCCCTCGCCTATATCGCGCGCATGACGCGCGCCTTCATGCTGGCCGAGCTGAAGAGCGAATACGTCACCACCGCCCGCGCCAAGGGGCTGTCGCGCTTCCGCATCGTCTGGGGCCATGCCTTCCGCAACACCGCCGTGCCGCTCGTCACCGTGCTGGCCATGACCTATGCGGGGCTGCTGGAGGGCGCGGTGCTGACCGAGACGATCTTCGCCTGGCCCGGCCTTGGCCAGTACCTGACCGTGTCGCTGCTGAATGCCGACATGAACGCGGTGCTGGGCGCGACGCTGGTGATCGGGCTGATCTATGTGGTGCTGAACCTGATGGCCGATCTGCTCTACCGCCTGCTCGACCCGCGGGTGAAGTGATGTCCGAGACCACCTCCACCCGCGACTGGCTGCTTTCCGACACGCCCGGCTCGCGCGCCCAGGCGCGCTGGGGCCGGCGCTACCAGCTCTGGCTGGCCTTCCGCCGCAACTGGCTGGCGGTCGCCGGCCTGGCCATCGTGCTGCTGATGCTGGTGATGGCGCTGGCCGCGCCGCTGCTGGCCACCCACGACCCCGGCGTGCAGAACCTGGCCAACCGCCTCGCCCCGCCCTCCGCCGCGCATTGGCTCGGCACCGACGAGCTGGGGCGCGACACCTGGTCGCGTCTGGTCTATGGCGGGCGGGTGACGCTCGGCATGGTGGTGTCCGTGGTGGTGCTGGTGGCGCCGCTCGGCCTGATCATCGGCTGCGTCGCCGGCTATGCCGGGGGCTTCTGGGACCGCGTGCTGATGCGCGTGACCGATGTGTTCCTGGCCTTTCCGCGGCTGATCCTGGCGCTGGCCTTCGTCGCCGCGATGAAGCCCGGGGTCGAGAGCGCCGTCATCGCCATCGCGCTGACCGCCTGGCCGCCCTATGCGCGGCTGGCGCGGGCCGAGACGCTGACCATCCGCAACACCGACTACATCGCCGCCGTGCGCATGACGGGTGCGGCGCCCTGGCGCATCATCTGGAAGCATGTGGCGCCGATGTGCCTGCCCTCGCTCACCGTGCGCGTCACGCTCGACATGTCCTCGATCATCCTGACGGCTGCCGGCCTCGGCTTCCTCGGCCTCGGCGCGCAGCCGCCGATTCCGGAATGGGGCACGATGATCGCGACGGCGCGGCGCTTCATCCTGGAGCAGTGGTGGGTGCCGGTGATTCCGGGTGTCGCCATCTTCACCGCCAGCCTCGCCTTCAACCTGCTGGGCGACGGGCTGCGCGACGTTCTGGACCCCAAGCAGCGATGATTTTTCTGACAGTTGGCGGGGTCCGGGGTGGCCCTGCCACCCCGGCGGATGGGGTGTGGGGAAGGCAGAGCCTTCCCCACGGCAAGGAGCGCGTGGCATGAGTTCTCTCGTTGAGATCCGCGATTTGCGCGTCGATTTCCCGACGCCGTCCGGCTTCAACCCCGCCGTGCGCGGTATTTCTTTCAGTATGGGCCGTGAGAAGCTCGGCATTGTCGGCGAAAGCGGCTCCGGCAAATCGGTGACCGGCCGCGCGCTGATGCGGCTGCTGCCCCAGGCGGCACGCGTCCGCGCCGAGGCGCTGCGCTTCGACGGCATCGATGTGCAGGCGGCGAGCGAACGGCAGATGCGCAGCCTGCGCGGCGGCCGCATCGGGCTGATCATGCAGGACCCGAAATACAGCCTGAACCCGGTGATGACGGTCGGCCGGCAGATTTCCGAGGCCTGGCTCGCCCATAACAAAGGCGGCCAGCGCGAGGCGCGCGAGGCCGCGCTGACCCTGCTGGAGCAGGTCAAGATCCGCGACCCGAAGCGGGTGCTGGAGAGCTACCCGCACGAGGTCTCGGGCGGCATGGGCCAGCGCGTCATGATCGCCATGATGCTGGCCCCCAACCCGGACCTGCTGATCGCCGACGAGCCGACCAGCGCGCTGGATGCCAGCGTGCAGGCCGAGATCCTGAAGCTGATCGAGGATCTGGTCTCGGCCCGCGGCATGGGGCTGATGCTGATCAGCCACGATCTGCCGCTGGTCAGCCGCTTCTGCGACCGCGTCGTTGTCATGTATGCCGGCCAGGTGATGGAGGAGCTGCCGGCGCGCGACCTGCACCGCGCGAGCCACGCCTATACCCGCGGCCTGCTGGACTGCATGCCGAGCCTGTCGGTCCGCCGCGAGCGGCTGCCGACCCTGACCCGCGACCCCGCCTGGCTGGAGCCGCGCCGATGATCGAGATCGAGCACCTCAACGTCCATTTCGGCGCCAACCATGTGGTGCGCGACGTCTCCTTCCGCGTCGAGGCGGGGGAGACCTTCGGGCTGGTGGGCGAAAGCGGCTCGGGCAAGTCCACCGTGCTGCGCACCATCGCCGGGCTGAATGGCGGCTGGGATGGCGGCATGGCGGTGGCCGGCCGGCCGCTCGGCCCGAAGCGCGACCGCGCCTTCTTCAAGACCGTGCAGATGGTGTTCCAGGACCCCTATGGCTCGCTGCATCCGCGCCAGACGGTGGACCGCATCCTGTCCGAGCCGCTGGAGGTGCATGGCATCGCCGATGCCGAACAGCGCATCACCCGGGCGCTGGAGGAGGTGGCGCTGCCGCGCACGGCGCGCTTCCGCTACCCGCACCAACTCTCGGGCGGGCAGCGCCAGCGCGTGGCGATCGCCCGCGCGCTGATCGCCGACCCCTCGGTGCTGCTGCTGGACGAGCCGACCAGCGCGCTCGATGTCTCGGTGCAGGCGGAGGTGCTGAACCTGCTGGCCGATCTGCGCCAGGCGCGGCAGCTCACCTGCATCCTGGTCTCGCACAATCTGGCGGTCATCGCGCATCTCTGCGAAAGGCTCGCCGTGATGCAGGGCGGCCGCATCGTCGAGACGCTGACCGAAGGCCAGCTGCGCGAGGGCGAGGCCCATCATCCGCACACCAGGGACCTGATCGCCCTCTCCCACGAGCTGGAATGATTCTTTCGGGCTGCCGCCGTCCTGTGGAGATGGCGGCCGACCAAGGCCCGGCCATGGGCAAGCCGGAACGGGGGCGCTGCGGCGCCCCTTTTTCATGGGCAGCGCGGAAAGGCTGAAAGAAGGATTAATAAGCCGGAAACGTCCCTGGGGTGAAACAAGGCTGCGCCGGCTCGCCCCGGTGCGCCCGACAGCCAATGGAGTGGGGTGTGGACGAGGCGCTGACCTGCCTGGTGGTGGATGACAGCCGTGTGGTGCGCAAGGTGGCGCGCCGCATGCTGGAACGGCACGGCGCCGTGGTGCGCGAGGCCGCTGACGGCCAGGAGGCGCTGTTCGCCTGCCGCGAGGAGCTGCCCCGCCTGGTGCTGCTCGACTGGAACATGCCGGTCATGGACGGGCTGGAATTCCTCAAGGCCGCGCGCGCCGAATTCGGCGCGGAGGAGCCGGTGGTCGTGCTCTGCACCACCGAGAATGATTTCGAGCGCATCCTGATGGCGCTCGGCGCCGGGGCGCAGGAATACATCATGAAGCCCTTCGACGACGCCATCCTGGCCGGCAAGCTGGTGCAGCTCGGCCTGCTGCCGGAAACGGCGGGATCCTGACCGCCACCCTGCCCGCCGGCCCCGGCCGGCCTTCCCGTTCGACCCCGCCCCGCATCGCGGTCCGGGCCACACCGCGACACGCCCTGCCGTGCCGCGCCGTGGCGACCGGCGCGGCCGGCCCGACCCCTGCCGGAGAACTGGCATGAACGCCGAGAGCTTTGCCGCGATCGCCGCCCTGGTGAAGGCGCGCGCCGGCATCGTCCTGACGCCCGACAAGGATTACATGCTGGAGGCGCGGCTCGGCCCGATCCTGCGGCGCGAGGCGCTGCCCAGCCTCGACATGCTGGCGCTCAAGCTGCGCGATGCCCGCGCCGAGGCCCTGGCGCGCGACGTGACCGAGGCGCTGACGGTCAATGAGAGCAGCTTCTTCCGCGACGGCAAGCCCTTCGAGCATCTGAAGCGGGTGCTGCCGCAGCTGCAGGCGGCGCGGCCGCCCGGCCACCGGCTGCGCATCTGGTCCGCCGCCTGCTCGACGGGGCAGGAGGCCTATTCCACCGCCATCCTGCTGCGCGAGCTGGGCCTGCAGGCCGAGATCCTCGGCACCGACCTGTCGCGCGAGGTGGTGGAGCGTGCCCGGGAGGGCCTGTTCACCCAGTTCGAGGTGCAGCGCGGCCTGCCGGTGCAGATGCTGATCAAGCATTTCAGGCAGGAGGGCGGCAAATGGCGCATCGCCCCCGAGCTGCGCGCCATGACCCGCTTCGAGGAGCGCAACCTGCTGGCCGACCACCGCGCGCTCGGCCGCTTCGACGTGATCTTCTGCCGCAACGTGCTGATCTATTTCGACCCGCCGACCAAGGAGCGGGTGCTGGACGCGCTGGCGCTGCGCCTGGCGCCGGATGGGGTGATGTATCTGGGCGGCGCCGAGACGGTGCTCGGCCTCACCTCGCGCTGGGCGCCGGTGCCGGGGGAGCGCAACGCCTTCATGCTTGCTTCGCAGGAGACCGCTCTGGCAGTCTAGCTTTCGGAACCGGTCCCGCCCTGCCCGATCCCTAGCGTGATCGTGTAGCGGCCGGGTGAAGCCACCGGGCACGAAATGAATTGACTCGCCATGAGCGAACCGAGCCCCACCCCGAGCACGATGCCGAGCTTGGCCAGGCGCTTCCGCCGCGGAGCGATCCGCATGCAGCTCCTGGCCCTGCTGCTGCTGTCCTCCACCTCCGGCTTCCTGGCCCAGCAGCTGGCCGGCCCGGCCGACCGCCTGGCCGCCGCCTATCAGGACGCCGATGACGACCTGCCCGAGCCGCTGGGCGAGGATCAGCGGCGGGTCTGATCCCGCCCGCCGCCTTTCGCCGCGGGCTGGCGGCCGCCACCCCTGGCGCGGGCGGCGGAATTGCCGCATCTCGGGGGGATGATCCCCCTCGCCTTGCCCGATGGCCCCGCCCTGCCGCGCTACCGCCCGCTGACCGGGCCGGAGCAGGCGAAGGTGGCGCCCTGGCGGGGGCTGGAAGGGCGGCTGCTGCGCCTCGCCGCGCCGCTCGGCGGCTTGCCGCCGCTGTTCGAGCGGCGCCTGGCGCGCTCGCTGCGCGCGCTGCTCGATAACCCCGCCGCCCCCTCCCCCAGCCTGGAGCTGGCCGAGCGCTATTTCGGCGCCTCGCTGCTGCTGCGCGTGCCGCCCGGCCGGCTGGAATGGCAGCTGCTGGACGTGGTCAGCGACGGGCGGCGCGCCTTCCGCCTGGCGCAGCGTTTCCTCGATGCCGGCGACTGGTCCGGGGCCGGCGAGCCTCTGCCCAGCAGCGTGGTGCATCTGGAGATGGCGGCGCTATGCGACCCCGCCCGCCCGCTGCCGGAGAGCGAGATCTACCGCTACATGCTGCGCCGCGCCGCGGCGGGCCAGCCGGAGCGGCGCAATGGCGTGGCGCTGGCCAGCCCGGGGCTGATCGACGCCTATTTCGCGCATTACGCCGCGCTGCGCGACCGGCTGCGGCAGGAGGGCTACCGCCCCCGCGCCGCGCTGGCGCCGGAGGCGGGGCACCGGCTGCGCGGCGCCGGCGCGGCGCGGCGGGAGGCGGAGGTGGGGGTGGCCATCGGCCCGGGCGGCGAGGTGCTGCGTCTGCTGGGCGGTCGGCACCGCACCGCCCTGGCGCAGCTGCTGGGCCTGCCCGCCATGCCGGTGCGGGTGCGGCTGGTGCATGCGCATTGGCTGGCGGCGCAGATGCGCCGCACCGGCCTGCCACCGCACCGCGCCCTGCCCGCCGGGCTGGCGCAGCTGGCCGAGGCGCTGGCCGCGCCAAGCGGCTGAGCGGCCCGGCTCAGCGCGCCGCGCCGTCCTTGCCGGCGCGCGGCGCCAGCACCAGGCAGGCCAGGCCGCACAGCGCCAGCTGCGCCGCCATCACCAGGAAGGCCAGGCCGTAGCTGCCACTCCACGCCACCAGCAGGGCGAAGAGCAGCGGCCCGCAGATCGAACCCACGAAACCGAACAGGCTGGCGGCCGAGGTGACGTCGCTGACCAGCTGCAGCGGCGCCACACGCGCCAGCTCGGCGATGTGCACGCCGTTCCAGCCGATGGCGATGAAGCCCGCCAGCCCGGCGCAAAGATACAGGGCCCAGGGGCCGCGATCGCCCGCCAGCACCAGCAGCGCCACCGCCAGGGCCGAGGCCACGGCCTGCAGCGCCAGCATGCGCATCGCCCGGCCGCGCCGGTCCGCCACCCAGCCCATGACGATGCGCCCCAGCATGCTGGCGCCCTGCATCACCGCGACGATCCGCCCGGCCTCGGCCAGCGAGGCGCCATGGCGGGTGACCACATAGGTGGCGGTGAAGGCGGTCAGGCAGGCCTGCATCACCGAGAAGGAGGCGCCGAGCGCGGTCAGCACCGGCAGGGAGGGATGCGCGCGCAGCGTGCGGACCGAGCTGGCCAGCGCCGCCGGCGAGAGCAGCGCCCGCGCCCAGCCGACACGGCCCCTGTTGTCATCCGGCGGCGCATGGTCGCGGTCCAGCCGGCGGCGGAAGGGCTGCACCAGCAGGATGGTCACCAGCGTCACCGCGATGACCAGGCCGAGCGTCACCGTCAGGCCCTGCGCCAGCACCAGCGGCGCCACCAGCAGCCCGGCCAGCGCGCCGCCCAGCGGCACCCCGGCCTGCTTGATGGAGAAGATCAGCGTGCGGTGCTGCGGCGGCGCGTGGCGGATCAGGATCTGGCTGCCGGCCGGGGTGTTGGGGCCGAGCCCGAAGCCCACCGCCAGCGCGCCCAGCAGCCCCAGCAGGCCGAGCGGCTGCGACAGCAGGAACAGCCCCAGCGCCATGCAGGCCAGGCCGATCTGCAGCGTCCGCACCGGGCCGTGATGCGCCAGCATCGGCCCGCCACAGGCCAGCGACCAGCAGATGCCGGCCGAGGTCAGGGCGGAGACCAGGCCGATGCTCTCGGGCGCCAGCCCGGCGCGGGCCATCAGCGGCGGGCCCAGCAGCGGGATGGCCAGGCTGGAGAAGGAGCTGACGGTCTGCACGAAAAGGGTCGCGGCCAGCGCGCTGACCCATACCGGGGAGCTCAAGATCTGTTTCCGCCCTCTGCGCCCGGTCCTGTGGTCGGCCGGGCCTCGGCGGCGATTGTGTCCCGCCCGGCGCGGCTTGCCCAGGGTGGGGGGAGCAGGGGCGGCCGGATCCTGGGCGCGATCTTCTTGCCGAATCGAGACGATCCCGCGCGTTTCCGAGATGCGGCGCGCAGCGGCGCCAATGGCCAGGCTGTAGAATGGAAGGGCGGGGCGGGCTTCGCCACGGCCCCGCCCATTCCGCATCCGCCGAGGGAGCTGCCCGATGAGCCAATCCGAACTCACCCGCCTGCAGGAGGCGCTGCGCGCCGCCCCGGCCGAGCATGCCGGCCTGCTCGGCGCGCTGAAGGCGGCGAAGGACAGCGCCGAGGCGGCGGCGATCCTGGCGCGGCATGGCTATGCCATCCCGGCCGAAGCGCTGGAGACGCTGCGCATCCAGCCGGGCGCGCTGTCGGAGGATCAGCTGGACGGCGTCGCCGGCGGCGGGCGCGACACGCTGTTCACCTGGCGCTAGGCCGGCGGGCCGGCGGCCTCGGGCGCCGGGCCCTCCGCGGCCTGGCGCAGCCGCTGCTCCAGCGGCTGGCCGGCGCGCGGCAGCACACCCGCCAGCGCATCCTCCCCCTCCGCCATGACGGCGCCGGAGACATAGGCGGCGCGCCCCAGCAGATGCCCGGCGATCGGGATGGTGGCGAGCAGGAAGAGCAGCGTCAGCCCGCCCATCAGCAGGGCCGACAGGCTGCCCAGCGTCAGCACGCTGCCCAGCACCACCAGCCCGGCCCCCAGCGTGCCCGCCTTGGTCGCCGCATGCATGCGCTGGAACGGGTCGGCGAAGCGCAGCACGCCAAGCGCCGCGGCCAGCAGGAAGGCGGCGCCCGCCAGCTTCAGCAGCAGCGCCAGCAGGGTCAGGGCGACGTCCATCACCGCCCCCGCCCCTTGCGCTCGAGAAAGGCGGAGAAGGCGCAGGTGGCGACGAAGCCGATCAGCCCGATGCCGAAGGCGACGTCGAGGAATTCGCGCCGCCCGGTGGCGGAGGCGGTCAGCGCGGCGATGCCGATGGCGATGCCCGCCAGCATATCCACCGCCACGAAGCGGTCGGCATAGCCCGGCCCGCGCAGCATGCGCCACACCGCCATGCCGAGCGGCAGCATCAGGAACAGGATCAGCGCGGCGGACAGCCCCGTGGCCCAGGCGTCGAGCGTGGCGATCATCCCTCGATCCTCCGGATGCGCGCGGCGAAGGCGGTCTGGATGCCGGCCACCACCGCATCGGGGTCGCGCGCATCGAGCACATGGATGTAGAGCAGGCGCCGGTCCGCGCTGACATGCAGCGAGCAGGTGCCGGGCGTCAGCGTGGTGAGGTTCGCCAGCATGGCGATGCCGAGATCGCTGCGCAGATCGATCGGCACCGCCAGGATCGCCGGCGCGGTGCGCGGCTGCCGCGCGAAGGCGGCGGCGGCCACGGCGACGCAGGACAGCGCCAGCTCGCGCAGGAAGACCAGTGCCAGCATGAGGGCGCTGCCGAGGCGCGCGGACAGGGCGGGCCTCATGGGGCCAGCTCCGCCACGGCGGCCGGCCCCAGCACGGCGGCGATATAGGCGCGCGGGTCGGCGAGTTCCGCCGCCGCCGCCTGGGCGAAGCGGATAAAGGGCTCGGCATGGAGGCCGATCAGCACGGTCAGCGCGGCCAGGGCGCCGATCGCCGCCAGCATCGGCGGCGGCACGGCGCGCGCCTGGGCGCGCGGCAGCACCGGCTCCTTCCAGAAGGCCTCGGTCCAGATCTTGGTCATGGAGTAGAGCGTCAGCAGGCCGGTGAACAGCGCCGCGCCGGCCAGCCAGAAGGCCGCATCCTTCAGCGCGGCGTCGACCACCATGAATTTCGCCCAGAAGCCGGAGAGCGGCGGAATGCCGCCCAGCGACAGCGCCGGCACCAGGAACAGCACCGCCAGCAGCGGCGAGCGGCGCAGCAGGCCGCCGCTCCGCCGCACATCGAAACTGCCGCCGGCGCGGTGGATGGCGCCGGCGATGAAGAACAGGTTCGCTTTCACGATGATGTGGTGGACGACATAGAAAATGCCGCCCGCCAGCGCCAGCGGCGTGGCCAGCGCGAGACCCAGCAGCATGTAGCCGATCTGGCTGACGATGTGGAAGGCCAGGATGCGCCGCACATCCCATTGCACGGCGGCGCCGAACACGCCGAACACCATGGTGCCGGCGGCCATCACCGCCAGGATCTCGCGAACTCCGTTGTGCTCCACGCTGAAGACCAGCGTGAAGACCCGGAAGCAGGCATAGACGCCGACCTTGGTCAGCAGCCCCGCGAACACCGCCGAGACGGTGACCGAGGCGGTGTGGTAGGAGGCCGGCAGCCAGAAGAACAGCGGGAAGTACCCCGCCTTGATGCCGAAGCCGCAGAGCAGCAGCAGCGCCGAGACGCTGAGCGCGACCGAGGGCTCGGCGCGCGGCAGCAGCAGCGCCAGATCGGCCATGTTCAGCGTGCCGGTGACGCCGTAGAGCAGCGCGACGGCGGCCAGGAAGAACAGCGTCGAGAGCAGGTTCAGCACGGCGTATTTCAGCACGCCGTCGAGCTGGGCGCGGGTGCGGCCGATGACCAGCAGCCCCATCGCCGTGATCAGCATCACCTCGAACCAGACATAGAGGTTGAAGATATCGCCGGTGAGGAAGGCGCCATTCACCCCGGCCAGCATGCCGTGGAACAGCGGGTGGAAACCGGCCCGCGCCTCCCGCGCGCGGATATCGGCCAGGCCGAAGACCCAGGTGGCCAGCGCCATGATGCCGGTGATGGCGGCCATCGCCGCGCCCAGCCGGTCGGCCACGAAGACCACGCCGAAGGGCGGCGCCCAATTGCCGAAGCGGATCGCCTGGATGCCCTCCGCCTGCACCTGCCCGAGCAGCATCAAGGCGGCCAGCAGCATCAGCGCCGCCCCCGCCCCCGACAGCACGCGCTGCACGGGGCGGTGGTTCCAGGCCAGCGCGGTGGCCGCCGCGGTGGCCAGCGGGATGGCGACCGGCCACAGCACGGCGCCTTGCGCGAGCAGGCCGCTCACCGCTCCCGCTCCGTGTCGAAGGGCGTGCCGCGGCGCTCGGCGAGGTCGAGCCGGGCATGATCCAGCGTGCCGATCGAGCGCTGCGCCTGCAGCGCGATGGCGGCGAGGAAGGCGACCAGCGCGAAGCCGATGACGATGGCGGTCAGGATCAGCGCCTGCGGCAGCGGGTTGGCCGCCGCCGGGGCCAGCACCGCCTCGCCCTCAGGGATCACCGGCGGCAGGCGCGCGCCGATCCGCCCGGCCTGGAAGATCACCAGATTGACCGCGGCCGAGAGCAGGGCGATGCCGAGGATGATGCGCAGCATGTGGCGCGACAGGATCATGTAGATGCCGCACCCCGCGAGCAGGGCGATGGCGAGCGCATGGACCAGGCTCATGCCTCCTGCTCCTCCTCGTAGAAGCGCAGCACGAAGGCCATCACGCCGCCGACCACGGCGAGATAGACGCCGATGTCGAAAAGCAGCGTGGTGCCGATATGCAGGCCGCCCGAATGGAACCACCAATGCGTCAGGAAGGAACCATGCGAGAGCAGCCCGGGCAGGCCGCTCAGCAGGCCGCAGCCGAGGCCCATGCCCAGCAGCACCACCGGATGCACGCGCAGGGCGCGGCGCGCGGCGCGGATGCCATCCGCCAGCGCCAGCAGCGCGAAGCCCGAGGCGGCGACCAGCCCGCCGATGAAGCCGCCGCCCGGCTCATTGTGCCCGCGATAGAGGATGAACAGCGACACGCCGAGCATCAGCGCGCAGAGCGGCCGGGCGAGGGCGGAGAAGATCAGCGAGTTCATGCGGCGCCCCTCGCCCGGCGGCGCAGCAGCCCCCACACCGCCATGGCGGCGAAGGCGATCACCGCACTCTCCCCCAGCGTGTCGATGGCGCGGAAATCCACCAGGATGACGTTGACGACATTGCGCCCATAGGCGTCGGCATAGCTGGCGGCGGCGAAGAAATCGCTCAGCCGGCGGTCCAGCGGCAGCGCCGACAGCGTCGCCAGGCTGGCGAAGACGACCGCGCCGAAACCGGTGGCCAGCAGCAGGTCGACACGCCGCTCGCCGGCGCTGCGGGTGGAGCGGACCAGCGACGGCAGCCGCAGCAGCAGCGCGGTCAGGATCACGGTCACCAGCACCTCGACCGAGAACTGGGTCAGCGCCAGGTCGGGCGCGCCATTCAGCAGGAAGATCAGCGCCGAGCCGAAGCCCACCACGCCGACGCCGACCACGGCGCGGATCAGCGAGCGCGCGGCGGCGGCGGCCAGGGCGCCCGCCACCATCAGGGCCAGAAGGATGGTCTCGGTCAGGCTGAAGCCGGCCAGCGACCCTGCGAAGCCCCAGCCCGGCCGGCCCAGCGCCAGCCCGCTGCCGATCACCGCCAGGGTCGCGGCCAGGGTGATGGCGGTGTAGCGGTGCTGGTCGCCATTCTGCAGCAGCCGCGTCGACCGGGCGGCCAGCGCCAGCAGCCCGCCGAAGAGGCGGTGATAGCCGGCATCGCCCAGCAGCCGGTCCAGAACCCGGCTGTGCGACAGGCGCAGCAGCAGCCAGGGCCAGGCCAGATAGAGGCAGACGCCCAGCGCCACCGCCGCCGCGCTCAGCCCCAGCATCGGGGTCCAGCCATGCCAGAGCGCCGGGGAGGAGGGCGGCGCCGCGCCGCCGGTCAGCGCGGCGACGGCCGGCGCCACCAGGCTCTCCGCCACCAGCCCCGGCGCCAGGCCGAAGACCAGGCCGAGCAGGCCGAGCAGCAGCGGGCCGATGAACAGGCCGGGGCTCTCGCCATGATGGTGCGCGACCGCCCGCGCCCGGCCGAGCAGGAAGGGCCGCAGCGAGACGATCAGCGCGATGGCGACGAAAACGGCGCTGCCGAGCAGGGTGACGGCGATCACCGCCCAGCCGGCGCCGCCGGCCAGCTGGCTCTCGAAGACATATTCCTTGGCGATGAAGCTGAAGGAAGGCGGCAGCCCGGCCATGGCGAAGGCGGAGAAGCCCGCCGCCAGCGCCGTCACCGGCAGGGCGCGGCCGAGGCCGTTGATCTCGCGCAGATCGGTGCGGCCGGTGGCGTGGATCGCCGTGCCGGCGCAGAAGAACAGCGCCGCCTTGTACAGCGCATGCGCCAGCAGGAAGCCGACCATGGCGGTGGCGGCCAGCGCGCCCTCCAGCCCGATCAGCAGCACCAGCAGGCCGAGCGAACCGACCGTGGACTGCGCCAGCACCGCCTTGTAGCCGGAGCGCGACAGGGCGCGCAGCGAGGCCACCAGCAGGGTCGCGCCGCCGAAGCCCAGCAGCAGCGGCCCGAAGGCCGGCATGGCGGAGAAGGGCTGGTCCAGCCGCGCCAGCAGATAGACGCCGAGCTTCACCATGGTGGCCGAGTGCAGATAGGCCGAGGCCGGGCTCGGCGCCGCCATGGCGTTGGGCAGCCAGAAATGGAACGGCAGCTGCGCCGATTTGGTGAAGGCGCCGAGCAGCACCAGCGCCAGGATGGCCGGCGCCAGCGGCGAGGCCGCCAGCTCCGGCCCGCGCGTCGCGATGGCGGCGAGCGAGAAGCTGCCGAGCTCCATGCCGATCAGCAGGATGCCGGCGAACAGCGCCAGCCCGCCGCCGGCGGTGACGATCAGCGATTGCAGCGCCGCCTTGCGCGCCTCCGGCTTGTGCGAGTCGAAGCCGATCAGCAGGAAGGAGACCAGGCTGGTCAGCTCCCAGAAGACATAGAGGCCGATCAGGCTGTCCGACAGCACGCAGCCCAGCATCGCCGCCATGAACAGCATGATCAGCGCGATGAAGCTGGCGCCCTTGGGCTGCGGCCTGTCGGCGAAATAGGCCGCCGCATAGAGCACGACCAGCGTGCCGATGCCGGTGATCAGCAGCGCGAAGAGGCGCGAGAACCCGTCCAGCCGCAGCGTCAGCGCGACGCCGAGCGAGGGCACCCAGTCGACCGACTGCTCGACCGGCGCCGCGCCCTGCAGGGCGAAGGCCAGGAACAGCGCCGCCGGCAGCGCGGCCACCGCCAGGCTGCCCCGGCGCGGCCAGCGCAGCAGCAGCGGGCGCGTCGCCGCGGCGGCCAGGAAGGCCGTGGCGAGCAGGGCGGCGAGGGTCAATCGCATCTCCCGGGCTGGACAAAAGCGTGGCCTGAGGGTCTGGCACGCCGCCTCGCGCGGGAGAAATCGGAAATCCTGGCCCGGCCCATAGACGGACTCTATAAGGGCGCATGCCCCGCCTGCAGCAGCTGCGCTATCTCGTCGCCATCGCCGACACGCTGAGCTTCAGCCGCGCCGCCGAGCTGTGCCACGTCACCCAGCCGACGCTGAGCATGCAGGTGAAGGAGATGGAGGAGCGGCTCGGCGCGCTGCTGGTGGAGCGCAACCGGGCGCGCGTGCTGCTGACGCCCGTCGGCGCCGAGATCGCCCGCCGCGCCCGCGGCGTGCTGGCCGAGATCGAGCATATGCGCGAGATCGCCCGCCGCGACGACCCGGAGGCGCTGCAGGGCCAGCTGCCGCTCGGCGTGGTGCAGACGGTGGGCGCCTATGTGCTCTCGGTCGCCATGCCGGCGCTGCGCCGGGCCTTCCCGCATCTGCGCATCCAGGTGCGGGAGGACCGGCGCGAGGCGCTGCCCGACAAGCTGGCCGATGGCACGCATGAGGCGCTGCTGCTGCCCGACGCGCCGCGCCATCCCGACATCGCCTCGGCCCTGCTGCTGCGCGAGCCGCTGCATGTGGTGCTGCCGGCCGAGCACCGGCTGGCGCGGCAGGCGCTGATCGAGCCCGGGCAGCTGGCCGGCGAGACCATCCTGACCATGGAGCGCGGCCACCGGCTGCACGACCCGATCGCCGCGCTGTGCGAGCGGGTGGGCGCCCGGCACGCGCAGGATTATGCCGGCACCACCCTGGACACGCTGCGGCTGATGGTGGCGACCGGCATGGGCATCACCCTGCTGCCGGCGCTCTATGTCCGCTCCGACGTGCTGCGGGAGACGCTGGTGGTGGCCCGGCCGCTCGCCTCCGGCGCGCCGGTGCGCGAGCTGACCCTGGCCTGGCGCAGCAGCTCGCCGCGGCAGCGCAGCTATGCGCTGCTGGCGGCGACCATCGCGGAGTGCATCGCCCCCTGGGGGCTGCCGGCGGATGGCAAGGGGCGGGCCGGCATCCCGACCGGCCTGCCGCCCGCCTGAGCCGCCTCACCCCAGGCGCGGCGCGCCGGGCCCGGCGGGGGGTGCAGCGGCGCGGCTGCGGCGCAGCAGCACCCAGCCCCCCGCCAGCAGCACCAGGCCGAGCAGCAGATAGGGCAGGCTCAGCAGCGTGACGAAGAAGGCGGCGGTGGCCCCGTCGCGATCGGCGCCCGGGTTCAGCATCTTGCCCAGCGCGCCGGTGACCACCAGCATGACCGGCCCGTAGAGCAGCGCGGCGGCGCCCAGCAGCACGCAGCCCCAGCCGAGCCGGCGCCGTGTCTCGGCCATGCGCGCCAGCCAGAGGGTGACCAGCGTGGCGACCGCGATCTGCACCAGCACGACCAGCGCCGGCACCAGCGGCCCCGACAGATCCGGCCCGTCCGGCCCGCCGGCGCCGGGGGAGAACAGCGCCAGCAGCGCGCTCAGCGCCGGCACCGCCAGCCCGCCCAGCGCCCAGCCGGCCAGCAGGCCGAAGGCGGCGCTGATCAGCCAGCGCGACAGGGACGGGCTCATCGCGGCGCGGCCGGCAGGGCGGGGCAAAGGGCGGCGCGGGTCATGGCTCGATCCTCCTGGCGCCGGGCCCGGATCGGGCACGGCGCTTCAGGCCGCTAACACCCGCCCCGCCCCCGCTCAACGCAAAAATTCGACACCGGCCAATTTCCGCCGCGCCCTCAGGCGCCGCCGCCGGGGGCACCGCCGGGAACACCCATGGGGACACCGAGGGGAGCCCCGGCCATGGCCAGGCAGTCGCGCACCCGCTCCAGCGCCAGCGCCACCGGCTCCTCCTGCCCCATCAGCCGGAAGCTGCCATTCAGATCGAAGACGCAATGCCCGTGCACGATGGCGATCAGCGAGCGCGCCAGGCGCGGCGCCGCTGCCGCCGCGGCGGGCGGCAGCACCCGCAGCAGTTCGGCCACCACCAGCTCGGTCAGCTCGCCGCGCAGCCAGTCCTGCTCCTCCGGCATCGCCCAGTCGGGCGGCAGGTGGTGCTCATGGATCGCCCGCCAGCAATGCCGGTTGTCCCGGGCGAAATCGAAATAGCCCTGGACCAGGGTGGCGATGCGGTCCTCGCCGCCGCGCTCCAGCGCCGCGCGCAGGAAGCCGGTCCAGAGCCGGAAGCTGCGCGTGTTGACGGCCAGCAGGAAGGCGTCGTGGCTGCCGAAGACATTGTAGACGGTGCCGACGGAATAGCCGATGCGCTTGGCCACCTCGCGCGCCGAGAAGCGGGCGAAGCCGACCTCGGCCATGTGCCGGTGGCCCTCGGCCACCAGCATCTGCCTCAGCTCGTCGCGGCTGTGATCGGAACGGCGCCCCATGCCGCGCCTATAAGGGGTGCGCCACGCCGCCCGGAAGAGGGTTCAAGCGGGGCGCCGCTCAGCGGATGTCGAGCGGCGTCGGGTCGCGCCGCTGCAGCGCCTGCCACAGCCGGTCCAGCGCCGGGTTGGCGGCGCCCGGCGCCGTCCCCTGGGCCGTCCCCGCGGCGATGCGCAGCGCGGCGGCGCAGCCGCCCTCCCCCGCCACCGTCCGGCCGGTGATCGCCGCCGGCAGCGGGGCCGGGGCGCCGGGCGTGGCCCAGCCCTCCCAGCCGGCGCGGAAGCGGGCGATCGCCGCCTCGGCCAGGGCGCAATCCGGATAGGCCAGGGCGATCACCAGCACCGGCCGGCCGGCCTCGTCCAGATCGGCCAGCAGGCCCTGGCGATAGGGCGGCAGACCCTCGCCCGGCGCCGCCCGCGGCGCGGCGCCCTGCAGGCCCAGCGCCTGGGCCGGGTCGCCGGCCTGCAGCGTCAGCGACGGGGAGAACAGCACCGCCTGCACGATGCGCCCCGCGCCGCGCTGCGCGTCCAGCCCGGCCAGCGCCAGGCGGGGCGCGGTGGCGGCCGCGGCACTCGGCCCCTCGCCGGGGCCGGAGAGCTGCTGCACCGCCTGCAGCCCGGCCGCCTGCACCAGCCGGTCGCCCTGCCGCTGCACATGCGAGGGGCCGGAGCGCAGGCCGCGCCAGGGATTGCGCATCCGCTGCATCACGTTGATCGGGCCGGGATCGGCGAGCAGCCCGGGCTCGACCTCGGTGAAGCCGGCCTGGCGCAGCCGCGCCATCACCGCCTCCGCCCCCGCCGCGTCGCGCAGCCGCCAGAGCACCGCGACCTCATCCACCATGGCCAGGCTGCGCAGCCCGGCCAGCTTCGTGCCGGCGGCCTCTTCCCACTCCGCCAGGCCGGCGCTGCCCAGGGCGCGCAGCGGCACCATCTCCGCCACCGGCCCGACGCGGCGCAGCACGCTGTCCGCCCCCTCCACCGGGCCGAGCGAGAGCAGCACCGCCACATCCAGGAAGCGCGCCTGCACCGGCGCCGGGTTGTCCGCCACCAGGGCGGGCAGCTGTTCCAGCATCTCCCGCACCGGGTTCGGCGCGGCGGGCTGCGCCCTGGCGGCCCCGGTGAGGGCCAGCAGGCAGGCGGCGAACAGGGCGATGCTTCTCACGCGCGGCGTCTCCTCACGATCCGGTCCGCCCCGCTATAGGCCGGAATTGAACAGTGAGCAGAAACACGCTGGCGTGACGCGGCCGGCCTCTCCGGCCTGTGACGGCGCGGCCTAGCGCAGCCCGGCCCGCGCTTCGCGCAGCGCGTCATGCGCCGCCTGCAGCGCCGCCAGCGCGGCGGTGGCGTGGCGCCGGCCGGCCTGATCCTCGGCCTCGATCTCGTCCATCATCTCGGTGGCGGATTCGATGCCGGCGGCCAGCTCGCCCTGCATCTCCTCCAGCCGCTCCTGCAGTTCGGCGCGGCGCTCCTCGCTGGCGCCCTCCGCCCAGGCCCGCACCATGGTCTCCACCTCGCGGCGCAGCCGGTCGGGGGGCGAGGGCTTGCTGGCCAGCTCGGCCAGGCGCTGCAGCGCGGGGCGGGTGCGGATCGGCGCGGTGGCCGGGTTGGCCGGGGCTCGGCTGGGCTTCCTGGCCATCGGGTCTCTCCATGGGGGTGGCCCGGCCGGGAAGGCCCGGCGCAGCATGCCGGGAGGCGGGGGATCGCCCCCCGCCGGGACCGTCCCCCTGCATTAGGGGCGCGACCCTGCCCTGGCAATGGCGCCCCGCGCCGGCCCGCCCGGCGGCGGCGGCCATCACAGCCGCGCGCGGCCGCGCCAGGGCCCTGGCCGGCGCCCGGCCAGGGTGTAGAGAGGGCGGACCATCGCCCGAGGGAGGATCCGCCCGATGCCCAGCCCGCTGCTCGCCGCCCTGCTCGCGGCCCAGGCGCTCGCCGCCGGCCCGGCGCCGCTGCGCGTCGCGGCGCCGGAGGGCGACCGGCTGCTGCCGCTGCTGCCGGCCACGGCCGGGCAGCCCGGCGGCTGCACCCGGGATGGGCGCTGGTGCGTCACCCTCTCCGAACCGGACGAGGCCGGGGAGGTCCGGCCGGTGCTGCAGCAGGCCGGGCCGGGCGCGGCGGGCGAGGCCGCGCCGCCCGCGCCGGAGGCGGAATCCGGCTTTGGCGAGCCTTCCTACACCCCCTGGCCCGCCCTGATCCTGCTGGCCGAGGGCGGCGCCCTGGCCGGGGTGCAGCGGGAGGAGCGCAGCGCCTATTCCGGCGGCGGCGGCAGCGGCAGCACGCTGCTGCTGTTCCATATCCCCGCAGGCGGCAGCGCCGGCCCGAAGCCGGTGCTGGAAGTGCCGCTGCGCGGCGCGCTGCTGATCCGCGCCTGTTTCGACGAGCGCGATCAGCGCCGCCGCCGCGGCGCCTGCCATGACGAATACGGCTTCTCCGCCACCCTGTCGCTGGCCCCCGGGCGCAGCGAGGGGCGCCCGGCGCTGCGCTACAGCAGTGAGGCCTGGGCCTTCCCGCGCGGCGTCTCGCGCGAGGCGGATTCGACGGCGATGCGCCCGCTGCGCCAGGCCGATCTGGTGCGCGAGCGCGATGCGCGCTGCAGCGTCACCCGGCAGTTCCGCTACGAGGCGGCGTCCGGCGCCTATCGCCCCGACACGCCGCTGCCGGATTGCTCGGCCTATACGGTGCCCTGAGCCTCCGCCGCCCGGTCGGCGGAGAAGGCGATGGCGCGCTGCGCGCGCAGCGCCGCCAGCCGGCGCTCCAGCGCCGCCTCGATGCTGGCATAGGCGGTGCTGCCGAGTGCCAGGCGCAGCGGCGGCTCCGCCGCCATGGCGGCGTCGAGCATGGCGCGGGCGGTGCGCGCCGCATCGCCGCGGATCTCGAAGCTGCCCTCGGCGATGGCGCGGCGCACCGCGCCGGCCGGAGTGCCGGCATAGACCTCCATCGGCGCCGCCTGGTCCAGCGCCGCGCCGAAGCCGGTGCCGGTCGGCCCCGGCTCGGCGATGATGATATCGATGCCGAAGGGCGCCACCTCCTGCGCCACCGATTCCAGGAAGCCCTCGATGCCCCATTTGCTGGCGTGATAGAGGCTGAAGCTCGGATAGGCGATCTGCCCGCCCTCCGACGAGACCTGCAGGATGCGGCCGCCGCCCTGGGCGCGCAGCACCGGCAGCACGGCGCGCACCAGCCGGATCGAGCCCAGCAGGTTGGTCGCCATCTGCCGCTCGATCTGCGCCTCGGTCACCTCCTCGGCGGCACCGAACAGCCCGTAGCCGGCATTGCTGACCACCACGTCGATCCGGCCGAAATGGCGCAGCGCCTCGGCCACCGCGCGGCCGATGCTCTCCGGCTCGGCGAGGTCGAGGAAGAGCGGCAGCAGCGCCGCGCCATGGCGCCGCTGCAGATCCTCGAGCGCCTGTGGGCGGCGGGCGGTGCCGGCCACGCGCTCGCCGCGTTCCAGCAGCTGCTCCGCCATCTCGCGGCCGAGGCCGGAGGAGGCGCCGGTGATGAACCAGATGCGGGACATGATGATCTCCTTGCGCTGTCGCTGCCGCAGATGGCATCCGGCCATTGACCGGATAACCCATCCAGTGCGGCATGGGGCGGTGAGGAGATTTCACCAATGCCGCGACCGACCCTGAACGAGCTGGCCGCCTTCTCCGCCATCGCCCGCCAGCGCAGCTTCCGCAAGGCGGCGGACACGCTGGGTGTCTCGCGCTCCGCCCTCAGCCACGCGCTGGGCGGGCTGGAGCAGTCGCTGGGGCTGCGGCTGCTGCACCGGACCACCCGCAGCGTCTCCCCCACCGAGGCCGGGGCGCGGCTGCTGGAGCGGCTGGAGCCGGTGCTGCGCGAGCTGGACGCCGCGCTGGACGGGCTGGCCGAGGCGGGTGCGGCGCCCGCCGGCCCGTTGCGCATCAACGCCAATCGCAGCGGCGCCGCCTGGCTGCTGCGCCATGTCGTGCCGGATTTCCTGGCGCGCCACCCGGCGGTGGAGCTGGACCTGGTGTCGGAGGGGCGGCTGGTCGACATCGTCGAGCACGGCTTCGATGCCGGGGTGCGGCTGGCGGAATCGGTGCCGGCCGACATGATCGCGGTGCCGCTGGGCGGCGAGGTGCGCTTCCTGGCCGTCGCCGCGCCAAGCTATCTGGCGGCCCAGCCGCCGATCGCGGCGCCGGAGGATCTGCGGCACCATCGCTGCATCCGCCAGCGCCTGCCCAGCGGCAAGCGCTATCGCTGGGAGTTCAGCCGGCACGGCCAGGACATCGCGCTCGACGTGCCGGGCAGCCTGACGCTCGACGACAATGATCTGATGGTGCGGGCGGCCTCGGACGGGCTCGGCATCGCCTATGTGCCGGAGCCCTTCGCGGCGGACGCCCTGCGCGAGGGGCGGCTGGTCCCGGTGCTGGAGGCCTGGTGCCCGCCGATCCCCGGCCTGGTGCTGTACTATCCGGGGCGGCGGCATGTGCCGGCGGCGCTGCGCGCCTTCATCGACGCGCTGCGCGCGGTGCAGCGCGCCCGGGGCCCGGGCCGGGGCCCCGGCCGCTGACCTTCAGGCCTCCTCCAGCTCCAGCGCGGCGAGGTCGGAGAGCAGATCCGGCCCCGTCGGCTGCCAGCCCAGCGCCGCCCGGGTGAGCGCGCTGGAGGCCGCCATGTCGCGGCCGGCGAAGAGCGACAGCCAGCCGAAATGCGCCGCCGCCGCCTCGCCCTCCAGCGACACCACGGGCAGGCCGAGGCGCTGCCCGATCGTGGCGGCGATGGCGTGGAAGGGCACGGTTTCCTCCGCCGTGGCATGGTAGCGGGCGCCGGGCCGCGCCGCCTCCAGCGCCAGGCGGTAGAGCCGGGCGGTGTCGGAGACATGCGCCGCCGACCAGCCATTCCGCCCCGCGCCCAGCTGCGCCGAGACGCCGCTGCGCCGCGCCAGGGCGATCATCTCGGTCACCAGCCCCTGCCTGCGCCTGTCATGGATCTGCGAGAGGCGCACCACCGAGACATTCACCCCCTGCTCCAGCACCGCCTGCGCCGCCAGTTCGGAGGCGACGCGCGGAGTGCGGTGGCCCGTGTCGAAATGATCCTCCACCGCCGGGGCGCCATCCTTCATGCCCATCGGCGTCGCCGAGGTGATGACCAGCGGCCGGTCGGAGCCCAGCAGCGCCGCGCCCATGGCGCGGATCGCCCGGTCGTCGCGTTGGCAATTCTCCACATAGTTCGTGAAGTCGTGGTCGAAGGCGGTGTGGATGACGGCATCCGAGCGCGCCACGCCGTCGCGCAGGCTGTCCGGATCGTCGATATCGCCGAAATGCGGCTCGGCGCCGGCGGCGCGCAGCCGGGCGGCGCCGGCCTCGGACCGGGTCAGGCCCAGCACCCGGTGCCCGGCCGCCTGCAATTCGGGGAGGATGCGCGCGCCGATGAAGCCGGTGGCGCCGGTCAGGAAGATGCGCATGGGAATGTCCTCTGTCGCTTGGCGCGACAGCCCTATCCCCGGCCCCGTATCCTGTTAAAGTAGTGACCTTATCCTGGTATGATGCCTACCCGGCGCGGAGGGGGCGATGGCGGAGGAGAACCGGCTGGGGCGCTATCTGCGCGACCGGCGCCGGCGGCTGGACCCGGCGGCCTTCGGCTTTCCCGCCGAGCGCCGCCGCACCCCCGGCCTGCGGCGGGAGGAGGTAGCGCAGCGCGCCAGCATCAGCCCCACCTGGTACACCTGGCTGGAGCAGGGCCGCGGCGGCGCGCCCTCGGCCGATGTGCTGGACCGGCTGGCGCGCGGGCTGATGCTGACCGAGCCGGAGCGCGAGCATCTGTTCATGCTGGGCCTCGGCCGGCCGCCCACGGTGCGCTACCGCCCGGTGGAGGGGGTGACGCCGCGGCTGCAGCGCGTGCTGGATTCGATGGAGACCAGCGCGGCGATCATCAAGACGGCGCTGTGGGACGTGGTCGCCTGGAACCGCGCCGCCGCCGCGCTGCTGACCGATTACGCGCGGCTGCCGCGCGAGCAGCGCAACATCCTGCGGCTGATGTTCGGCCCGGCGCGGATGCGCGACAAACAGGCGGATTGGCAGAGCGTGGCGCGCTTCATCGTCGGCGCCTTCCGCGCCGATCTCGCCCGCGCCGGCGCCGCGGCCAGCGCCGAGGCGGCGCGCCTGGTCGAGGAATTGCAGCAGACCAGCGCGGAATTCGCCGCCCTCTGGCAGGACCAGGAGGTGGTCGCGGCGGGCGAGGGGCTGAAGCGCATCCGCCACCCGGTGGCCGGGCTGCTGGAGCTGGAATTCTCCGCCTTCGCCGTCGATGGCCGGCCGGAACTCGGCATGGTGGTCTACAACCCCGCCTCCGCCGCCGATGCCGAGCGGGTGCGCCGGCTGATCGCGGCGCAGCCGGGCTGAGGGCGGCTCAGGCCGGCCCTGCGCGCAGCTTGCGGAAGCAGGCGCGCAGCTCCCCGGCAAACAGCTGCGGCACTTCCCAGGCCGGGTAATGCCCGCCCTTCGGCACCTCGTTGTAGTAGGCGAGCGTCGGGTAGCGTTCCTGCACCCAGCGGCGGCTGGTCTCGTGGATGTCGCGCGGGAACTGGCTGTAGCCGACCGGCACGGCGATCTCGTGCTCGCGGAAGCGGCGCATGCTCTGCCAGTAGATGCGCGCCGAGCTGGCGGCGGTGTTGCTCAGCCAGTAGAGGCTGATGGTGTCGAGCAGCGCGTCGCGGCCGATCAATTCCTCGGCGTCGCCATCGGTGTATTTCTCGATCAGCTCATAGAGCCAGGCGGCCTGGCCGACCGGGGAATCGGCCAGGGCGTAGCCGATGGTCTGCGGGCTCTGGATCTGCTGCAGCTGGTAGCCATTCTCATGCTCGGCGAAGTGGCGCAGCCGGCGCAGCGCCTTCTCCTCCTGCGCATCCTGCGGCTGCATGCCTTCGAAGATCGGGAACATGCTGAAATGCACGCCGCGCACCGCCGGCGCGCCGATGCCGCCCAGCGCGTTGGTCACCGCATAGCCCCAATCGCCGCCCTGCGCGACGAAGCGCTCATAGCCGAGCCGGCGCATCAGCTCGACCCAGAGGCGCGCCACACGCTCCGGCGACCAGTCGGCGGTCGCCGAGGACAGGCCGAAATTCGGCAGGGTCGGCAGCACGACATGGAAGGCATCGGCCGGATCGCCGCCATGGGCGCGCGGATCGGCCAGCAGCGGCGCCACCGCCAGATATTCCACCACCGAGCTGGACCAGCCATGCGTCAGCACCAGCGGCAGCGCATCGGGCTCGGGCGAGGGCCGGTGCAGGAAATGGATGTCGAGCCCGTCGATGGTGGTGGTGGACGGGTTCAGCGCGTTCAGCCGCGCCTCGCCGGCGCGCCAATCATAGCCGTTGCGCCAATACTCCATCAGGGCGCGCAGCCGGTCGAGCTTCACCCCCTGGCTCCAATCCGGCACCGTCTCCGCATCCGGCCAGCGGGTGCGGGCCAGGCGTTCGCGCAGATCGGCCAGAGCGGCATCGGGGAAGGCGAAGGGCTGCGGTCGGATGCTGTCGGTCATGGCGTTTCCCTGTTTTCTTCCGTCGCGTCTTGCGCAGGCGTGGCATCACGATCCTCGGCCAGCAGCGCGGCGAGGTCGTGCTGTCCCTGGCGCAGCGCCAGCTCGCGCGGGGTGCGGCCGGTATGGTCGCGCAGGTCGCGCCGCGCGCCGGCCTCGAGCAGCGCGCGCGCCACTTCGGCATGGCCCTGCCAGACGGCGTCGTGCAGCGCGGTCATGCCATTATAGGCGCCCTGCACATCGCGCCCGGCCAGCGCCAGGCCCTGCGCCGCCGCATGCCCGGCCAGCAGCCGGACGATGCCGGCATGGCCGAAATAGGCGGCGTCATGCAGCGCCATGCCACCCATCAGCCCGATCAGGCGCCGCGGATCGGCGCCCGCCTGCAGCAGCATCCGCGCGATCCCGACATGCCCCTCGCGCGCGGCGAGGCCGAGCGGCGTGTAGCGGTCGTCCACGCTGCCGGTCACCGGCAGGCTGGCATCGGGCGGCGCGCCGGCCTCGATCAGCCGCGCCACCGCCGCCTCGTCTCCGGCTTTGGCAGCGGCGGCCAGCGGCTGCGCGGCGACGGACGCGGCCAGCGTGTTTTCCTGTTCCTCCAGCAAGGCCAGCAGCGCCGTCTGCCCGCTGGCAGCGGCGAGGCCGCGCGCCGTCTGCCCCCAGTGATTGGCGATGCCGGTCCGCGCGCCCTGCCGCAGCAGCACCCGCACCACCGCCGCCTGCCCGTGCAGCACGGCGTCGATCAGCGCCGTGTTGCCGAGGCCCGGCGTCTGCTGGTCGATGAAGGCGCCATGCCGCAGCAGCAGCGCGGCGATGTCCGGATCGCCCGATTGCGCCGCCTTGTGCAGGGCGGTGGCGCCCATGCGCGGCTCGATGGCGCGCGGGTCGGCGCCGGCGGCCAGCAAGGTCTCGGCCAGGTGGTAATGGCCGAGCCCGGCGGCGATCATCAGCGGGGTCAGCCCCTCCGGGTCGCGCGCCTCCAGCGCCGCGCCGGCGCGCAGCAGGTCGAGGGCCCGCGCCGCATCGCCGGCGCGGATCGCGGCGGCGAGGCTCATGCGGCACCGAGATCGACGAGCTGGCCGCCGATCGCGTCGAAGCGCGCGAAATAGCGCTCCGGCTCCAGCAGCTGATAGGGCAGGTAGAGGCCGGGCGGCGTCGCCGGCCTGCCATCCAGCCCGGCCAGACGCTCCAGCAGCAGCGCCACGCCGAGCCCGGTCAGCGGCATCTGCCCCTCCGGGTGGATCACCGCATGGCGGCTGCGCAGCGGGCGGCCCTGAGGGTCCTCTCCCTCCAGCTCCAGGATGATCTCGGTGGAGGCGGGCCCGCCACGGCGGCGGCTGGAGCTGGTGCCGATGGCCAGGCGGAAATCGAGATCCGGCACCCCGGTCGCCGCCGCCAGCCCGATCACGTCATTGACCGAGAAGGCCATGGCCGCGACCTCCGTGCCATCGGCGGCGCGGAAGCTCGTTTCCAGGGCCTCGCCATGGTGCCAGGCGAAGGCGCCGTCGCGGCGGTACAGCGCCGCCGGCATGACGGCGTTCTGCCGGCTGAAATCGGCATCGCCCGCCGGGCCGGCGCCGTCCTGCTCATCCAGCAGCGCGCCGATCATCACCCGCTCCAGCCGGCCGAAGCGCTGCGCCAGCCTCAGCACCGGCAGGGTGGTGGCGCCGACCAGCCATTCGGTGCCCAGCACCACCGCCGAAGCCTGCGGCCGGTGGGTGTGCAGGGCGATCTCCGGCCCGATCTCGAACAGGCCGAGCGAGATGCTGAGATGCGGCACGCCGCGCGCCTGGGCGAAGCGCAGCGTGGCCAGGCGCGGATCGGCGAACAGCACCGCCACGGCGCCGACCGCCCGCCCGCCCAGGCCGAGATCGGCGGCCGCGAGGTCGACCGCCACCGCCTCCGCCCCGCCGATGGCGGCGGCGGCGTCGCGCGCCCTGGCCAGGTCGCGGCCGCCGAGCAGGATCGGCAGGTCCGGATGCGCCTGGCGCAGGTGGCGGGCGGTCCAGCGCCCGACGGCGCCGGAGCCGCCGACCAGCAGGATGGGATCTGGCGGGATGGGGGCGGGCGTCATTGATGGGGGTCCTCCGCTTCGGCTAACAGGCCGGGTGCTGCAGACCCAACTAAGCTACCATTGGTAGGTTTCAAGGTGGACGCTGACATGTCCCTGAGCGAAGCACCCGCCGCGCCGCGGCGCCGGCTGTCCCAGGCGGCGCGGCACCGGCAGCTGCTGGAGACGGCGCTGGCGATCATCCGCGAGGAGGGGGCGGACCGGCTGACGCTCGGCCATCTGGCGGCGCGCGCCGGGGTGTCGAAGCCGGTGGCCTATGACCATTTCGGCACCCGCTCGGCCCTGCTGATCGAGCTGTACCGGATGATCGACCTGGAGCGGGTGAACGGCTTCCGCGACGCCATGCGCGCGGCCCCGCGCGGCCGTGCCGAGACGCTGCGCCTGCTGGCCGAGGCCTTCATCGACTGCGCCGCCGACACCACGGGCGAGTTCCACGCGGTGGGCGCGGCACTCGCCGGCAGCGAGGAGAAGGCGGCGGTGCTGCAGGAGCTGCAGGACCATTGCGCGCGGATGTTCGTGGCCGTGCTGCAGCCGCATGCGGCGCAGCCTGAGGCGGCTCTGGCGCGGCGCTGCGTCGGGCTGGTGGCGGCGGGCGAGGCGCTGGCGGCGGCGCTGGTGCAGGGCCGCTACAGCCGGGAGGAGGCGATCGACGCCTTCGCGGCGCTGCTGGAGGGCGCGCTGGCCTGAGCCGGCGCGCCGCCGCGCCCCGCCCGCCCCGCGGGCGCCCCCTTCGGCATCCCCTGCCGGCGCGCGCTATCCCCGCCCGGCCGCGCCATGCAGGAACAGCTCCCACATCTGCGCGAAATAGCGCTCCTGCGCGGCCTCGGTGGCGTAGGTCGCGCGGCCCAGCATCGCCTCATTGGTCGGCCCGTAGACGATGCTGTGCAGCAGGTGCTGCGCCAGCGGCTGCGGCGGGCCGGCCCGCAGCGCCCCGTCGCGCTGCGCCTCGGCCACCGCGCGCACCAGCTCCTCCAGGATCGGGTCGGCGGCCTCCGCCGCCTGGCGCTCGGCGCCGAACACCATGCCCTCGGTGAAGGCGATGCGGCGATAGGCCAGCAGCTCGGCATCCAGGTTGAGGGTGAGGAACAGCCGCGCCAGCTGCCGCAGCCGCGCCAGGGCGGGGGTGCCGGGGCCGGGCGGCGCGATCTCGGTCCGCAGCCGCAGCAGGACGCGCGCGCGCAGCCGCTCCAGCACCGCGCCGAACAGCGCGGCCTTGGAGGGGAAGCGGCGATACAGCGTGTCCTTGCCGGCATTGCAGGCGGCCGCCACCTGCTCCATCGAGGTGGCGGTGAAGCCCTGGCTGGCGAAGAGCTGCGCCGCGGCGTCGATGATCCGGCCGGACATCTCGGCGGCCTCGCCCTTGGAGGGGCGGCCGGTGCGGGCGCGCGGGGCGGGCTGGCCGCTCATCGGGCCCGCGCGGCGGCGACGCCCCGGCCCGTCGCCCGGCCCGCCATCCCGCCCGGCCTGCCCCGGCACATCCTCCCCATGCATCGCTCCTTCCCTGCGCCGCCGGCCGCGGGCGGCCCCGTCCGGCGCCTCTCCCATGCCGGAGGCTTCCCGTCAGCCGCTTGCCGTGGTCAATATGGAAAAACTGGACGCACCTGTCCCGTTTACCGTATAAGCCGCCCCCGACTCGCGAATGATAACCATTCGCATGAATCGCCCGCGCGATCGGCGGGAGCGGAGAAGGCAGGGAATGAGCGAAGCAAGGGGCGCGCAGCGGCGCGCCATGCTGCTGGCATCGGTGGCCATGGTGGCGCTCGCCGCCACGGCCCGGGCACAACAGGCGCCGGCGGCGCCGATCCTGCTGCCGGAGATCGCGGTGGAAGGCCTGCGCGGCCGCACCGGCGAAAGCTATCTGGAAGGCAGCACGACCAGCGCCACCAAGACCGACAGCCCGGCGGCGGAAACCCCGCATTCGGTCAGCACTGTCACCCGCCGGCAGCTGGACGACCAGAACGCGCAGAGCGGCCGCGACGCGCTGGCCTATACCCCGGGCGTGCTGGCCGGCATCGAGACCACCTCGCGCTACGACAGTATTTTCATGCGCGGCTTCGGCGGCTTCGGCACCTCGACCAATGTGGTGGATTTCCTGGACGGGCTGCGGCTGCCGCGCGGCCAGGCCTTCGCCCTGCCCGCCATCGATCCCTTCCTGATCGACAGCCTCGACGTGCTGCGCGGCCCGGCCGCGGTGCTGTATGGCCAGACCAATCCGGGCGGGCTGGTCAACCAGATCAGCCGCGCCCCCAGCGCCCGCCCCTATAACGAGGTGCGGCTCGAGGCCGGCAGCCATGGCCGGGCGCAGGCGGGGCTGACCAGCCAGGGCGCGCTCGATGCCGAGGGCGTCTGGCAATACAGCGTCAGCGGCATCGGCCGCCGCGCCGACACGCAGTATGACAAGGTCGAGGAGCAGCGCATCGCCATCGCGCCGGCGATCGCCTGGCAGCCCAGCGCCGCGACGCGGCTGACCCTGCAGGGCTTCTACCAGCACGATCCCGAGGGCGGCTATTTCAACTCGATCTACGCCCGCGGCCTGGCCGCGCCGGGGATCGGCCGCTACCTGGACCGCAGGCTGAATGTCGGCGACCCGTCCTTCGACCGCTACGACCGCACGCAATACGCGCTGGGCTACACGCTGGAGCACCGCGTGAACGAGGCCGTCAGCGTCACCTCGAAGCTGCGCTACTCGGCGATCGACCTCGATTTCCAGAGCCTGCAGATGGCCGGCCCCGTCAGCGCCGCCGGGCTGATGCCGCGCCAGGCGCTGCGCTCGCTGGAGCAGGTGGACGGCATCGCCGCCGACAACAGCGCGCAGATCGATTTCACCACCGGCGCGGTGGCGCACCGCGCGCTGCTCGGCTTCGACCTGCAGCGCTCGGTCAGCTCCTGGGAGTATCGCTACGGCACCGCCGCCTCGCTCGACGTCACCGCGCCGCGCTACGGCCTTCCCGTCGGCGCGCTGACGCGCATCATCGACAGCCGGCAGACGCTGCAGCAGCTGGGCGTCTATCTGCAGGACCAGATGAGCCTCGGGAATTTCCGCCTGCTGCTCGGCGCGCGGCATGACTGGACCGAGCAGCGCACCGACAACCGCCTGGCCGGCACCAGCAGCGACCAGTCGAGCCGTTCGCCCAGCTACCGCGCCGGGCTGCTCTACCGCTTCGACAACGGCCTCTCCCCCTATGTCAGCTACGCCACCTCCTTCGAGCCGGTGGTGGGCGTGGACGCCGCCGGCCGCGCCTTCCGCCCGACCGAGGGGCGGCAATGGGAGGCCGGTGTCAAATACGAGCCCTCCTTCATCAACGCGATGCTCACCGCCGCGCTGTTCGAGATCCGGCAGGAGAACGGGCTGACCCCCGGCGCCATCCCCGGCTTCCAGGTGCAGCAGGGCGAGATCCGCTCGCGCGGGGTGGAGCTGGAGGCGCGCGGCCGCATCGCCCGCGGGCTGGAGCTGATCGGCAGCCTGACGCTGCTGGACACCGAGGTGACGCGCTCCACCAACAGCGCCGCGCTGGGCAAGCGGCCGCAGGCGGCACCGGATTATTACGGCTCGGTCTGGGCCAGCTACGGCATCGAGGAGGGCGCGCTGGACGGGCTGACGCTCGGCGCCGGGCTGCGCGTCGTCGGCAGCAGCTATGGCGACGACGCCAACACGGTGCGCGCCGGCGGCTACACGCTGGTCGACCTGGCGGCGCGCTACGAGCTGGGCAAGCTCGCCCCCGCCCTGGCCGGTGCGCAGGCGACGCTGAACGTCACCAACCTGTTCGACCGCGACTACTACGCCAGCTGCAGCTCCACCTATTACTGCCAGTACGGCAATGGCGCGCGGGTCCTGGGCGGCCTGCGCTACCGCTGGTGAGCGCGCCCGCCCGGCGGCTCGGCCGCCGCCAGCTCGCCGCGCTGCTGGCAGCGCCCGCCCTCCTCGCCGCCGCGCCGCGGGACGGGCTGTCGGTCACCGACATGCTCGGCCGGCGGGTGGCGCTGCCGCGCCCGCCGCGCCGCATCCTGCTGCTGGATGCGCGCGACATCATGAGCATGGCGCTGCTGCACCCCGATCCCGCCAGCCTGGTCGCCGGCTGGGCGGGGGCGGAGCTGCTGGACAGCGAGGCGCTGCGCCAGAGCTACGCGGCCCGCCCCGGCGGCGGCAGCCTGCCGGTGGTCGGCGGCGCCACGCCCGAATCCCGCTCGCTGGAGAGCCTCCTGGCCCTGGCGCCGGATCTGGTGGTGGCCACCGCCCAGGCCGAGCCGGATCTGGCCGGGGGCAGCCTGCTGCGCCAGCTGGCCGTCGCCGGCATCCCGGCCGTGTTCAGCAGCGCCGATGCCAACCAGCCCGATGCCGCGGGCGACGCGCTCGGCCCGATGGCGGCGCTGGAACGTTCGCTGGCGATGTGGGGCACGCTGCTCGGCGCCGAGGCGCAGGCGGAGGCCTATCTCGGCTTCGTCCGGGCGCGGCTGGCGCGCATCGCCGCGCGGCTCGCCGGCGTCGCGCCGCGCCGCGCCTATCTGGAGCTGCAATCGACCTATGACGAATGCTGCTGGGCCGCCGGCAGCCGCATCTGGGGCGCGCTGCTGGCGCTCGCCGGCGGCCGCCCGCCCGAGGCGGCGGCGGCGCGCTGGTTCGCCAGGCTCTCGCCCGAGCAGCTGATCGCCGAGGCGCCCGAGGTCTATATCGCCACCGGCGGCGCCTATGCGCCCATGATGCGCCCCGCCATCGGCCCCGGCCTGCCGCCCGGCCCGGCGCAGGACGGGCTGCGCCGCCTGGCCGCCCGGCCGGGCCTGGCGCCGCTGCCCGCCATCCGCGACCGCCGGGTGCATGGCATCTGGAGCGGGCTGGTCGCCATCCGCCCGCTCAACCTGCTCTTCGTCGAGGCCGCGGCCGGCTGGCTGCACCCCGCGCTGTTCCGCGACCTCGACCCCGGCGAGACGCTCGGCCTGATCAACACGCGTTTCCTGGCGCGGCCCCTGCCCGGCCCGCTCTGGGTGAGCCTCGCCTGATCCCGGACCCGCCCCCCTGCCCCTGGAACTTCGCCATGCCCCTCCTGCGCGCCCGCGCCAGCATCCCCTTCCCCCGCATCGCCGCCTATCTCGATCGCATCCTGGCCTCGCTGGCGGCGCATCACCTGACGCTGCAGCCAGGTCCCGGGGGCCATGCCATCGCCTCGCCGCTCGGCGGGACGGGATGGCTGCGCCCGGGGCCGGACCGGCTGGAGCTCGGCGTCGAGGCGCCGGATGGCGCCGCCTTCAACCGGCTGAAGCACGACCTGACCAGCCTGATCGACTTCGTCGCGCGGGAGGAGCGGCTGGCCATCGCCTGGACCGGCGATGCCGCCGGCGCCGTGCTGCCGCCGGATCTGCGCATCCTGACCGTGCGGCAGATCCACGACGTCACGCCCGGCCTGCGCCGCATCCGCTTCGGCGGCGAGGACCTGGCCCGCTACGACACGCCGGACCAGCTGCATTGCCGGCTGCTGTTCCAGGCCGGCGGCGCCGCCACCCCGGAATGGCCGATGCTGGATGATGGCGGGCGCGTGGTGTGGCCGGGCTCGGGCCGGCTGGCCTCGCGCATCTACACCATCCGCCGCATCGACGCGGCGGCCGGCCGGCTGGAGATCGACTTCGTGCGGCATGGCGGCGACGGGCCGGGGATGCGCTGGCTGGCCCGGGCGGCGCCGGGCGATGTGGTGGGGCTGCTCGGCCCGGCGGCGCAGGGCCCGCGGCCGGCCGCCTGGTCGCTGCTGGCCGGCGACGAGACCGGCCTGCCCGGCATCGCCCGCATCCTGGAGGGCATGCCCGCCACGGCCCGCGGCGTGGCGCTGATCGAGATCGCGGGGCCGGCGGAGGAACAGCCGCTGCGCCACCCGCCGGGCGTCGAGATCCGCTGGCTGCACCGCGACGGCGCCGCGCCGGGCAGCACGCGCCTGCTGCTGGAGGCGGCGCGCGGCCTGGCCCTGCCGGAGGCGCGGGAGGAGGCGTTCTGCTGGATCGGCGCGGAATTCGCCGCCTTCCGCGCGCTGCGCCGCCACCTGCTGCAGGAGGCGGGGCTGCCCGCCGGGCGCTGCGTCGCCTTCTCGCATTGGCGGCGCGGCATGAGCGAGGAGGATATCGCCGCCGCCGGCGCCTCCTCGATCGCGCCCTGAGGGAGGCGGCGGGCGGGGGCCGCGCCCGGGCGCGCTGGCGGGGCCTCAGCCGCCCCGGCGCACATCCCAGACCGAGACGCCCTCGCGCACCCAGCCGGAGAACAGCCCCGCGCCGCCGACCTGGTCCAGCGCCTGGTCGGACAATTCGGCGGCGGCCTCCTCCAGCTCCCGCGCGGAGATGTCGTAGCCGGCGCGCCGCAGCACCGCCGCGGCCTCCTCCGCGCTGCCGCAGCGCTGCAGCTCGGCGCCCAGCCCGTCCCGCAGGGCGGGCTGCCGCAGCGCTTCGATCAGGCGGTTCAGTTCAGGGGAGCTCATCATGTCATCCTCGCGGCCCGATGCCTGAGCCGGGTTTGGCCATGGCGGCCAGCCATAGGGGCATCGCGGGATGTCCTAGCGCAACCCGGGCAAGGCCCGATAGCGGCGCCGGCGCCGGGGCTGGACAATGGCCCCTGCGCCGCCAGCCCCCCCGGCCGGGCCCGGGACATGGGGATCGGCAGCGCTGCGATCCCTGGGACGGCGGCTCCTTCCGCCCTGGGGGATGCCCGCGGCCTTCCATGGTCCGATCGGCCGGAACGACATTGCCCGGCTTGACAGCGATCATATATCCACCATACTCGATATATGGATGATATTGAAGCGCTGGCCTGCCTGTCCGCCCTGTCGCAAGGCACGCGGCTGCAGACCTTCCGCCTGCTGGTGCGGCACGAGCCGGACGGGCTCGCCGCTGGCGAGGTCGCCCGGCAGCTCGATGTTCCGCAGAACACCATGTCGACCCATCTGGCCGTGCTGGCCCGCGCCGGGCTGCTTCGCGCCGAGCGACACAGCCGGTCCATCGTCTATCGCGCCGATCTGGGCCGCCTGCGCGGCATGATGCTGTTCCTGGTCAGGGATTGCTGCGGCGGCCGCGCCGATCTGTGCCAGCCCCTCATCGCCGACCTGCTTCCCTGCTGCCCGCCCGAGAAGGCCGCCCCATGCCCGACGTGACCATCTACCACAACCCGGCCTGCGGGACGTCCCGCAACACCCTGGCCCTGATCCGCAACAGCGGCGAGGAACCCGAAGTCATTGAATATCTGCGGACCCCGCCGAGCCGGGAGAGGCTGGCCGAGCTGATCCGGCGCATGGGCATCCCGACGCGCGAGCTTCTGCGCCAGAAGGGCACGCCCTACGAGGAACTCGGCCTTGGCGACCCGTCGCTGACCGAGGAGCAGCTGCTCGACGCGATGATGGCGCATCCCATCCTCATCAACCGGCCCATCGTGGTGACGCCGCTCGGCGTGAAGCTCTGCAGGCCATCCGAGGCGGTGCTGGACATCCTGCCGCAGCCGCAGCGCGCCGCCTTCGCCAAGGAGGACGGCGAGAAGGTCGTCGACGAGCAAGGCCGCCGCCTGATCTGAAACCGGCCCCCGCCCCTCCCCCATCCTGGCGGCGATGAGCCGCGCCGCCGGCCGCCCCCGGGCGGCGGTGGCGCCGCCACGCCCTGACGCCCGAGAGAAGCCTCCATGCTGGCCCTGGCCATCTTCGTCTTCACGCTTGTCCTGGTCATCTGGCAGCCGCGCGGCCTCGGCATCGGCTGGTCGGCGCTCGGCGGCGCGGGCCTGGCGCTGCTCACCGGCGTCATCGGCTGGGCCGACGTGCCGGTGGTCTGGGACATCGTCTGGGACGCCACCTTCACCTTCGTCGCGCTGATCATCATCTCGCTGCTGCTGGACGAGGCGGGATTCTTCCAGTGGGCGGCGCTGCATGTCGCGCGCTGGGGCGGCGGCAATGGGCGGCGGCTGTTCCCGCTGGTGGTGGTGCTCGGCGCGGTCATCGCCGCCTTCTTCGCCAATGACGGGGCCGCCCTGCTGCTGACGCCGATCGTCATGGCCATCCTGCTGCGCCTGAACTTCTCCGCGGGCGCCACGCTCGCCTTCATCGTCGCCTGCGGCTTCGTGGCCGACACCACCAGCCTGCCGCTGGTGATCTCGAACCTGGTCAACATCGTCTCGGCCAATTATTTCGGCATCGGCTTCGACCGCTATGCCGCAGTCATGGCGCCGGTCAATCTGGTGGCGCTGGGCGCGACGCTCGCCGTGCTCTGGGCCTATTACGGGCGCGACCTGCCCGCCCGCTACCGGCTCGACCAGCTGGAGCGGCCCGCCACCGCCATCCGCGACCCTCTTGTCTTCCGCGCCGCCTTTCCGCTGCTGGCGGTGCTGCTGCTGGCCTATTTCGTCCTGGCGCCGCTGGGCGTACCAGTGGCCGCGGTGACCGGCGCCGCGGCCCTCGCGCTGCTGGTGCTGGCCGGCCGCTGGCACCGCGGCGGCAGCGGCGCCGTCGTCTCCGTCCGCAAGGTGCTGGGCGATGCGCCCTGGCAGATCGTCATCTTCTCGCTCGGCATGTACCTGGTGGTCTATGGGCTGCGGAATGCCGGGCTGACCGACCATCTGGCGCAGGCGCTGGTCTGGCTGGCCGGGCATGGCCTCTGGGCCGCCACCCTCGGCACCGGCATCGGCGCCGCGCTGATCTCCTCGGTGATGAACAACATGCCCAGCGTGCTGATCGGCGCCCTGGCCATCGAGCAGGCGCAGGGCATCCCGCCCGCCATCCGCGAGGCGATGATCTACGCCAATGTCATCGGCTGCGACCTCGGCCCCAAATTCACCCCGATCGGCAGCCTGGCGACGCTGCTCTGGCTGCATGTGCTGGCGCGCAAGGGCACCACCATCACCTGGGGACAATACATGCGGGTCGGCCTGGTCATCACGCCACCGGTGCTGCTGGCCGTGCTGGCCGCCCTGGCGCTCTGGCTGCCGGTGGTGGCGCCGTGACGGCGGCGACCGCCCGCGCCCGCCATCCGGTCCTGACGCAGAGGAGACGCTGATGACCCTCGACCTCTCGCTGCCCAACATCGCCGACGCGCTGCTGCCAGGGCCGGATCGCGCGCGGCTCGGCATTCCCGGCGCCAGCCAGCACGCGCCGCGCATCCTGCTGCTCTACGGCTCGCTGCGCGAACGGTCCTACAGCCGCCTCCTGACGCTGGAGGCCGAGCGCATCCTGCGCCGCCTCGGCGCCGAGACGCAGGTCTTCGACCCGCGCGATCTGCCGGCGGCGGACAGCGTGCCCGCGGATCACGCGAAGGTCGCCGAGCTCCGCGCGCTGTCCTTGTGGTCCGAGGGCCAGGTCTGGTGCAGCCCGGAGCGGCACGGCGCCATCACCGGCATCATGAAGAACCAGATCGACTGGCTGCCCCTGGAGAGCCGCGGGATCCGCCCGACCCAGGGGCGCACCCTGGCGGTGATGCAGGTCTCCGGCGGCAGCCAGAGCTTCAACTCGGTCAACACGCTGCGCCTGCTCGGCCGCTGGATGCGGATGGTGACCATCCCCAACCAATCCTCGGTGCCGAAGGCCTATGAGCAGTTCGACGAGGCGGGCCGGATGCGGCCGGGTCCGCTCTATGACCGCGTCGTCGACGTGATGGAGGAGTTGGTGAAATTCACCCTGCTGACGCGCGATGTCTCGGCGCATCTGACCGACCGCTACAGCGAGCGGAAGGAACGGGCGGAGAAGGTCGGCCGAAAGGATCTGGCGCGTGCCTCAGGCGCCGCGGGATAGGGCACAGCCGGCCGTGGACAGCTTCTTGCCTTGGCTGGGCGAGAAAGTCCTGATGCAGCCGCGACAGCGCATGAATCGCCGATCGGGGCCGTGACCGAGGAGGCGGATGTCTCCGCAGGTGGTCGAAGCGCCGCTGACGATGATCCCCGGTGGCCCCGGCAGGGGCCGGACCAGGCGCCTCCGATTGGCCGATACCGCCCTGGCCCCAGAACAGGGATCTTCCTGCGGGATTGCGGGTTCCTGTGAGCGCCGGCCCCGACCCGGCGATGGCCGGCATTGACCTGCAGGCCGGCAGCTCCGCTACCGGCGGCGAAGCGCCACCGGCAGCAGCGCCAGCACCATCAGGATGTTGAGCACCGCGGCGCCGCACAGCACGGCCAGCGTGGCCGGGGCGCCGAACCCGTCCAGCAGCCAGGCGCCCAGGAAGGGCGATGCGGCCTGGGCGATCAGCGTCGGCATGGCGATCCGCCCCATCAGCACGGCGTAGCCTTCCCTGCCGAACAGGGCCAGGGGCACCGTGCCGCGGGCGATGGAGCGGATGCCGCTGCCCATGCCGTACAGGACGATGCCCGCCGCGACGACACCGGGCGCGCCGACCAGCATGCCAAGGCCCAGCGCCACCAGCACGGCCGAGGCCACCAGGCTCCAGATCGGATGCGCCTTCCTGCCGAGGACCATCTCCAGGATGCGGGCGCCGACCTGCGCCGGGCCGATCAGCGTGCCCAGCGCCACCGCCGCGGCCAGCGCCAGGCCCTGCGACTGCAGCAGCGCCAGCAGATGGACCGAGAGCACCGTCATGATGACGGCCGCCAGGGTGAAGCCCGCGGCGAGCATGACGAAGGCATAGCGCTGGCTGGCCTGCACCCGGAGGGGCGCCGCGGCGGCCCTGGCGGGGGCGGCGGGCCTGGCGGCCTCGCGCGGGACGCCGAACAGGTAGAGCGGCAATCCGATCGTCAGATGGATGGCGGCGTAGGTCAGGCAGGCGCCGCGCCAGCCGAACTGCTCGGCCAGCAGGGCGCTGAGCGGCCAGCAGACCGTGCTGGCGAAGCCGCCGAACAGGGTGACCTGGGTGATGGCGGAGCGGGCCTGCTCGCCATAGAGCCGCCCCAGGCTGGAGAAGGCGGGATCGTAGAGCCCGGCGCCCATGGCCAGCCCCAGAATGACCCAGGCCAGCATGAAGACCGGCAGGCTCGGCGCCAGCCCGAGCAGGAGCAGGCCCGCGGCGAGCAGCACGGCGCTGGCGGCCAGGACAGGGCGGCCGCCGCGCAGCTCGATCAGGCGGCCGATGCGCGGCGACACCAGGCCGGAGACCAGCATGCCCAGCGACAGCGCCCCCATGATCCAGGTCAGCGGCCAGCCGGTGTCGGCGGCGATCGGACCGGCCAGCACCGCGAGCAGGTAGTAGGAGGACCCCCAGGCCAGAATCTGGCCGATGCCGATGGCGGAGACGACCGTGAGCCGGCTGCGGCCTGCCGCCGGGTCAGGGGGAGCGGCCGCTGCCGGCGAAGCGGCCTGGCTCATCCAGCGGCTTCCACGGCAGGCTTCGCGTCCCGGCTGGCGGTCCCGCGGCAGGATGACCGGTCAGGCGGGGTCGGCGGGGCCGGACAGCCGGCGGCCTCGGGGGGCGCGGGGGCGCAGCAGCCGGCGGTGCCGGCGCCCGGGCCATCCGGCCCTGCCCGGTCGCTGCTGCAGACCCCGGTCTGCGGCAGGTCCAGCTCGACACGGCGCGCCGCGTCCAGGTCGCCTGCCAGGAAGGCGGCGATCGAGCGCACCTGCTCATAGCCGGTCGCCATCAGGAAGGTCGGCGCCCGGCCATAGCTGGCCATGCCCGCCAGGAACAGCCCACCATCCGGCTGCTGCAGCTCGAAGGCGCCATGCGGACGGACCGTGCCGCAGGAGTGCAGGTTCGGATCGATCAGCGGAGCCAGCGCGCGCGGGCAATCCAGGGCCGGATCCAGGTCGAGACGAAGTTCGCCGAGAATGCCGAGGTCCGGCCGCAGGCCCGTGGCCACCACCATCTCGTCGGCCTCCGCCACCGCGCCTTCCAGGCTCGCGACCCGCAGCGCGCCGTCGGCGCCGCGGCGCACCGCATCGACCGGGAAGGGCGCGAGAAGCGCCACGGCCCTCGTCTCGACCAGGCGCCGCAACCGCTGGCCCAGCGCCCCCCGCTCCGGCAGCTGGTCGGCCGCGCCGCCGCCATAGGCGCGCGTCAGCTCGGCGCTCCGGGCCGCCCAGAGGATCCGCGTGCCGGGCGCCTGCGTGGCGAGGAGGGAGAGGTCGATCAGCGTGCCGATGGCCGAATGGCCCGAGCCCACGACCAGCACCCGCTTGCCCGCATAGCGGCCGCGCTCGGCGCCGAGCACATCGGGCATGCCATGGCGGATGCGGTCCGCCGCCTGCCGCTCGCCAAGCGCCGGAAGGCCGGAAGCACCGGCCGGGTTCGGATGGCCCCAGCTGCCGGTCGCGACGATGACGGCGCGCGCCAGCATCCGTCCTTCCTGGCCCTCGGCCTCGAAGCGGAGCTCGAAGGGCTGCTGCGCGCGGCCGGCATCGCGCACCTTGCCCAGGCGCGCCCGGGCGATGCCGGTCACCCGGGTGTTCAGCCGCAGGCTGGCAGCGATCTCGGGCAGGGCGGCCAGCGGCGCCAGATACTCCTCGACCAGCATGCGGCCGGTCGGGAAGGCCCCGGCCTCGGGCGCCCTCCAGCCCTGCCGCTCCAGCAGCGCGCGGCAGGCGGCATCGATGTTGTACCGCCAGGGCGAGAAGGTCCGGACATGTCCCCAGTCCAGCGGCGCCGTGCCGACCGAGGCCCCCGCCTCCAGCACCACGGGCCGCAGGCCGCGCTGCAGCAGATGCGCCGCCGCGGCCAGGCCGACCGGGCCGCCGCCGATGACGGCCACGGGCAGGTCCACGGGGCCAGGCAGGCCCTGGCCGGCCGGGGCGCGGGGCGGCTTTGCGGGACAGCAGGAACTCATCGGGCGCTCCCCTTCCAAATGCCTCGGTGGGCGATGCATCCAGTCACAGCGAAGCTCAGCAGCCGCAGCGCTTCTGGCCCTGGTCGCGCGCCGCGGCGGCGCGGCCGGTCTCGGTCAGGGCGGCGGTGGCGTCCATCCAGGCCTCCAGCCCGACCCTGAAGGCATCGCGGCCCTTCCCGGTCAGGGTGTAGACCTTGCGCTCGCGGCCGGAGACGATTTCGGCGGCGGAGGTCACATAGCCGCCCTGCTCGAACTCGCGCAGCGTCGGATAGAGCGCGCCCTCGGAGGGCGAGCAGCAGCCTTTCGTCGTCCGCTCCACGGCGCGCGCGATGTCATAGCCATGCGCCGGGCCGTCATGCAGCACCTGCAGCACGAAGAACCGGCTGAGCGCCATCTTGATGGTCCCGGCCCAATAGGCGCGATCCGTCAGGTTGGGCGTGGCGCGACCGGCAGGGGCGAGGCTGACATCCTTCGACATATCGGCATCCTATGCCTTGGAGGGCGAGGCATCAACAGCCATGTCCACCGCCTGCGGTGTGGCGGCCGCCTGGCTCGCCGCCCTCCGGCCGTGCCGCCAGGCCGGCGCATGCAGGGAAGCCGGCATCCGCAGGGTTTCCGCGCGAGCCATTCCGCGCTTCCGCCCCGCGCTGCCGGGCCAGGGAAAGCCTGTGGCCAGGGCCGGCCGCCGGGCATTGGCGGGCGCCGAAGCGCGATCGACAGCAGCTTCGGGGGCCGCTGGCCGCCAATTCCGGCAATGCCCGATGATGTCGACGGATTGCTTGCCTGAAGGCATGTCCCCGGCGGGATTCGAACCCACGGCCCCCAGATTAGGAATAGGGTGTCCGATTTCGCCATTGCGGACCCCGGACCGCCAGAACCCTCCACATAGCTACAAGATTCTCAAACAGCCCTCTTACCAAACCGCCTGAAGCCGCTATGAATCGCCATTGCGGACCCGCTTTCCGGGTCCGCAGCGGGTCCGCAGATCGAGGGCTGGTGCCGATGCCGAAGCTGACAGAAAAGGCCGTCGCTGCCTTTGCCATTCCCCCTGGAAAGCGGGAGGCCTGGCTCTCCGACGTCGAGGTTCCGGGCTTGCGGCTCAGGGCGACCGCGGGGGCGAAAACCTTCTACGCCTGCTGGACCAACCGGGCGACGGGCGAGCGGCAGCGAGAGAAGCTTGGCCTCTGGGGTGCCTTGACGGTGGAGCAGGCCCGTACCGCCGCGCGGGCGACCTTTGGCAAAGTGGCCGCCGGGGGAGATCCTGCGGCTGAACGAGCCGCTCGCGCCGCAGATCATGCCAAACGCAAGGCGGAGGCGGCCCTCACAGCAACAGAGGCGGCCTTCACGCTCGACCTCCTCATCGAGGATTGGGAGACGTTGCACCTGGCGACGCGGCGGGCAAGCTATCGGGCAGAAGCCACCCGCGCCTTGCGCCACGCCTTCAAGGCGCATCTCGAAGCGCCCGCTAAGGCGCTGGATCATGCGGCGGTGCTGGGCGTGATCGACCGTTTGGCCAAGGCCGGCAAGGCGACGACCGGCGGGCTCGTCTTACGCTACGGATCAGCGTGTTATGGCTGGGCCGTGAAACGGCGCCGACTGTTGACCAACCCCTTCGCCGGCCTGCCCATGCCTGAGCGAGCGGGTAGCCGCGAGCGAGTCCTTTCCGGCCAAGAAGTGGGTGAAATCTGGCGAGCCGCTGGCACAATGGCCGCGCCTTACGGGCCCGCGATGCGTTTTCTGCTGCTAACCCTTGCCCGACGCGACGAAGTCTGCGGCATGCGGTGGCGCGAGGTGTCGCCCGACCTATCCGTCTGGACCCAACCGGGCAGCCGCACGAAGAATGGCCGCGGGCATGTCGTGCCGCTCAGCGCGCCGGCACGGGCTTTGTTGCGCACTGTCCTCGACCTCGCGCGCGGGGCGCCGGCCATGCTTCCCGACCCTGACCAGCTCGTGTTCGGCAGCCCGACGGCCAAGGGGATGCGACCCATCAGCGGGCATAGCTGGGTGAAGCGGACTCTCGACGCGGCGATCGCCGCCGAACGGGCCCAGCTGGCGACGGTGACAGGGTGCCAGGCCGAGACGATGCCGCCCTGGGTGCTGCATGACTTTCGCCGAGCTGGTGTCACCTGGCTGGCCGGGGAGCGCTTTCCGCCGCATGTGGCCGACAAGCTGCTGAACCATTCGAGCGGCACGATCAGCGGCGTCGCTGCCGTCTATCAGCGCAACGACTTCATGCCGGAGCGCACCGCGGCACTGGAGGCCTGGGGGGCGCATGTGCAGGCGCAGGGGGAAAGGTGGCCATCGGGGCAGCAGCCGGATGCGGTGGCGCTGGCGATCGCCGGGCCGAATCAGGACGGACCGCACGCACTGATGGCAGCCCGGCAGGCGAAGGGGGCGCCCCGCCGGCAGCGCGCCCCTCGATAACCTGCCCAGCGCCGACAAGCAGGCAAGGCGGGGGGGGGGGGGGTGCTTCCGCTCCGTCCGGCTGCGGCATAATGTCCAATAATCCATATGAGTCTGTTCAGATGAGCCAGTCGCAATCCCTCTCCGCCCTCATCTGGTCCGTGGCTGACCTGCTTCGCGGCGACTACAAGCCCTCCGAATACGGCCGGGTCATCCTGCCCTTCACGGTGCTGCGCCGCCTCGACTGCGTGCTGGCGCCCACCAAGGAAAAGGTGCTCGCCGAGGCGCAGGCCAAGACGGCCATGGGGATCGAGCCCGAGGCCTTCCTGCGGCGCATCACGGGCGTGCCCTTCGCCAACACCTCGCCCTTCGACCTGAAGACCCTGATGGGCGACCAGGACAATCTCGGCGCCAATCTGGACGCCTATATCCGCGGCTTCTCGGCGCCCGTCCGCGACATCTTCGAGCGCTTCCGCTTCACCGAGCAGACCGACCGGCTGCGCAAGGCCGGGCTGCTCTACCAGGTGACCGAGCGCTTCGCCGCCTTCCCGCTGCACCCCGACCAGGTCAGCAACCACGATATGGGCCTGGCCTTCGAGGAGCTGATCCGCAAATTCGCGGAAATCTCCAACGAGACGGCGGGCGAGCACTTCACCCCGCGCGACGTCATCCGGCTGATGGTCAACCTGCTGTTCATCGAGGACAGCGACATCCTGACCCCCGGCACCCGCGCCGTGCGCACCATCTACGACCCCACGGCCGGGACGGGCGGCATGCTCTCGGTGGCGGGGGAGCATCTGATGGCGCACAACCCGCAGGCCACGCTGAGCATGTTCGGCCAGGAGCTGAACGACGAGAGCTACGCCATCTGCAAGGCGGACATGCTGATCAAGGGCCAGGATGTCGGCAACATCGTGCCCGGCAACACCCTGTCCGAGGACGGGCATGCCGGAAAGAAGTTCGACTACATGCTGTCCAACCCGCCCTTTGGCGTGGAGTGGAAGAAGGTGGAGAAGGAGGTGCGCAAGGAGGCCGAGCAGCTCGGCCATGCCGGCCGCTTCGGCCCCGGCCTGCCGCGCATCTCCGACGGCTCCCTGCTGTTCCTGCTGCACCTGCTGAGCAAGATGCGCCAGGCGCCAGGAGGGCGGCAGCCGCATCGGCATCGTGCTGAACGGCTCGCCGCTGTTCACCGGCGGCGCCGGCTCGGGCGAGAGCGAGATCCGCCGCCATGTGCTGGAGAACGACCTGGTGGAGGCGATCATCGCTTTGCCCACCGACATGTTCTTCAACACCGGCATCGCCACCTATGTCTGGATCCTGTCCAACCGCAAGCCGGCCGGGCGGCGCGGGCTGGTGCAGCTGATCGACGCCTCCGCCATGTGGAGCAAGATGCGGAAAAGCCTCGGCTCCAAGCGCAAGCAGATGGGCGACGATTTGATCGACGAGGTCACGCGCCTGTTCGGCGAGGCGGCGGAGGCGCAGCTGGCCACGGTGACCGATGTCGAAGGCCGGGTGAGCCGCGTGGTGGTGCGCGCCGGCGAGGCGCCGCCGGTCGCACCGGAGGGCGGCGCGGTGAAGTTGGCGCCGATGGCGCGGCTGTTCCGCAACGAGGCCTTCGGCTACCGCACGATCACGGTGGAGCGCCCGCTGCGCGACGCCGCGGGCCAGGTGGTGCTGGGCCAGAAGGGAAAACAGAAAGGAAAGCCGCAGCCGGACAGCGCGCTGCGCGACACCGAGAATGTTCCCCTCTCGGAGGAGGTCGAGGCCTATTTTGCCCGGGAAGTGCTGCCGCACGCGCCGGATGCCTGGATTGACGCGGAGAAGACAAAGGTGGGCTACGAAATCCCCTTCAACCGGCATTTCTATGTGTTCGAGCCGCCGCGGCCGCTGGCGGAGATCGATGCGGATCTGAAGCGGGTGACGGACCGGATCCGGGCGATGATCGAGGGGCTGGCAGCATGAATGCTAGAGCTTATGCAAGCTATAAAGAGAGCAGCGCTCATTGGCTGGGGCTAGTTCCGACGCACTGGACAATCAAACGCTTAAAGTTTTTGCTTAAAGAAATTGACGTTCGTGTAGGCGAAGGTGATTCTGAACTACTTGGATTATCCAAATCCTTGGGGGTAGTGCGGCGGTCCGACCTAACTCAAGGTGCGTCTGAATCTGATAACTATGGAAAATACAAAACTGTTCTTCCTGGCCATCTTGTCATGAACAAGATGCAGGCATGGAACGGGGTTTTTGGTCTATCGCCCTATTCTGGCATGATTAGCCCTGATTATGCCGTTTTTGAAGTAATAGATCAGCAAAAACAACGATTTATTTGCGATTTATTGCGAACTGAGCAGGCAGCAGGTGAATTGTTCACTCGTTGCCGCGGTATGGGAAATGCCTTCCTAAGAATCAATACAGGTGACTTTTTCGATGTGCGAGTTGCACTGCCGCCTGAAGATGAGATGCAAAATATCATCTCCTTCCTCGACCGCGAAACCGACAAGATCGACGCGCTGGTGGCCGAGCAGGAGCGGCTGATCGCGCTGCTGAAGGAGAAGCGGCAGGCCGTCATCTCCCAGGCCGTCACCAAGGGCCTGGACCCCACGATGCCAATGAAGGATTCAGGGGTGGAGTGGCTGGGGGAGGTGCCGGCACATTGGGAAGTCACCAGACTTGGGCACAGATACGAAGTGCAGCTTGGCCGCATGTTGAACGAGGAGAGGGCGCAAGGTGACGACCTACGCCCTTACATACGTGTGTTTGATGTCCAATGGGGTGCAATCAATGTGGATGACCTGCCGCTGATGGATTTTCCGCCTGATGCAAGACAGAGATACCTACTTAAATCAGGCGATCTCCTTGTGAATGAAGGGGGCAGCTACGTCGGGCGATCCGCCATCTGGCGCGGCGAGATTCCTGAATGCTATTACCAGAAGGCGTTGCACCGAGTGCGTCCACTCGATCGCAACAGCGATACGACAGCCTTCCTATATTTCATGATGGAGCTTGCAACTCGGCTCGGCGTTTTCGTCGCCGGCGGCAATCAAACAACGATTGATCACCTCACCGCTGAAAAGCTACGCGCTCATCGCTTTGCCTTCCCGCCTAGGCAAGAGCAGGATTCGATAGCTGAGTTTTTGGAAGGCAGGCTGCAAGAACTAGGAACGCTCACCGCCGAATCAGAACGCGCCATCGCCCTGCTGAAAGAACGCCGTGCCGCGCTGATCTCCGCCGCCGTCACCGGCAAGATCGACGTCCGCGACCATGCAGCCGCCGGGCAGGCGACCGCCGCATGACCGCCACCCCCGGCCGCTCCCTCGAACTCTACTACATCGACGGCCGGCCGGACGGCATGCTGACGGCCGAGCTGTTCAACTGGACCGGCCATGTGCTGATGGCGCCGCGCACGCAGATCGCCGCCGCGCTGAAGCGCCCGGAAGCTGGCTATGCCGGCATCTATCTGCTGATCGGCGAGCAGGAGGGTGAGCCGCGCGCCTATGTCGGCGAGGGCGAGGATATCAGCGCCCGCATCAAGGCGCATGACACGGCGAAGGATTGGTGGACCAGCGCCGTGCTGGTCACCACCGCCGGCAACAAGCTCAACAAGGCGCATGTGCGCTACCTAGAAGCCCGGCTGATCGCCGAGGCCCGCGCCATCGGCCGCGTGCCGCTCGACAACGGCACCAGCCCGCCCCGCCCCTCGCTCAGCGAGGCCGATGTGGCGAAGATGGAAGCCTTCCTCGAGAACCTGCTGATCGTGCTGCCGGCGGTGCGGGTGGACATGTTCATCCAGCGCGCCAGGCCTGCGGTCATCTTGGATAGCCCAGCCCCATTTGTTCCTCTTCAGTCGCCGCAATTTTCGATGCAGACCCTTCCACCGGTGCGATTCACATTGGAAACGCCGAGGCATGGCATTAAGGCGACGGCGCTCCTCATCGATGGGGAGTTTGTGGTGCAAGCAGGATCCTTGGCTCGGGAAAGTTGGATTGGGCAGAATGGCCAGACGGCCTCCTATGCGCCACTGCACGCGGAATTGGTTAATGCAGGTATTCTTGCTCCCCAAGGCGCATTGCGTGTCTTTACTCAAAACTACGCCTTTAAAAGCCCTAGCGCAGCGGCTGCCGTAGTCAACGGCCGCAGTACCAGCGGACCCAGTGCGTGGCACCTCGAAGGTACAGGCACCACCTATAAAGATTGGGAAGCAAGACAGCTCGGTGCGTCCGATATGGAGACCACATGAGCATTGAAATGCGTGCAGTTTTCGAAAAGCTTGGCTTCGAGGAAGACTGGTTGGCGATGACAGATCAGGCGCCAGGTTACCGGTACGACCTCGGAAACCTAGAGCTTGAAGCAGCGCAGGTTGTGAACCGGCATCTTGTACCTGTGTTTCTTGTAAGTGGCATCCGCGAGGATACGCGAAGCCTGAGCAGGATACGCTTGGAGACACCTCTTAAAGTGGCATCCCTGGAGCAGGGAATTGCTCTCTTGGCGTATGCAGTTGGACGCAGCTTCCAACCGGCTAAACCGACGCTGTGGCTTGAGCTGGGACACTCCTGGCAGCATCTTCTGCCTTGGGAACAGGAGCGCAAAGCTTACGAGTCTCGCCCCCGTTGTAAGGTTGAGCGGGACTGGTTTCGTATGCCCGCACAGCAGCTTCGCCCACTGGCCGGCAGCGCGTCGGAAGAAGATGTCGCTACCTTTATGTTTGACGGCCAAGTCTTGACCATTGCAGCAAAAGGCGCCCGACTACCTATGGTAGCTCAAGGAGACGCTTGGCTGGAGAGCTATTGTGTTCAGCTATCGCAGCTGTCGGCATTACCGAAGCGCTTGACAAGCCCTTCTGTCGACATTGGGGTATGGGAGGGGCGGCTCACCATCAACAATCTTTCCCTGCAGGTCCTTCAGGCGGAGTTGGGAGCGCCGTGAGCATCCACAAGGAAATCGCCTTCGAGGACGGCATCTGCGCCCATCTCGCCACCCATGGCTGGCTCTACGAGGACGGCGCGGCCAGCCGCTACGACCGCGCCCGCGCGCTCTTCCCCGAGGACCTGGTGGCCTGGGTGCGGCAGACCCAGCCCGAGGCCTGGGCCAGCCTGGAGAAGACGCACGGCCCGGCCGCGGCCGCCACGCTGGCGGACCGGCTGCGCGCCGCGCTGGACAGGCAGGGCACGCTGGTGCTGCTGCGGGACGGGCTGGATGTCGTCGGGCTGCGGCAGCGCCTGTCGCTCTGCCAGTTCCGTCCGGCGCTGGGGATGAATGCCGAGCTGCAGGCGCGCTACCAGGCCAACCGGCTGCGGGTGGTGCGGCAGCTGCGCTACTCGCTGCACAGCGAGGCCAGCCTGGATCTGGTGCTGTTCCTCAACGGCATCCCGGTGGCGACGGCCGAGCTGAAATCCGACTACACCCAGTCGGTGACGGATGCGATCAACCAGTACCAGTATGACCGCCTGCCGCGCCTGCCCGGCCGCAACCTGACAGAGCCGCTGCTGAGCTTCCCCGGCGGCGCTCTGGTGCATTTCGCCGTCAGCAACAGCGCGGTCGCCATGTGCACCCAGCTGGCGGGGGCCAACAGCCGCTTCCTGCCCTTCAACCGCGGCCATGAGATGGGTGCCGGCAACCCGCCCAACCCGCAGGGCGCACCCACCGCCTATCTCTGGGAAGAGGTCTGGCAGCGCGACAGCTGGCTGGAGATCCTGGGCCGCTACCTGGTGCCGGTGAAGGACGACAAGAAGCGTCTGAAGGGCTGGATCTTTCCGCGCTACCATCAGCTCGACGCCACGCGGAAGCTGGTGGCGCAGGTGCTGGAGGATGGACCGGGCGGCAAATACCTGATCCAGCACTCGGCCGGGTCGGGCAAGACCAATTCCATCGCCTGGGCGGCGCATTTCCTGGCCGACCTGCATGACGGCACGAACAAGAAGCTGTTCGACACCGTGCTGGTGGTCTCCGACCGCACCGTGCTGGACAAGCAGCTGCGCGAGGCGATCGAAAGCTTCGAGCGCACCATCGGTGTCGTGGCCGTCGTCACCGGCGATGGCGGCGCCAAGAGCGGCGAGCTGGCGGCCGCGCTCTCCGCCGGCAAGAAGATCGTGGTCTGCACCATCCAGACCTTCCCCTTCGCGCTGGACGAGGTGCGCCGGCTCTCCGCCAGCAAGGGCAAGCGCTTCGCGGTGATCGCGGACGAGGCGCATTCCTCCCAGACCGGCCGCGCCGCCGCCGAGCTGAAATCCGTCCTCAGCCCCGAGGAGCAGGCGGCGCTGGAGGATGGCGGCGAGTTCGACGCCGAGGACATCATGGCCGCCAAGATGGCGGCGCGCGCCGGGCAGGATGCCGGCATCACCTATGTCGCCTTCACCGCCACGCCCAAGGGCAAGACGCTGGAGCTGTTCGGCCGCCGCCCCGACCCCTCGCAGCCGGCAGGCAAGGGCAATCTGCCGGAGGCCTTCCACATCTATGCCATGCGCCAGGCGATTGAGGAGGGCTTCATCCTCGACGTGCTGCAGAACTACACGGCCTACAAGCTGGCCTTCCAGCTCACCCATAACGGGCAGGAGCTGACCGAAAAGGAGGTGGATGCCAGCGAGGCCAAGAAGGGCATCATGGGCTGGGTTCGGCTGCACCCCCACAACATCGCGGCGCGCGTCGAGATCGTGGTGGAGCATTTCCGCCAGAACGTGGCGCATCTGCTGGGCGGCAAGGCCAAGGCGATGGTGGTGACCGCCAGCCGCAAGGAGGCGGTGCGCTGGGCCAAGGCGATGGAGGCCTATATTGCCCGCAAGGGCTATGCCATCGGCCTGCTGGTCGCCTTCTCCGGCGAGGTCATGGACCCGGAGACGGATGCCGAGCCGCTGACGGAAGCCAGCATGAATCCGGGCCTGCGCGGCCGGGATCTGCGCGATGCTTTCGCCACGCCCGAGTTCAGCCTTCTGGTCGTCGCCAACAAGTTCCAGACCGGCTTCGACCAGCCGCTGCTCTGCGGAATGTATGTCGATCGGCGGCTGGGCGGCATCCAGGCGGTGCAGACCCTCTCCCGGCTGAACCGCGCGCATCCGGGGAAGGACACCACCTATGTGGTCGACTTCGTCAACGAGCCGGAGAAGATCCTGGAGGCCTTCCGCCTCTATCACACCACGGCCGAGTTGGCGGATGTCAGCAATCCCAATGTCGTGCTTGACCTGCGCAACAAGCTGGATGCCACGGGCTACTATGACCAGTTCGAGGTCAGCCGCGTCGCCCGCGTCGCCGTCAATCCGAGGGCGCCGCAAAGCGATCTGGATGCGGCGATCGGCCCGCCCAGCAACCGGCTACTGACTCGCTACAAGCAGGCCCGGGCGCGCTTCGCGTCCGAGCCCGAGCGTTCGGCCTCCTGGCAGGCCGCCAAGGACGAGATGGATGCCCTGGTGCTCTTCAAGCGGGACCTCGGAAGCTACATCCGGGTCTATGAATTCCTTGGCCAAATGTTCGACTACGGCAACACCGACTACGAGAAGCTCTACCTCTTCGCCAAGATGCTGCTGCCGCTGCTGGATTACGGCCGGGAGCGGGAAGGCCTGGACCTCTCGACCCTGAAGCTGACGCATCATCGGATGCGGGACCTCGGCCAGCAGAAGCTCAACCTCGCCGGCGCCGAGGCTGGTCCTGCCTTGGCGCCGGTGACGCAGGCGGGCTCCGGACAGGTGCAGGAGAAGCACAAGCAGCGGCTCCGCGACATCATCCTGGCGATGAACGACCTGTTCGACGGCGAGATCACCGAGGGCGACGCGGTCGCCTATGTCGACACGGTCCTCAAGGGGAAGATGCTGGAGTCGGAATTGCTTCGCAGCCAAGCGAGCGCAAATACCAAAGAGCAATTCGGCAATTCGCCGAATCTTAGTGAGGAACTGCTGAACGCAATCATGGACGCCATGTCGGCGCATGAGGCGATGAGCAAGCAGGCCCTCAATTCAGACAATGTCCGGGGCAGGATCCTTCATACGCTGCTCGGCCCCGGCGAACTATGGGAGGCACTGCGAGCACGCTGCTGAGCGCCTACCTCCCAGTCAGAGCAATTACTTCCTCAATTCCGTTTTTTACACACCGCCCTGCAGGCATTGGCGGCGGGAGAACTTGCGGGAGATGCGCCCCACCAATGCTCAGGGCTCGGCCATTTTGATAAGAAATGTTCAGATTATTTCTCATCGCCCCCGTCGATGCACGGCTTCATTGCACGTCCCTGCATTTGTTGAATGAGCAGTGCCAGCGGGTTGGCTTCCGCCTGGGAGAGGGACTGAGCCGATAACCCATAGGTCTTCGGCGCCAGCTTTGCCGCTCGCCACTGCCGTGCCCAGATGCGGAGCTTCACCACCTGCCAGTTCTCAGGCGTAGCACTGTCGGCAAGATCAATGGTGTCGTCGATCATCGCATGCTGCTGCGCCTCGCGTGCGCGCGCGATAGTCGTCCGGAAGGCGCTATCCGAGGCCATTCGAGCATAGACAGATGTTTTGCTGGGACAGTCGGCGCGAGCGCACGCCTGACCCATGCTCATGCCGCCGATCAGCAGTTCGCAGAGGCGTGCGACCGCCTCCTGATCATCCGTTGATGGCTTCACCGGCGACCTTCCGCGGCGCGGTAGCGCCTTGGCTTCCGAGAGCGTCATGTGGCTCTTCGCCGGTGTTGTATGCCGCGCCTCCGCCATGGATCGCACCTTTCCAACCAAGCGATGATGGGTACCGCACCTCTTGCGCAGCCGATCGTTGATTCTAGCATGCCGCGATTGCCCGTTGCTATTGGGGCAAACCTACACACCCCTTCGGGTCCATGCCGAGTTGCCGCAGATGGAACGATAGGGAACACGGTTACAGCCTTGAACCGCTTGGGCTGTTCCAGCTCCCCTGCCAGGGATCGAGCAGAGAACATAGGGAACGCGACGGAGACCGTGCGGCAGATCATTCTCCAGACATGATCGCGGCGCGAATGACGTAGAAGCGGGACGGCTTGCTAAAGCCCGGCACACGTTCGTTGCGCTGCAGCTTGCCGCCTTCTCCTTGCACCAGGAAGCCTCGGCGTAGGAGGGTTCGTGCCGCAGCGGTTGCATCGGCTCCTGCAAAAACTTCCTCGCGCCAGATTTCGGCATACACCAGGAAGCAAAGTTCGCCGCCTACTACCTTTCGAAAGCCGGCGCGCCGATGTGTGGGGCGAGCGTCGTCGATCCTGGCACTTCCATCCTCGTTAGAGGCGGGGAACCGCGTATCGCCGTGCTCGGCAATCAGCCGCCGGACCCGTTCCACTGCCTCGGCATCTTCTGCCGCGGCACCGCCCTGTCGAGCTGCCAGCCATATCCGCATATGCGCTTCTGCGGCCTCTTTCGCCACGCCCGACGGCCATCCAGTCACCTGCCATGCTGTTGCCAACTCGCCGGCAGCAGCGACGAGGGCGAAGCGTCGCGCCACGTCCTGGGCCTGCGTCTCAGCGTCCTTGGGCAAAAGCGCCATGAAATGGGCACGGCTTGCTTCCAGTTCGGCCCGCAGCGCCTCAGGCCTGGCCGGCCATTCCCTGCTGAGCCGCTCGATGAAGGCCCTGGCCGCATGTCCGTAATGCGCCCGCATTGCAGCATGGAGGTCCTTCATGAAGGCAGGAAAGTCGGGCGCACCGTGCAGGTTGGGCCATGCAGTGCCACCTCCCTCGATGGGAAGCGATGGCAGCCGCACGGCAGCGCCTGCCGGCAAGCGCTGACCGGCTTTCGCCGCGACATTCGCTAAATCCACCTCACCATTGCTCAAAGGAAAGGTCCGCCAGGTGCGTCTCTGCCTGGCGGTGGCGTCCTCCTTCAACCTGGATTTGCCGCCTTCGCCTGCCAGGGCATAGATCGTGCCGACCACGGTCTGCGGATCAGCCTGGTGAATTTCATCCAGGATCAGCAGACCGTCGCCGGCTTCCTCTGCCATCGCCTCGACGGCATTGGCGGTGCTGTTCCAGTCCCGCAGCACTCCGCCCTTTTGTGGGGGCCCCCAGACCGATGCCGCCGCCTGGCATGCCGTCGTCTTACCGCCTTTGCTGCCGCCAGAGAGATGGAAACCGCCAGAGACTTCGCCCATCGGTAGCAGCAACGGGCCCGCGAAGGCGCAGGCAATGCAAAACGTGGCAAGGGGGTTGCCGACAGCCTTCGCGGCGACATGGGCTCGCCATCCGGCGAGGGTCCCTGCGATGCTGCAGCGTAAGACAGCTTCCTCGCCCACGCTGGCAAGCATCAGCATCTCGCCTGTCTCGCCGATCGTCTCGCCATCGGGCAGCATATAGGCCGACGGCGCGCCGGGCGTGGCATGCCATCCCGCACGGCTTACCGCCGTCACCATCGTTCCTGCCACCACCTCGCCCAGGGCCTTCCGTAAGGCGAGCCGAGCGCCGGGATCGACGGCAATCCGCAACCCCCGATCCATCATCTGTGCCTCCAGCTCGCCTGGTGCGACCATGAGGAGGCGGCGTGGCATGATCCAGGACACCATCCGTCCATCCCCATCACGCCACCGGATCGCCAAACTCCAACCCGAGCCTTTCAGCGTGCGGGCCTCGCCCCAAACGTCGAAGGGGGCGGCAAGCCAGATCGGCGCAGCATCCTTGCCCTGATCGAGGTAGAGCCCGTCCGCCTTGAATTCTATGCCAGTCGGCCAGCGAACCTCGCCCGGGCCAGGCCGCGGCAGCGCGCGGGCAGTTGCCGCCCGATCGACGCGTTCCTTTTGCTGAGCACGCTTCACCTCGGCGTCGAGGTCACCAAGCTTGATGCCAAGGCGCTTGGCGGCCGAGACACGCCTACTGACGTAGTCGAGCCGTGTCAGCGCAGCGAGGCTGGCAATTTCAGCCTGCAGATCCAGCGGCTCTGTCGGCAGTTCGCTCTCCGGCATCGATGCCACTTCTGCAGGATCGCAGTGGGCATGATGATCACCGACCTGAGCCTGAGCCTGAGCCTGAGCCTGAGCCTGAGCCTGAGCCTGAGCCTGAGCCTGAGCCTGAGCCTGAGCCTGAGCCTGAGCCTGAGCCTGAGCCTGAGCCTGAGCCTGAGCCTGAGCCAACTCTAGGGCGGCCGGTAGGCTAGGCAACCCGTCGTCCAGCGTGGGCGCCGAGCCTTTCGTCATCTGCGTCGGATCCTCAACGTCGAGTGGGGGCGCCACCAAGTGATGCGGACGATCCTCCATGGTGTCCTCGCCGACCGCCAAGCCTGCTGATTGGGGGGCGGCCAGCCGCTCCGACCTGCTCATGCGCCACCCCCGATGTGGCCCAGTGCCCATCGGGCTAATGCCTCGCCTTCGGCACGGCGTTCACCAGCGGCTTCGATGCCGTCAGCTACGGCGCGCACAGCATCGTCGGCGCTCACCTCGCCAGTGCGGGCGAGATGAGCCAGGAAGGCAGCCATCCGCTTCGCGGTTTCGTGCCGTGTGCCAATGGGTGCGGCAGCGAGGGTTCGCCTCGCATATTGCAGCGCCGCCGCTCCTCCACCGCGGAATTCTCTTGAAGATGATACTACGGCCGGCGCCGCGATCTTGACCGGCCGCAGCATCGCCGGCAGCGGCACCTGCACCACCTCTCGTGCGCCGGGCAGCATCGCCAAGCGCTCGGGAATGGGGTCCTCCCGTCCACCAGCGAAAAAGGGCCGCGCCGTGTAGATCGGCTGAACCGGCCGGAAGGTCGCAGCGTCAACGGGGAAGCCGACAAACCACTGCACAAGCTCGGCACCGATGACTGGCCGCGAAAGCCATGCCCACCAACGCAGCCGGGCACCAGACTTGATGCCATGCGATGCGGTGGCGCCAATGATGGCGGCCGCATCCCGAAACGCATGCGGCAAACGAGGACGAACCGCCTCGGCGCACGCCACAAGGTCCCGGGGGTCGGTACCCTCCGGCAGCGGAATGCCATCGAGATCCAGCGCAACCCAACGGCGAGGAACCTCGCGCAAGGTCGGCGCCTCCCCGGTTTTTTGATCCGGATGCAACAGCCGGCGGACCTGCTTCATGATCTCGCCGTTGACCGTGGCGCCACGAAGAACGCAGGCATAGCGCAAGGGTAGCAGCCCGCGCAGCGTCTCGGCCAGGGAGGCAAGATCCGCGATAGGATGGGGGTGGAGGTTGTAGAACCGCACGTTGTCATAGGGCCGGCAAGTACCATCCTGCCTCCAAACCTTCGCCAAGTATCCGCCTGCAGCCGCCACCGCTATAGTCAAGCTGCAGCCGCCATGGTCGCGTTCCCAACCGTTCCCCAACGGAACCGCGGCATGGGGCCCGTGAGATCCTTGACAAGCAGGCTTGTTCCCTGCGTTCCCGTCAGTTCCCTGCGCCTGGCCGCCATCGGCAGCCTTCGAAAGAGGACATGGAGGATTGGGTGCAGCCTCCGGCTCGACCTCCGCCGCGAGGATAGATTCTCCAGCCTCGCGCAGTTTCATCGATAGAAGAAGCTCAGCGTACGCGTTGTCTGAAGGCTCGTGGCTGGCATCCCGTCCGCCACGCAGCATTGCAGCGTTGGTCGCTCCCAACGGCAGCTGATGCGCTTCCTCCGGGGAGATCTCTTCGCTTGGCAGCGACCAGATCCTGACCTTCTCGGTCGATGACAGCGAGCAGTGGGCCCGCTCGCTAGCCAGACTGCTATGCCGGCCGAGAGGCATCGCGTTAGACATGACGGCTCGATCCGGCCCGGCTGCTACGCTGCTTTGGGCGCGCTGCCAACTCTGCGGCACGATGGGCGAAAGTGCGCTCGGCTGCCCAGCGTTCGCAGTCCTCCAGCCGGTAGGCAATCCGCCGCAGACCCATCCGGACAAAGGAAGGGCCCTCGCCGCTGACCCGCCACCGCTGCGCGGTGCGAGGCGCCACGTGATAGCGCTCACAGAACTCAGACTCAGTCAAATAGCTGGGCGTCATATTCGGTGTCATCGGCTGCCCTTTCTGGCTTCGGAGCGTCACGCGCTCCATGGCCAGTGCTAATTGCCGATGAGCCAATCCGTCGAAGCCGTGCAGCGAGCAGTCAGCGAGCAGTCAGCGAGCAGTCAGCGAGCAGTTCCCGGTGTGCTCGCTGACTGCTTGGGCTTGCGCGGTGGCACGCGCAGTTGGGGCGGCAGGTTCTTGTAGGCCCGTTGGACAGACCGAGCGGAGAAGCCCTTCAAGCGTCCTTCAGCGACCGCATCTTTGTCCCGAAAAGGAGGCCTCCCGCGTTCATGGCAAAAAGCGGTTGCCCATTCCCGAATCCAGACAAAAACTTCCTTATCTGATTTTGTATTTTTCTCTATTATATCAGAATTATTATTTTCAGAATATTCATTATTATTTTTTATATTATTTTTCAGAATATATTCTTCTTTCGGAAATTCTCTAATCAGTTCTTCTGATTTAATTTCCACGCCCGTCCAATGAAGACCTTCATAATCATCAACTGGCGGAATTGTGTCTCCCTCGATATCTATACTGAGGGCAAAGTCACCACCGAAACTCTCTGGCGCAATGAGCTCAGGCGGGCCCTTCTTGCTCTCACCCAAATAAGAGAGTGCAGGACGACCCCTTGCAGGCACCAATCCTGCGTCGAGGGCAGCAATCAGGCGCGAAGTCGCGCGCTCCAAGGCCTCCTCTGCTCGCTGAATCTTATTGAGATCACGTTCCAACGCCTCGACGAGGTCGGCGGCAGCTAAGCCGGTCTGGTCGAGAAGCCTCAATGCAGCGTCCCGGGCCATGGCGTCGGTCTTTGACGTCGGCTCGAAGCCGTCCGGCCCTGTCAAGAGGGCTTGTTTCAGCTCTGGCGCAGTGATCACCCAATCAATATCAATCAATCCCGGCTTATCGGGCAACGAGGGCCTAATACGCCAATCATAATTCGGCCGAAATTCTTCCAGAATGGTCCATTTTCCGCCCTCAATGAAATGGCGAAAAGCAATCCATACCAGCGCTTCACCAGTTCCCCACCAACCGATCCGTCGACCACTGGAATTTTCCATATCATGACCTCACCAGATCAACTGCAGATGCTTGATGGATGATCGGATACTGCTGAGACGTCATTTACCGCCAAATCGCGTCAAAGCTCCACCACCAGCGGCATGGTACGATCCGCGGAGCTGTCGGATTTCTTTCGTTTCACTCCCCGACGCGAGCATGGCGCGACGCAGCAATCCTGATGCAGTCGCTCGGCGGGTCCGCCTGGGGTCCGCAACGCGAAGCAAGGGCATCTGGCAGACCAGAAAGAGTCAGCCAAATTATTGATTTTAATGGTGTCCCCGGCGGGATTCGAACCCACGGCCCCCAGATTAGGAATTTTGAGAAGGCACAGAAAAAACAAAGGCCAGTTTCCGCCACCGCGATACTGGTTTGGGTGAGGTCGGATAGAGGGGAATGCGGGTGGAAACTACTAGGCGCGCCACCGTGGCGCGGCGCGGGCGGCATGGTGGGAGATTTCCACCACGAGGTGGCGCAGCCGCAGAGCGTCGACGGATTTCGTCGGCGCCGCCCAGCTTCACGCTAACAGGCTGAATTTGTTCCGTTCCGGGATTTCCCGGAACGCGCTCATACTCAGCGATCCGACGCGCGGGCCTGGCGGCATAACCTGGGAATCTCCCAGGAGCGGGCGGCTCGGAGGCGAGACCTGAGGGGCCCAACCGTGGGAAATTCCCACGTTGAGGCGGCGGCGCCGGACGCAGGCCGACACTTTTCCCCAAGGCTGGGGAAAAGCCACCACTCAGCGTGCGCCGACCAGACGCAAAAAAGGCCCGCCTCGGCTTGTGGCCGAGGCGGGCTTTCTTGCTGCGCGCCGGTCTAACCCCGGCCTAGCTGCCGCCATTCTGCGACGCCGGCGTCACCGCCCTACGCAGCGGGAGACGGGAATCTAGCGGTGGCAGGTTGCCCGGACAACCCGAACCGCCTTCAGTGCAGCCCCAGGATGCGCGACCGGATCCAGCCGAATAGAAAGGTCTCCTGCGACTGGTCTGCCTCGGCCAGGCCGAGATAGTGCGCCCCTTGGTAGGTCTTCACACATTCCAGCAGGACCGCCCTGCCCTCCGCGCCGCGCCGGGCGATGAAGGCCGACAGTGCGGCCCGCGTCATGGCGCCACACACGCCGTCAACCGTGAGGTCGGCATAGTCCCGCCCCCTGTTGTTGAGCACGTTCAGGGCGCGCTGCAGCCACTGGCCGGCGCGTCCGGTGCCGCAGTTCACCCCGGCATCTAGCAGCCGCTCAGCGAGGGGCGGGTCGATCTCCTCTATGCGGTCGAAGCCCGGCTGCCGCCAGTAGTACAGGCGGTAAATCTCCACCGCCGTGGCCCGAGGCATGTCGCGCATGGGGCCGCTGTAGCCGGCGGCGCGGGCGCGGGCGATGGTGATGCCCCACATGGTCTCACCGCCGCGGTCGGCTGGATCGTTGGAATAGGCGCCCTCGCGGCCGAGTACGCCCTCGATCAGGGCAGGAAAGCGATCCATTGGGGACACCTCGGGAGGCGCGGCCGGGGCATCCCCAACCGCATGGACAGGGACCGCCGGAGTGGCGGCGACAGGCTGGGCTGCCGGGGCGGTGCTGGCGGCGGGTGAGGCCTCCCGCCCTGGACCCAGAATGGCGAGCAAGCGGGCGAGGAGGGTCATCGGCCCATGTACTCCGGGCCCGGCCCGGGCTGGCTCGGCAGCATCCGCACGTTCGCTGCCTCGGCCAGAGCGCGGGCGCTGCCCACAAGCTGCGTGGCCTGAGAGGTCGCGGCCTTGGCTTCGCTAGCCGCCACGGCAGCCTTGGCCGCGGTCTCTCGTGCCGCGCCGGCCGCCTGGGCCACCGCTTCGGCCGCTTCCGAAGTTTTTTCCGGCATCACTGCCGAGACGAGGCCGAGCAGGATGATGCCGATCTGGATGGCCGCTTCGACCACCGGGTCGCTGGGCGCAACACCCCAGAGCCCGAACAGCACGACCGCGAGCGAACGCAGCGTGCCCGGCTCTCGGAGCCGGTCCACGAGAAAGCGCATATGCGCCTCCTATGTGAGGATTTGCCCGGCTGCCGGCCGGGCGCGGAACTCAGTCCAGCGGCAGCCGCAGGACAGGACGCCAGACCAGGCCGGTGTCGCTGTTGGGCAGCGGCGCCGTGTCGGCGATCGGTGGAGAGTCCGACTGCCCGCGCGGCTGCAGGGCCATGCGGGCAATCAGGTCTCGCAACTGCTGGATGGACTGGCGGGTCGCCTCAAACCGCCGGTCCGTGTCCTCGCGTTGACGGTCGCTGTCGCGCTGCAGGACAGCCGTCTGGGTGCGCAGCTCGACGATCATGCTGCGCATCTCGCCGGCCTGGCCGACAAATTGATGCGTCATCTGCCGCTGTTCAGCGAGCTGGTTGCTGAGCTGCAGGAGGGTCTGAGATTGCCGCTCCTGCAGCTGGATCGCCTGGGTGTTGGCTGAGCTGATGCTCGACCAGGCGGTCCACCCGAAGGCCACCAGCGGCAGCACCACCGTCAGCCCCGTCACCAGCTGGCCCACCGTCATGGCCGGCTTGGCGCCGATAGCGCTGAGGCCTCCGCCTTGGCTGTCAGGCATGGCGGCGTCAGCTGAACACGCCGCGCGCCATAGTGCGCGTGTAATCGGAGTCGAGCACGGTCCCCGGGTCGCGCCGGCTCACGGCCAGATCCTCGACCATCAGCCGGTAGGCGCGCCAGTTGCCATGATTCTGCGGCAGCGACCCGGTCCACCAGTCGCCCGGATCGATGCCGAAGCGCCCCGCGAGCGCGGAGAAATCCGCGGCGTTGTTGGCCCCGACAGCGCCAGAGGCCAGAACCGTGCCATTGGCGGAGCGGAGACGGGCGCCCACCCCAGCAGCGTTGCGCCAGAACGCAATCTGGACCACCGCCCCATAATCGCCGGCCACAGGCTGCAGGTTGAGCCCCGATTGCACGTTGATGGCCGTTTGGCGGCGCAGCGTCAGCAGCCCGCCGGCACCTTGCAGCATGCCGATGCTGACGAGGTCCGGCGCGACGTTATACTTGCCCCAGCTGAGGAAGGGCAGCAGCGTCCCGGAGGTCGGCCACTGCGCGAGCGGCGGCAGACGGACATACATCATCACCATGTAGTACTGCGGGCCCAGCAGGGTGACGGCCGGCGCGGAGGTGTAGCCGGTGCCGCCGGCCGAGAGCGTCAGGCCGGTGACGACGCCATTGGCCACCGTCGCCGTGCCTGCCGCACCGCTGCCCCCGCCGCCCGAGAGCAGGAGCGGAAGCGTCCCGGTGTAGCCGCCCACCGCACCAATGCCGCCCGAGGACAGATTGAGGGCGGTGACGGCGCCGCTCGCGATCGTTGCCGTCGCCGCGAAACCAGAGCCGCCGGCCGACCAGAGCGCCGCAGCCACGCGCGGCGGCACCCGCATATAGTGGCCGGGGCCTGTCGCGAGATCGAAATCGAGCCCGCCGCCGGCATAGGTGGGCGGAGCGCCGGCGCCGATCACCAGAGAGCCATCCGTGCCGCGCTCGGCGATGTCACGGACCGCCGCGCCATCGGCCGGGGGTAGGCCGGAGTAGCACCAGGGATAAGCCATGTCGTTCAGCCAGAGCACGCCATCGCGAGCATCGGCGAGGACGCGATCCCGCCGCAGGACGGGCAGGCTGGTATCGGTCGCGACGCCGGGCAGCGTCTGCAAAAGCATATTGGCCATGCGGGGATCCTCTCAGGGTGCGGAGGTCAGGAGGCGGTGGAGCGCGGCGACGATGGCTCGGCCGCCGGTCAGCGGGTCAGGGTGCGTACCGTCAGGATTGAGCCAGGGGCGCGCGCTGCCGCTGGCGTAATCTGCGGGGCTGAGCCCAAACAGCGGCTGCAAATCGAGCCAGGCGCAGCCGTTGGCGGCGGCCATCTCCAGCGCGGCGTCGCGGTAGCCGCCCATAGGCCACGGCCGCTCGAGCTCGGCGACGTTGGCCTCGGGGGAGACGATCAGGATGTCCGCCGCCGGGCGCGCGGCGCGGATGCGGCTGATCATCGTCTGCATGTAGCCGGCGTACTCAGCGGGCGAGTAAAAACGCTGATCGTTGGTCGCGAACGTCAGCGTCACCAGATGCGGCTCCAGCTGCGCCAGATTGGTGACCCATCCGGCCTCATTGATCGTTGCCCATTGCTGGAGATAGCTGCCGCTGACGCCGAGTTTGTGACCGCGCACGCCTGGCGACGCGTTGCGCAGCTCCAGGCCATAGGTCACGGTCGATCCAGACACCCACTCGTACCGCAGCGTGCCGCCGCCAACCGGAGGCGGCGGCAAGTCCACCCAGGTCGGGCCTGTGGTCGTGGACATGTCGATGACCGTCCAGGCATCCGCACCCCAGCGATACCGGACGGAGGCCGCAACGCCGCCGGTCCCCCGATACGCGAGACGCGCGCGCGTCTGGCCGGCCGGCACGTCGACCTCGATCGCGCAGCCGTCCACCGACATGCGCAGATCCGCGCTGTCGGGGCTTTCGCTGTCGTTGATGTGCTTGGAGAGCGATCCGAAAAAGCGGATCGGCACATCGGTGTCGACGATATTTCCCAGTGCGGAACTGCCAACACTGGAACCGGACCACGAAAACGACACCCAGCCAGCGCCTGCGTTCCCGTAGCGCGTCCGCAGGCGCTGGATGAGCGGCCCAGAATAGCGTGGCGACGCCTGAGTGAAGGAATCACCGATCAGCGCTACGGTGAGCAGAGCGCCCGCGTCCGTGTCGCCGATCTCCAGTTTCATGAGTCGTTGGCGCGTCTCGCGAAGGTAGGCGGCGCCATAGATGTGGCCGGACGGGATCGCGCCGGAGGGCATGATGCCGACGCTGAGCCGAGCCGCCAGGCTGGGCCGCGTGCCGCGCGCTGCCTCGACCTCGGCCGACACCGCGCCGCCCGCATAGCGGCCCGAGACGTTGCCATCCTTGTCCGTGATGCTGATGACCCGCCGCAGGCCCTGCGCATCCAGCTGCACCTGCGCGGAGATGTCGCCCTCCACGGTCGCAAATGTGCTGTCCAGCACGGTGTTGCCGAGCGGGATCTTGCCATCCGCCCCCAGCGCGATCTTGGTCCGCGGGCCAGGGCCATGGGTCACGCTGATGCCCTCGGCATCAAGCCCATATTTGGCCCACTGCACACCCGCTCGGTCGTGATAGCCGAGCATGCGGCCGGCAGCGTCCACCGTGGCGCTGATGTCGCCCTCGACGGTCTGATAGGTGGCGTCGACCACAGCACCGCCGATCGGCAGGCGCCCGTCGGCGTCGCCGAGCCGGAGGCGCGTGACGGTACCCTGCTCGCTGGGCAGGTAGTCCAGGCGCAGGCCCTGGCCGGGCTGAATGCCCAGCTTAGCCAGCAATGTCGCGTCCGGCTTGACTGCCATCAGCAAGCGTCCGATGGCGTCGCGCTGGGCCAGCAGCAGATCAGGCGCGTCCAGCAGCCCGTTGGGCGCCGACATCAGCGTGCTGACGACATCCTGCACCACCGCACGGATCGCGTTCGCCGACAGCCCTTCGAAGTCCAGTGCCAAGCCATTCCACCGCCAGAAGCCGTTGCGGTTGGAGCCGTCGGGATTCGCTGTCAGCGGATAGGGCGGATCAGCATAGACCTCGACCCGGTCGCCAACCTGAGGCGTCGGAAGGTACTCCAGCAGCTGCGCCACGGTCGGGATGCGGATGGCAGGATTGGCCACGGTGTCCACCACCGCCGCCGCGGCAGCCTCAGCGGCTTGGCGCGCCAGGGCAGCATCCAGCGCGCCTTGCTGTGCCTCATGCATGCTCGCCGCCGCCGCGGTGGCATCGCCAGCGACCTGCTGCCGCGCTTGCTCAATCTCGTTCTGCGCGGGCTCGATAGCCACCCGCACAGCATCCGCCGCGGCCTCCGGCAGAATCGCGGCAGCGATTTCAGGGACACGCTCGCTGGCGACCTGCTCCGATACGCTTGCTGCGGTCGCACCGGATATGGACCTGATGGCATTGACCTGCGCGACAGATTCGCTCAAGGCTCGCCTCCCGTCATGACATCGATTGTGGTTTCGGTCTGCGCAGGCCCGCCGGGGACAAAGGCCCAGACGCGGAACGTCCCCTGCATCTCTGGGATGAAGGTCGCCAACCACGTGCCTGGACCGGTCTTCGTCGGCACCAGCGGCACATCCCGGCTCTCGAAATCCGAGAGGTCGGGCCGCGTGTAAGCCATCCCGACAGCGATCACGTCGATTGGCTGTCCTACGCTGTCGCGCAGATCGAGCCAGAGCGTGACGCTGTTGCCGAATTGGACACGCCCAGGCGCGCTGCGGATGCGCAGCGTCGCCCCAGGCGGGAACGATCCCGACATGCAGGTACTCCAGATTGTCTAGGGGTTACCGCTTGGCGGTTTGGATCTGTGCGAAGACCTTGTGCACGACGGCGCCGCCGATCGTGCTGACCGCGATGTTCAGTGTGTGCGTCCCGGGCGGAACCGCAGGCGCGCCCCAAGGCAGCACGATCGACCCGCTTGCCGGCATCACGCCCTCCGCCACGATCGTACCGTCCAGCCGCAAGGTGACCTGCACCTTGGGGTACGTGATCTGCGGGTTCTCGCCGCCGTCACTGGTGGGGTCGCCTGATGCGGAGACCCTGATGGTGACCACGGTCAGCAGCGGGAAGGTGCCATCACCGAAGGTGATATCCCGCACGCCGGGGCCGTCCCATTCGGCAAAGTCCAGCCCACTCACCGCGCCCGGCTGAATATCGGCCGTCTGGGTCGCTCGGGCTGTTCCCGTGCCTGCATAGACAACCGGCGAGGCATTCCCACTGCGATCCAACGCTCTCAACCAGAACCAGCGGGTCGAGCCTGCGGCGACGTTCCGGACGAAGAAGTCAGAGGTACTCTCGCCCTGCTTGTAGGCGTCACCGAAGCTGTCGTTGGTGGACTCGTAGACCTCAACCTTCGCCAGGTCGCTGTCCGGGGGGTTGATCCAGCGGATGACGAACTGCTGGATGGCTGCCGTGACGGACGCACCACCAGGCGGCCCTGGCGGCGTTGTGTCACGCTCGCCTGCTCCCGTGGCGATGCCGGTCCATGGACCGCGGACGATGCCGCCGATCGCCCTCACCCGCACATCCAGGGCCTGCCCCACCACCACCGGCATGATGGAATAGCGCGCGGTCGGCGCTGGCACCTCGGCGCTGCTCCACGGGCCATTCGGCGCCACCCGCCACTGCACCTCGTGCGAGGTGACGAAGGCATGCTGCGCGGGCGTCCAGGTCACCAGCAGCGCCGGCACCGCCGCACCGTCGGCATTCATCCCCGTGGTGGGCTGCAGCTGCAGATTGGTCGGCGCCGGGATGTTCAGCGGGTTGATCAGGTCGGTGTCGGGCGATGGCGGGATGCTGGCCGCATCGTCATAGAGCCAGCCATAGCTGCCGGCGCCGTCCTCCTGCAGGACAAGGCTGACGCCACCCGTCACCGGATCGAAGGTCCAGTCCTTCACGCGGAACGGCTTGTTGTTCCACCCCAGGTCCGGCATCTGCACCGCGACGTTCTGCATGACGCTGAAGCGCAGGCCGCGGTACTTCACCGGCACGCTGATGGTCAGGCTTTCACGCTCGGTCAGCACCAGCTGCTTCGCCAGGCGCTGGCAGCGGGTGCCGTCGATCGTGAAGGGGAATTCGACCTCCTTCCAGATCTTCTCCCCGTCCTGGCCGATGTAGAAGCTCGCCTCGAATGCAGGGAACTCGCTGGACTGCCAGGACTGGCCGGGATCGATGAAGGTGCCCTTCACGGAATTGAACAGGGCGCTGCGGCTGGGCTTGGTGACGATCTCCATATCGCCCGCCACATCGGACACGGTCAGCACGTCGGTCGGCGCCACATAGGCTCCGGCGTGCAGCTGGTAGCGCCCCTGGACATAGACCAGCGCACCGCCGCCGGCCGTCATCATCTTCTCGATGATGTCCATCGGCGTCTCATCGAGCTTGATGGCGCCGTCCATCGTGTAGCGGGACTGCCACTCGGTGGCCTCCGCATTCAGCTGCACCAGCTCGTCACTGACATTGGCCGCGATCGCGAAAGAGCCCTCGTCGACCTCGTCCGGCTTGCAGGCCAGGCCGAAATCGGCCTTGAGGTAGTCGAGCACGCAAAGCGCCCAGTTGGTGCTGTAGGCCGTGGCGCCTGTCCGGGGGTCATAGACCTTACGACCGAAGACCTCGGCCGAGATGCCGGTCAGGCCTGATGGGTAGGCGTCCTGGCTGTATTCGAGGCGGAGGTAGAGGTAGGCGACCCCCCGAAGCACATGGCTGGACGACCATCCATCAGTGCTCTCGGCCACCAAGTTGGGATCCGCCGATGTCTGGTCGCCCCTGTATTTCCGGACGCGGCACTTCCCGTTCAGCTGGTGCCCATTGGCCACCACGTTGCCGTCGCCGTCCAGATCCCCATCGTTCACGGCGACATCGTTGATCCAGACCGTGCCGATCCGGTCGACCTCATGACCCGCCAGCGGGATCACCAGGTGCAGGTAGCGCAGATCCGGCCCGGAGCTGGAGGCGTAGATCATGGGCCCGGAGACCCGCGCCCGACCGTAGACGATTTGCCGCGGCTCGACGCTGGAGCGGATGATCTGCTTGCGGTCCTGGCTGTTGTTGGTCCGCTTTTCGCCATTCACCGCGAACACGGCGGAGAGGCCGTAGGACACTGCGGTGCCGACTACCGTTGCGATGGCCATGAAGCTGAACGTGCCGGCCGCGGCGGCCCCCAGGATGCCAGCCGCAGCACCCCAGCCCGCAGCCGCAGCGCCGACCGCAATGATAGCTGCTGGCATCTCAAATTCCCCAGCAGCGGCGCGCTGCTTGCAGAGACACGAAGCGGAGGCCATCCGGCCCGGGCACCGCGACCTCGGCCCCGATGACGACGCCGCTCATCAGGTCGTTGCCGACCATGACCAAGGCCCAATCCCCCCGCTGCGCGAAGGCGGGCCGGATCTCCCGGGCGCCCCAGGCGGCCAGCTCGGCCGCCACCTTCTCCTCCAGCCCGCCTTGCCCAACCATGGCGGCCGCGCCTTCCTCGTCGCTGTAGCGGCCCCGGAACTGCGCCATGGGATCGGAGCCGGTCAGGGCTACCGCTGCGTCGGCCGCGAAGGTGCAGCAGTCGTGCAGCCCCCAGGTGAAGGGCATCTCGCGCCGCGCCTCGATCAGCTCCGCCAGGCGCTCCGGCCAGTCCTGCACCCTCGGCCGGGTCGGCATGGGGCGGGTCATGCGCGGAAGCTCTTCGCCGGCCAGATCAGCTCTTTCTCGGTAGTCTTCGAGACGAACTCGAAACCCAGATCGGCGGGGTGCTCCCGGCGCTGATCCTCGCTGGTGTAGCGGCGCAGGCGCGGCCGCTCCCAGTCACGCAGCCGGCTTTCCAGCTTCACCTCGACCTTACCCGTAGAACCCAGGGCCAAGTTCATCTGGTCCATACGGCCCCGGAAGATCGTGATGGGGTCCGCAATCACCTTCCAGGCGGCATCGAAAAGCACCTCCCAGACAATCGCCTCCCGTCCCTGATAGGCCTCCGCGAGGCTGGCAATGGCCGCGTCACGCGGAATCGCGGAGAGCTGCAAGGTCATGCCGTAGGCCTGCAGCTCAACCCCCTCCTCCGCCATGGAGATGGAGCCGAGCGCCCCGACGCCGAGGTACTCATGCCCGCCGATGAAGATGGTGGCGGGGCTGCCATTCACCCGAACCGGCGCGCTGGGGAAATCCAGGTAGGCCGCCACACATCGGGACACGACCTCGCCCTGCGACGCTGCGCGGGCTGCCGCGGTCATTCCTCGGGCCATTGAGCCACTCCAGGGTAAAGGCTAGCGTTGGCGCCCTGACAGGGAGGGTGCCGTGCGAAGAGCTGCGCTGTTGATGTGCCTTGCGATGGCCGCATGCGGGCCCACCGGCGGCATGTCGTCGGGCATGGAGCTGGGCAGCGGGCGGGTCCGCGTGATGCCTGACCCGTCCGACCCCAAGCTTTTGATTGTAAATATGTTTGCCGGCTTCGATATCGGCTACGACCTCAACGACCGAGACCAGCGGCACGCCTTCGTCCGGTCCATTCTGGCCGAACAGTGCGGCCAGCCTGCGGTCATTGCAGAGCGTGCCACGATCACGGGCCTGCCCCAGGGCTTGGTCCAGCGGAAGACGACCACCTACACCCTGTCAGTCCGCTGCCCGAACGGGGCCAGCACGCCAATCCCGCTCTAAACCAGCGCCTCGACCAGCTGCAGGCTGGTCGAGGCGCGCACCGGCTTCCGGAATCTGATCTCGCCATCATCGTCCGAGGCGAGCATGAAAACCCCGACCGGGTTGACCACCTCGACGGCCGCGCCGTCCGCGCCTGGCCGGCGCAGCGGCGGCGCCAAGCGGGTCGCAGCTTGCCCGGTGCCGTTGCTGCTGCTGTTGGCGACCACCTGGTGCAGCATCGGCCTGCCTTGCGCGTCGGGGTAGGACAGCCAGTCCCCGGTGTTGAAGACCCGTGTGAAGTTCGGCCAGCCGCGGGTGACCAGCAGGTCGCCTGCCTGGCCGGCACCATCGACCACGGGCGCGCCGACGCCCGGCGCGGTGCGGGGCGCATGCCATGGACCATAGGTGAAACGGCCGGCCTGGCCGCCGAGCTGGGCGATGAAGGCGCCCAGGATCCGCCAGTGCTCGGGCTTGAGGTCCTCCCAGGTGAGGGTCACCACCCACCGCATGCCCGGCATTTGCAGCGTCTGGGTGGTGCCATCGAGCGGGCTGGTATGGCTTTGGGTGTTGGCCCGCGGCAGCCAGGAGAGGCCCGCCGGGCGCGCGATCCCGGTGGGGAACTGGAGGATCGCCACTATCGCCGCCCCATGGCCTTGGCCATCGCACCCCCTCGCCCAACCTGGGCAATCAACTGGTTCTGCTGTTCCCGCGCCACCCGCCGCGCGACGGCTTCCATGCGGATTGCCGCTCCAGCATCGGCGCCCCGGGCGTCGATCCGGAATGTCTGGGAGATCGACAACCCCCCACCGGTGCCGCCCTGGACGGTGACCGGGATGGAGCGTCCATCGTTCAGCGGCACATAGGCCTCCGGCTTCCTGGCCTCCCCGAAGAGGGCGATCTGCGGCGAGTAGGCCACGCCGCCCTCGGCGTAGCGCTGCAGTGGCGCGGCGCCGGCAGACGTCATGATGCCCCCCAGGGCCATCTCATTGGGGCTGGCCCCATAGGTGCCGGCGGCGGGGTTCACCCCCGTGATCGTGGTCGGCCCGAAGAGGCTGGTCAGCCAGTTGCCTGCCTGGCCGAGCACCCCGGAGGCCGCCTTCTCCAGCGGGTTCATCAGCAGGGCGCGGTAGGCCAGGCGCGCCAGATCCTGCTCCATGGCCTTCAGCAGATCGCTCGCCTTGCCGCCCGTGACCAGGAAGTCTTCCACCTGCGATGTGGCCTTGCCGAAGGCGCTCTCGAAGGCGTCCCCCACGCGACCGGCATCGTACTCCATGCCGGCAATCGTCCTGGCGTTCAGGATCTCCAGCTCGGAGCGGCCGCTGTCGGGATCGCCGCCACGGTTCTGGATCGCCAGGCGCTGCCGGAGCGCCGCCTGCTCCAGCGCACGCTCGCGGCTGCTGAGCCCCCGCAGGCCTCGCTCGGCGGTCAGGTACTCGATCTGGTTGTTCTGGCCTTGCAGGCTCTGCGCCGACACGCGGCGCTGCTGCGCGGCGGTGAGGTCGTCATAGCCCCTGGCCAGGGCCTTCACGATGTCGCTTTCCGCCGTGGCCGTCGCGTAGCCGCTGCGCCGGGCCAGATCCAGGGCGCGGTTCAGGTTTTCCGCGCGGCTGACCGCGGCGGCGCCTTCCATCGTGGCATTCGCCAGGGCCTGTTCGGCCTCGACCTGCTGCCGGGTGTCGGCGATGGCCTGGCTGACCGGCCCGCGCAGGCCGCGCAGCACCTCGCCCATGTAGCGTTGGCGCTCGGCCGGGTCCGGCGTCTGGCCCGCGGCGCGGATGGCCTGGTCATACTCGGCCATGGCATCAGCCATCGCGCGCAGCGTCGGGTTGGTCTCCTGCGCGGACGCATTCTGCTGCTGCAGGCGCTGCAGCATGGCCTCGTGCGGGGTCTTCGCCGCCTCCAGCTCGGCGCGCCAGCGCTGCACCGCCGCCGTCAGCGTCTCCTGTTCCTCGGCCGTCGCGCCCAGCAGGCGGGCGTCCTGGGCCTGCCCGATGGTCGTGATCAGCCCGGCGCGGCGGTTGGCCAGTGTGCCACTCTGCCCGGGCAGAGGCTCCGCACCACGCGCCTGGCGCAGCAGACGCTCCAACGCCGCCGGCGCCAGGACAGCGTCCTGGATCGAGCGGCCGGCATCGGCGCCGGACATATCGAGGCCGGTCGGGAAGGCGATGCCCGGCCGCGGCGCAGTGGGCCCGAGGCCGGTGCCCGAATAGCCAGCCGCTGCCCTGCGGACGTATCCCACGGTCTCCCGAGGCAGCTCCGCGCGGCCGGCAAGCACCTCGTTCACGCGGCCGGGGCCGGCGTTGTAGGCGGCCAGGGCGAGTTTCACGTCGCCGTTGAAGGCGTTGAGCATCTCCCGCAGGTAGTAGGCGCCGGCGGTGGCATTGGCCTGAGGGTCGTTGATCCCGCCGCTGATGTTGTAGCGGCGCGCCATCTCCGCAAAGGTGCCCGGCATGACCTGCAGAGGGCCCTCGGCGCCCTTAGGGCTGGTCGGCCAGGTCCCGTCCGCATTCTGCCGGCTGCGCTCGCCAAGCGTCATCACGCGGGCCAGCAGCGCAGCATCAACCCCCGCCTGCCCGGCGGCTTGGGCAATGACCGGCTGCATGTTGGCCGGCACCGCCGCGGGATCGGTGCGCTGCGCCGGGTGGCCGAAGAGCATGCGGCTCAGCCCGGTCGAGTTGCCCAGGGACGGGTCGAAGATCCCACCGTTCTCCACCCGTCCGTTACTGCGCTCCAGCCAGTCGAGGAAATCGGCACCGGCGCCGGCCAGGCCTTCCGCCACCACGCCCCACATGTCGCGGAAGCGCTTGCTCAGCCGATCCAGGCCGGATTCCAGCGGGGACATGCCGGTGCGCGCCGCGCCGGAGGTCGCCGCGGCGATCCGGCCGAGCACCAGCGTGAAGGCGTCGCCGCGCTGACCGCCCTCGGCCAGGCGCAGAGCCGTCAGGCGCAAGGATTCGGTCATCCCCGGGAAGCCCTGCTTGGCCAGGCTGTCGACCAGGCCGACCGGGTCCCGCATGCCCTCGGTGAAGCGCCCCACCGCCGCATCCACATCGGTGCCCATCACGCGGGCGAAGTCGGCCGCCTGGCGGGTGATGTCGGCGAAATCGAAGCCGCTGTTGCGCGGCGCGGCGCCGGCGAAGCTGACCATGGCGTTGCGCGCGCTGGCGGTGCTCAGGCCCGGCACCGTGGCGGCGGCGCGGCGGGCTTGGGCCTCCATCACCCGGCCCATGGCAACGTAATCGGTCGTCGTCGCCCGCATGCGGGTCTGCACTCGGACCAGAGAGCCTTCCTGGGCATTGTAGGCGAGCGCCGTGGCTGCGGCCGCGGCGGTGAGGGCAATCGTCGCGGCACGCACCGGGGTGATGGCGGCGGACAGCAGCTCGAGGCCGCGCCGCACACCGCCGACGGCGCCGGTCGCCTGCGGGCCCTGCTGGGCCATGATCAGGAACGGGTTTTGGCCGCCAGCCAGCTGAACGAAAACGTCCTGGATCTGGTAGCTAAGGTTCGTGGCCTCATGCGCCTGGAGCCGCAGGCTCCGCACCGTGGCCTCCGCCTGCTGCGTCTGGCGCTGTACCGGCGCCGTGGCCGCCGCGAAGGAAGCTGTGGCGCGCTCGCGAGCCGCCGCCGCCTCGCGCGTCGAGATGGCGCCCACCCTCTCGGCATGGGCGATTTCTTCCAGCGTGGCCTCGTACTGCTTGCTGACCGCGAAAAGCGGATTGTACTTGGCGCGCAGCCGATCCAGCTCGTTGCCGTAGGCGGCGACATCAGCAGCGCGGGATGCGTGATCGGACCCGGATCCGCCCACCTGCAGCACGCGATTGAACTCGGCCTGTGCCGCTGCGGCGTTCTGCTGTTCCCGCGTGGCCTGGGCCGCAGCGTTCGCGAAGCCATGCATCTGCGCGGTAGCATCGGCACGGGCTTGGGCGGCCGTGCGCGTGCTCAGGATACCTGCCTGTTCCGCACGCGCAATATCCTGCAGGGCGCTTTCGTAACGCTGCGCAGCGACGTAGAGCGGATCGTACCGGGTCCGGAGGCGCTCCATCTCGGCCGCCTGCGCGGCCATGCCGGCGGCTGAGCTGGCTGCCGCGGTGGCAATGCTCCGGTTGTACTTCTCCTGGTCGGCCGCCTGGCGCGCCAGAATGCCGGCCTGGATCTCGGCGTGGCGCTCGAGGCTGATCCTGCCGGCCTGCAGCAGCGCATCGTTGTCGCGCATGGCGCCGGCGGTCGCGCGGTTGGCCGCAGCGAGGCGCGCCGTCGCCCGCTCGGCCTCCAGGAACTTCCGCGCCAGCTGCTCCGCCGTGGCGCCCACACGGGTAACCCGCTCGCTGGTCTTCGCCAGCGCACCATCCACGTCAGCGCCAGCCTTCGCCAGCCGCTCCATATCGGCCGCCGCGGCTTTCGCGCCGGCCGACATGCCATTCTCGAAGCGGGCCGACACGCCGAGCTGATCGAGCTGCGCCATGGGTGCCCCTACAGGATCGAGATGATGAGAGCCGGGCTCTCGACGAAATCGCCCACGCCCCGCTTGATGCGGTGCGGGGCATCCTTGCGGTACTGCGGCTGCTGCAGCCGGTACTGGCCCGGGAAGCGCATGGTGTAGACCCGGCGGGCGCGGACGCTGTTGCCGAACTGGCCATTCACGGCCCGTGCGGCATCCTCAAACATGCCCGCCGGCACCTCGAAGCGCAGGCGCCGCAGCCCCACCAGCTGCACGTCCACCTTGCGGCTGTAAGGCTGGGTGTTGCCGATCACCACCTCGAAGGCATCCGCGCTCATGGTCTGCGGGTTGAAGGTGGCGGCCGGGATGAAGCGGCCGCCGGTGACCTCCCGCTGCGCCCGACCGCCCTGGCCGCGCGAGATGCCCAGGTAGAAGCTGCTGCGGAAGCGGCCGCTCTTTACCGGCGAGCGCTGCATCAGGTAGCCCAGCGCGAAGACCGTGGCGTCGGCCAGGTAGGTGAACTCGTAGACGATCCGGCCATCCGGCCGGACCTGGTCCTCGCTGGCGCCCAGCACGCCGTCGACATAGCGCTTGTACGCCCGCGACCCCTGCCCGCTGGCAATGGTCTCATCCAGCCGGCGGCGGGCGTAGGCGGCCAGGCGCTTCGAGAGCGCCCGATCTGACAGGTTACGATCGAGCCAAAGGCTGATGTCGCGCTCGAAGCGGGTGCCGCTCATGGTGTCGACCTTTCCGCCTCGCGCTGCCGGCGGGCTTCCGCCTGCTCCGCCTGCCAATGCTCGATGAAGACCGTGTCCATGGCCATCAGGCACCGGTCCAGGAAGTCCATCCGGTCGGGCCCGTACTCATGGTGCTGGCACCAGTCCCGCACCACGGTCCAGGGGATGCGACCCGGAGCCGCCACATCCATTCCCTGCGGCCGCCAGTGGCGGTCAGGGTTCAGCCGCTCCCAGCAGGCCATGACCCAGGCGAGCCAGGGCAGGAGCTTCGGGCCACTGGCGACCTTGGCGTGCGCCGTGCTGGCCAGCTCCCCGAAGCCCTCCTCCTCCGCGGCATCAGCGAGCCAGGAAGCGGTCTCCTCCGTCTGGTCTAGCCGCCAGCGGAGGACGTCCCGGAGTTTCCCTCCGCGACCTTCTGGTCAATGTCGAGCTTGCGGCCGACTTGGCCGGAGGCGATGAAGACCGCGGTCACCAGCGGCAGCCGATCGGGCTCGATCATGAGGTCACGGTACTGCTCGACCGTCACCGGGCCGTGCGCCCCGTGGAGGTTCTCGACATCGATCAGCAGATGCTGGCCGGCGGCGCGGGCGGAGACCTCGTCGAGGACTTCCTCCGGGATCAGCTCCTCCTTGCCGCCATAGGGCTCGGCCGCCTCCTTCATCAGCTTGGCGCGGCCGTCGAGATAGGCGCGGCCCTGGGCGCGCACCAGCAGCCGCAGGCCGTCGAAGCCCTCCGGCAGATCGATCCACTCGCCCTCGCGCATGGCGCGCGCGTTGACGCGCAGGCTGTCCAGCTTGGCCATCATCTTCTCCTGTCGGGTTGTCGGGCTGTCGGGGGCAAGGCGGTGGACGCCCGACGCATCCACCGCCTCTCGCCGCGCGGCGTCTCCGGCTGCGCGGCCGGAGCTGTCAGGCCTCGACGTATTCGAGGCGATCCATCTGCAGATGGCAGTTGGTCAGGCTGTCGCGGCTCGCCATTCCGGTGAGCGACAGCAGGCTGTCCTGGTTCCGCCCCGGGCTGGTCGGGAAGCCCCGGAGCGTCAGGCGTGGCATAGTCCAGACCATGGCCTTGTTCGCCTTCATGGCGCGGGCGGAAATGGCCGTGGGGGTGCCGGCCATCGCCTTGGCGTAGAGCGCGCCATCGCCGAAATAGGTCTCCAGCGTCGCGCCGACCGTGGCCGAGCCCTCACCCACATCCGGCGAGCCCAGCGTGCCGACCTCATCCACCGTACGGGTGTTGTTGTTCAGCGTGATGCCGAGGCTGCGCACGAAATTGGGCCGGGTCAGCACCGCGCCGGATTCGAAGATCCGCCCGCAATTCGCCGAGGCGGTCATGATCGGGTGCGTTTCGACCGCAGGCGCCGGGTCGGGGGTGTCGTCGAGGCTGACCAGGCTGGACCGGCCGCCATCCATGCCCTGGAAGGTCAGCTGTCCGGTCAGCTTCTGGCGCGCGGCGATCGTCAGCTGCAGCTGCCCAACCACCATGCCCGGGTTGACGATGTAGCTGGGCGGGTTCTGCCCCATGAATCCGCGCTCGATCACCGTCGCGAACTGCGTGGTTCCGTTGCGGATGTAGTCGCCGAACCAGACCCGGATCGTCTTGCCCGTGCCGCTGCTGGGCGCCCAGCCAGGCGGCAGGTTGTCCAGGGTCAGGGCGTTCGCCGAGATGGCGATGATCCGCGCCCAGCCGTTCAGCGGTTCGGGGGTGAAGCGGAAGGCCGAGCCGGTGCCGCCGATCTTGATCCACTGCCCGACCGCCAGGCCGAGGGTGGTGAAGTCGAGCGTGGTGCTGCCCAGACCGGTGCTGGTCGCGGTGATGTCGCCCGCTGCGCCCTCGAAGCCCACGACCTTCATCCGGGCCTCGGCGTCGGGGGTGTTGTCCAGCGACATGCCGGCATCGGGCCCGTAGACCACGGAGGTGGCCGTGGAACTCAGCACCTTCCGCATGCCGTTGTTCGCCGGCGTCGTGTCGAAGCCGGAGAACAGCACCAGGTGCCCAGCCTTGTATGCGGTGCCGGCGAAACCACCGGCGGCGCTCTCGTCGATCACCGTCACCGTGCCGGTGGAGGAGGCGACGGAGGTGATGACGGCATCCTCGACGCCGTCGTTGTAGTGCTGCGGCGTCAGCGACCACGCGTTGTAGAAGGCGGACTGCAGCCACTCGCTCATCAGCGAGCGATCGGGCGGATAATGCACCTCGAAGTTGAGCGTCCCGTCATTCGCCAGGTCGGAGAGCGCGGGATCGGCCTCCATCCGGTCGTCCCGGATTTCATCGGAGACCTCATACTGCGGCTCAAGCCGCAGGTTCTCGCCGGTGATCCGGGCGCGCCGCATGCGCGGGCTGGCCGGCGCGGACCCATCGGCATTGGCGCGGACGCCGGTCAGGCGCAGGCGGCTGGTGTCCATGGCTGGGCTACCTCAGGTGCTGGGGGTGGCGGCCGGCTCGGCGGCGACCGCGGCGGCCGTGGCGGCGCGCTTCTCGGCGGGCTTCGAGGGCTCGGCGAGGTAGCCGGCCTTCAGCAGCTGCGCGGCGGCGGCCTCGCTGCCGACTTCCTCGACGGTGATGGCGTTCGGCTCCTTCGCGGTGCCGGGCTCGAAACGCCGAAAGCGCCCGCGGAAGGGGCGCACGATGATCAGGCTGTCCATGTGCAGGGTCCTATTCGTCGCGGGTCCAGCCGATCGAAGCCGGCAGGATCCACCAGTTGCCGTCATCCTCGGGCGCGTGACCCATTCCGAACGAGGCGTCGGTGAATTCGATGGCGCCGAGTTCCTGCCCGACCAGCAGGTCGACGAACTGGCGCAGGAGCCGCCGGCCAGGCTTGGTGTCGTCACCGGCCGGCACGAAGAGGTGCACCAGCACGCTGCCGGTCTCGCGCCAGAGATTCTCGCGCGCCACGGCGCCGGCGCCGATGCTCTGCTGCTGGAAGATGTCGCCGGTGACCTCGAAGCGGATCCATGGCCCTTGCGGCTTGGCGAAGGCTCGGTTGGGCTTGGCCACGGGCGTGCCGGTCCACTCGGCGTCGACAAGCGCTTCGACCGCTTCGAAGACGATGTCGCTCATCCGTTCCCCCTGACCCAGATCTTCCAGCCGATCAGCAGCTCGCCGTCATAGACGGGCCAGGCGCCCTGCACCGTCCAGCGCTGACCGCCGATGGTGATGCGATCGGGGCGCGACGGCGGGGCCGGCCATTCGGCTGCGGCGATCTCATCGTTCAGCGTCTCCACCTGGCCGTCGCCCTGCTGGACGCCGCCGGTCATCTCGTCGGCGCCATAGGCATGCAGGTAGCCGACCAGGGACACGGCGGGCCCGTCGGGGCGCGCCAGCAGCATGGTGCGGCCCCTGGCTCGGATCTGGCGGCGGCGGGTGGCCAGGCGATGGCTCATCCGGCTCGCCAGGCCCTATAAGGAGCCAGCATCCCTGCAGCCTGGGGAGGAAGGGCCTCCATGCCCGCGCGCGGGTCCAGCCAGGATGCCGAACCCACATCCTCGGTGCTCTCGGAGCGCAGCAGCGGGTCGCGGCCACGGGCAGCGTGCAGGGCGCCGATGGTGACCAGGCAAGCCTGCTCCACATCGCGCGGAAGGTTGCGGTTCTGGGCGCCAGGGAGGAAGTAGCCGCCGGTGTAGGTGACCGAGGCAAAGGAGCCTTGCCAGGCGCAGCGCCGGAAGCCGGACAGCGCGTAGAGCAGCCCCGTGCCAGGCTCAATCTCGAAGGCTTCTGCCTCGATCGCTCGGCCGTCGACAGACACGGTAACGTCCGTGGCCACCGGCAGCCGCTCCAGGACCAGACAATCGCCCAGCGTGCCGCGGAAGGTCTGCCGCACCGTCTCGCGGGCGAAGCTTCTGCAGCACCACCCAACCACAATGGCCGAGGCGGCATCGATGAGCTCGCCCAGATAGAATTCATCGGGATCGCCGTCGATCTGCAGATGAGCCTGTGCCGTCTTCACCGTAGTCAGGCGCGTGCGCTCGGCAGGGGTGATCACGGTCAGCATCAGTTGGCGAACCTCATCCAGCGGAAGCGCAGGTTGACGGTGCCGAGGTTGACGGCGACCAATCCCGGCGTGGTCCAGGTCAGCCGCACCTGGCCGTTGGCCGGAACCTCGGCGATCGGATTGAGCACCGTTCCCACCGAGATCCCCGCCGTCGATTCCGGGGTGACGAAGACCATATCGCCGACCTGCACGCCGGGGACCGCCATCGTCGCGGTGACCTTGCCAACCGCCAGCGTGGCCGCAGTGTAGGGCAGCACAGTCGTGCCATGGGCCATCGGCTGGCCGGCCACCATGCCGCTTTGGGTGATCTCTTGCGCCGCGGCCGGGGCGGCCAGTAGCGCGAGGGCGACCACGGCGCGGATCACTGTACCACCTCCGCCGAGAGCGGGGTCGCCGCTGCCGTGGCGATGCAATTGATGGCCGCGGTGGTCACGAAGCCGCCGCCGCTGTGGCCTTGCACAAGGCTGGCGTTCGGCATGAGCTTGCGCGAGGGCGGGCCGGCGGTCGCGGCCCCGCCCATCAGGTTGCAGTAGATCACCGCCGTGTCGCTCTGGTTCTGGAGTGCGAGGTAGAGCCGCCCAGTGCCCGCAGCGCAGACTGCCGTCGAGGTCGTGCCGATGCTGCCGGCCCCAGTGCAGGCCGTGGCCACGCCGCGGTTCGGGAGCGGCGCCGCGGCGGCGGGGAAGTTGCCCACCGAGACTGTGCCGCCGACTTGCTGAGTGGCCGGCAGGTTGGACACAGAGACGGAGCCACTGACCGGCTGCGTCACCGGCAGGTTGGAGACCGAAACCGTACCGCTCACAGGCTGGGTGGCCGGAAGATTGGTCACGGCAACGCTGCCGCTGACCGGTTGAGCCGCAGCGCCAGAGGCCGGCGACACGCGCAGCGGAGTGCTGTTCGTGCCGCACGGCACGGCGGTGCGGCCAGTGGTGACGCAATTCAGCACCGACCCGGTGAGAACGCTTCCATCTGGCTGCGCCCAGGGCGTGAATCCGCCCTGGGCCAGCGCCATGCCCGCACCGACACAGAAGACAGCCGCGACGGCGCCCAGGAGCCAGCGGCGCACGTTCAGGCGCCCTTGTTCTCGGGCGCCGCGCCTTCAGCCTTCACCTCGCGTTGGGCCTTGGCCAGGGCTTCGGTCGGGGTCAGGCCGGCGCGGACGCCGTCCCACTTCGCCGCCTCGACCCGCTCGGCCAGGGCCTTCTGCTCCTCATGCTTGGCATGAGCAGCGGCGACGGTGGCCTGGTCCGGATCCTTCGGCGCCGTGCCGGCCGGGTTCAGGGTCTCAGTGCTCGACGGCGACGCCGTCGCATTCTGATCCACCGGCTTGTCCGGGGTCTCGTTCTGCTTGGCCATTTGGCCCTCCATTGCTTTGGCGGGGGGAGGCGCCGGCGCGAGGCCGGCGCCTGGCTTCAGGACGCGGCGACCTTGATGAACTTCAGCGCCTGAGTGTCCACGGCCATGCCGCCGACGCGCTTGGTCGTGTAGAAGCCGACATAGGGCTTGTTGGTGTAGGGGTCGCGCAGGGTGCGGGTGCCGATCCGATCCACGATCGTGTAGGCCCGGCGCATGTCACCGAAGGCGATGGGATAGGAACCCGCGGCCACGTCCGGCATCTGCTCCATGTCGGCGATCGGGAAGCCCAGCAGCGTGCCCGGCTGCCCCGCCGCCGCATTCGGCTGCCAGAGGTAGTTGCCCTGGCCATCCTTCCAGGTGCGGACGGTCGCCAGCACGGCGCTGTTCAGGTACCAGCGCGCATTGGTGCGATAGCCCGACTTCAGCATGTAGATCAGGCTGACCAGCAGGTCGCTCGGGTTGGAGGCCGGGAAGGCCGCCGCGGCGCCGGTGACGATGTGCTGGAAGGTGCCCAGCGGCCGGGTGCCGTCTTTCGTCGCAGCGGTCGGATAGGCGAGGAAGCCCTTCGGCTTCTTCACGCCATCGCCGGAGATGAAGGCCTGCCCCTCGGCCAGCCCGAATTCCTGCGCCAGCTCGCCTGCCAGCCAGGCCTCCAGATCCACCACCGAATCATCCAGCAGGGTCTGGGTCACCTGCGGGTTGGCATAGATTTCGCCCATGAAGGCGCCGATCTCGGCCAGTTGCGGCGTGTTCGTGGCGGGGCGGGCATCGGTCTCGCCGACCCAGCCGGTACCGGCGCCATGCAGATTCACCAGCCGCTTGTAATCGGGCGAGGAGACCGTGATCTGGTTGGCCAGCTGCCGCATCGGATTCTCGTCGCGCAGCAGGTTCAGGATGTTGCGGTCGACGATCTCCGGGACCAGGTAGCCGCCATCGGCCGGCACCAGCGTCGACATGGCCTTCTGGGCGAGGCCGTTGATCTCGCGCTCATTGCCCTCGCCGCGGCGCGCCCAGGTGTCGAAGGCCGCGCGGTGCTCGCGATGCTCGGGACCGTCGCCGGGCTTGTGATCGCCGCCGCCCGGCCCACCGATGCGGTTCGCCTTCTTGCCGAGCTCGAGCAGCTCGTTCGACAGCTTGTTCAGCTGCTCATCCAGCTTGCCCAGCTTGTCGCTGGTGACCGGGTCGGCGTTGCCGCGGCTCTCGATCTCCTTCAGGCGACGATCGTTCGTCGCCTTGAACTCCTCGAAGCCGCGGTTGACGCCCTCGATCAGGCGGCGGACTTCCTCGAAGCTGGCGGTGCCGCCGCCGTCGCGGCGCTCCAGCGTGGGCGCGCGGCCGTGCAGGGCGGTGCCGCCCATGAGGTCGGTTCGGGTCATGCTGCCCTCCTTGGGGCGGGGTGTTCAGGTGGTCGAAAAAGAGCCCTGGAGCGCCCGCAGGCTGTCCATCAGCTCCGACACGCCGCCCGCCTCTTCATCGCGAAGATCCATGGCAGCCTTGAAGCCAACGCTCGCGATGGCGCGCGCGCGGCTGTGGGAGAACCCGCCTTCGTCACGAAGGAAGGCCTCGAATTCCTTGGGTTGGCGAATGCGGTCGGCGGCGCGCACCTGCGCCACCCGCGCCGCTCCATTGGCCGGGAAGGTGACAAGACTGACCTCCCAGAGGTCCGCCTGCTTCACGGTGCGGATGCCGCTCTTCTCGTCGCGCTCGGAGCGCACCGTGACGAAGCCGATCGACAGGCCGGAGAGCGCCTTCATCTGCAGCAGCTCGTGGGCCTCGGCGCCCTGGCGCGTCTTCAGGGCCAGCCGGCCCTCCACCCACAGGCCGCGTTCATCCTCACGCATGTCCGTGTAGACACCGATCGGCTGCCGCTGGTCGTGCTGCCAGAGCAGCGCAGGCATGGTGCCGGCGGCGCGGTGCTCGGCCAGCGTGGAGCGGAAGGCTCCCGGCTCCACCCGGTCGGAATAGGTGTCGAGGTGGTTAAAGACGCTGCCATAGCCGGAGAAGGAGCCATCGGGCGCCACCTCCTTGATCTCCAGCCCGAAATCCAGGGTCTTCCGGGCCGGGAAATCGCTCCGAAGCTCCAGCCCGGCGGCGCTCCGCCGGCGCTCTGCCGCCTGGTGCATCGCATTCTCCTTGAAGGGTGCCCGATGGGCGCCGTAAGTCGCAGGGCACGGTCCTGCGGTCGTTCTGGACGTATGCCGATGGACAGCGCTTCGGCGCCGGGCATGAGGCTCAGCAGGCCGTGCGTCCAATCCGCTTGAGATTGGCCGCCGTAGCTCCTAGATTGTCGGAAGGACCGGGTGCGTTCCGGACGTTCGCCTCAGGCCAGCCAGAGCAATCTGGCGCGCGCACGATGGGGGCCCGGTCCATCTCCCCTCAAATTCGCCGCTTCCACAGCGTCTTGAAGGTGACGGTTCCCTGGCCGCGCCGCAGCTGCTCCACATAGGTGTACTCGAAGCGGCCAAGCCGGGCCGTGTAGACATAGCTCGGGCCGCTGGCGGCATTCTTGCCTCGCTCAATCCGCGTTGCCGCCGCGACGATACGAGGCACCCGCCCCAGATCGGCCGCGGTGATGGCCACTTGGCCCCGGCGGCTTTCCTTCACCCGATCGCCATGCTGACGCAGGGCATGCAGCACATTGTCGCTGCCCATGGTCCGCCGCAGGCCGACGACGGTCAGGCCGGTCGCTGCCAGGACGTTGGCGGCGTTGGCCGAGCTGACCAGCCCCACCATGTGGACGCTGACCTTGCCGGCCCTACGGCTGCGCTTGGCGCGATTGTGGAAGCGCTTGATCTGCCGGGGGTTGCTCCCGCTGCTGACCCAGCGCCCGTCAGCCCCGCGGGGCTGATTCGGAATGAAGGCCCTGGCGCCGAAAGGGCGGCGGCCCTTCGTCGGCTGGCCTCCAGCGTCCAGAGCATCGTCCTGCTGATCGCCCTCGCTGCCAGGCGTTGCCATGTTCAGCGGCTGCAGCGGCTCGCTGAGGCCTGGGATCTCGTCCAGGTCCTCCCAGCCGCGTGCTTCATTCCGCAGCAGCCAGCCGTCCTTGATGCCCTGGCCGTAGGCCGCATACCGGGTCTTGATGTCCGCCCGCTCGAGCGCCGCCACGTTGTGCTTGACCCGCACTCCGACGCGGTCCCGGCCGATCAGATCGCGCTTGATTACGCCTTCCCAGCGGTCGATCCAGGGCATGAGGCTGTACTTCACATGCGCCAGGAAAAAGGCTTCGGCCGACGCGAAGGTGCTGGCCTTGTCGGAATAGCCGATCATCTGCGGGAAGACCCGAAGCGCCCGCGCGATCTCTTCGATCTGGAACTTGCGGGTCTCGAGGTGCTGCGCGTCGACGCCACTCATGGATGAGGCAGCAAACTTTGCCGATCGATCCAAGAGCAGCGGTCGGCCAGCGTTCTGCGGCCCGGCATAGTGGGCCTCGATGTATGCCCGCAGTTGCTTGAACTGCGTCTCGTTCAATGCGCCATCGACGGAATAGGTCCCGGTCGTCTGCAGGCCATTCTGATGAAGCTTGGCATGAGCGTTCTCGGTCGCAATCGCGAGGCCGATAGCCTCTCTCGCCAAATTAAGGACCTCCAAACCAGAGAAGCCCGACCAGCTCGGCCCGCGCAGATGGAGGACATCAGCCGGCCTCAATGTGAGGCTGGTCCCATCCGGCAACCTCACCTTGTGGACGATGCCCCAGTCTTGATTCTGCTCAGTGGTGCACCAGCCAGGGTGAAGCGGAAGCAGTTCGCGGACCTCGCCGCGGACGATGTTCTTCCAGGCAATACCGTTCCCGCATAGCACGGCATGCAGCATCATCTGCTCGCGGAACTCGCGACCGGTCTGCCATTCATTCGGGAAGTCCAGAAGCTGCTGCAGCGGATCCTCAGAGAGGTAGGTCCGCCTGTCGTCAGTCTGCCTGACCACCTTCAGCGGCAGCCCAGACACATCCTCAGCCAGCACGCGCGCACCAGCCAGGACCGTGGTGACTTGCAGCGCCGTTGTGACGTTGACCGTGCTTCCGCTCTTGGTCGACCGGCCACCGGCCAGGATGCCGCGAAGAAGATCGAGCGTGTCGGAAAACGACGCGGCGCGCTCCTCCCGGCCTATCAGGCGGGACCAGAACCCCATTCGTCCGGCCTCCCGCCGCTCACATTGTTTCCCAGAACGAAAGCGCCGTTGCCTGCGCGGCTGTCGTGGACGCGCCCACCGCCATGGCAAGCGCCGTCATTCCATCGATGCGACCCAGACTTCGCTTCTTGTCGAAGAACCGATTGCCTTGGCCATCAGAGTTCAGCATGGCATTGCCGGAGCACCACCGGGTGACAGGGCTGTCGTCGATCGTGATCTCACCATTGCGGATCATGTCCTCGAGCGCCTGCACCGACCGCGGCATCCAGAGCTGCTTTTCCGAGTGCAGGCCTTTGGCGCCCTGCGCGTGCCGGATCATCTTCAGTCCAGAGCCGGCCGGCTCTTCTGGGCCCTGATATTCCCAGGTCGCCAGCCCGCCGAGCTCAGCCGCTTCACGGAAGCCCGAGAAGTGCGCCAGGTCGAAGGCCATCGCCTCCACCTGATTCTCCGCCACGAGGCGGGCGACCTCCGACACGATGAAGCCCATCTTGATCCCCCGTCCGGGGATCGCATTCAGCAGCCGTTGCTCGGCCCATTGCGTGTACGGCGCCTTATCGCGCACCTCCGCGTCCGCAAGGCCTTCTCGCGGCTTCCAGTAGAACACCTTGGCAGCGTAGCGCCCCGCCTTCCGCCACACGGCAGCCAGGGCGGTCAGGTCATTCCGCTGCGAAGGGTCGATGCCCAGCCAGCAAGGGCAGTCGCGCAGATCCGCCTCGAGCACCTCGCCAAGGGCGCTGTCCCACAGGTCCTCATCGATCCAGTAGGCCGAGGATCCCACCGGGATGCCAAAGAACAAGCGCTTTACAGTGAGCGCCTTGCTGGCGAGGCCGCGGGCCTTGTTCACCTCGGATCGAACATTCTCGACCGGATAGGTAATTCCGAGGGCCGGCAGCGACTTCGGCCAGCAGGACTCATCGTCGAGAGGATTGTCGCCAGGGTCCGTGCGGGCGACGAAAGCGAAAGACGTGTCATCCTTGAAAACGCCGCGCGCCACGTTCTGGTAGTATTCCGATTGCTCTGTTCCGACGTGCTGGTCCGCTGCTGGGGTATTCGTCCCGAGCATCATCAGCGGGTCGCCGCTCATTTTGGTGATGGCGGCCTGCCATAGATCGATAGCCGCGGCCGACTTGAACTCGTGGATTTCATCCGCCAGCACGGCGGCCGGGCGCGGACCGGACACCGTCTCTCCGTCGGCCAAGCTCTGGAACTTCGACCCGCTATCCGGGTGCTCGATCTTCCAGGCCATGTCACCCGTACCGCGGATGACGACCGCACCCTTCTCCTCCAGGGAGGCGCTATCCTCATCGCCCGGAATCGGCGCGCGACACATGGCGACCCCGTCCTTGAATAGGACGTTCGCCTGGTCCTTGCTTCCTGCGATCGCGTAGACTTCGGCGCGTTGGATGCCGCAGAACCCCATGATGTACAGGCCAACCCCCGCCATCAGTGGGCTTTTCGCCTGCCCCTTGCCCGTCTCTAGCCAGGCGGTGCGGTAGCGTCGGAGACCATCAGGACGCCGCCATCCGAACAGATTGCCGACGGTGAAGAGGTGCCAGGGCAGTAGGTCGAAGGGCTTCCCTGCCTTTGCGCCCTCCGTGATGCTCAGCACGGCAGGGAAGAAGTTGACGGCCCGCGCCGCCTGCTCGGGACTCCAGTGGAGGCCGCGCTTCGGGCCGTCCCGAAGGTCTCGCACATGGCGCTCGGCGGCGTGCTTGACCAGCTCGCCGGCTATGATCCGGCCCGAGAGGACATCTTGCGCCCAAGCGGTAGTCGGATCAGCCGCCCGCTCCCCTGAGGTAGGTGTCCGCTGCCGTGGCACGTTTGACCTTCCGCTGCACCTTGCCTGCTGCGCTGCGACGGCGAGGGCTCAGGCAGAGCTCCATTTCCGCGCCCGTGGCATCGGAATCCGCCTGCCTCATCTCGACCTGCCACAGGTTCAGCTGGGGCACCTTTGTTCTCGGGCTTTCCACCACTGCGCCGTCACGCATGACCATCGCCGCCGCGGCGTCGTACCGGACATAAGCGAGGACCAGGCGCTGCACGGCGTGGCGGTTCACGGCGGCGAGGGTCTGCGTCTCCCGCAACTCAGCGGTGACCCGAACCCACTCCCGATGTGCCACCTCGCGCAGTGGAGCCGACAATCCGTCCGGCCGATCGGGGATCAGGAGCTCCCAGAGGGGCTCTTCGATGTCCATTCCCGGCCCGGCAATCACTCCGAGGGCCATTTTCCAGCTCCAGATCCGGCGAAACCGGCTCGCTACGGGCGGGCCCGACCGGTAACCCCCCCTTCGATTTTTGCTCCCTGCGCGAAATCAACCCCGGGCCGGTCCAGCCACCCATGCGCCCCAAAGATTCGATCCCCCCTCCCCATGCGCCCAACGCGGGGCTTGGAAGGGGCTTGGTCATCCTGCCTTTCGGGCCGCGTTCCATGGGTGCAGAGGGTCGAGAGGTCGGCCGGAGGCGTCGCACCCCCGGGCCCTGGGCAGACCCTGTCCACGCCTCGCCCCTGCCTGTTCCTTGACCTGGTTGTCGCAGTCCTGGCAGCGGGTGATGAGGTTGGGCAGGGTGTCAGCCCCGCCGGCGCGGCGAGAGACAATGTGGTCCACCGTCAGCCGCTTTGTGGAACCGCAGCCTGGGGTGGTGCAACGGTGGCCGTCGCGCTTCAGGGCCGATGCCCTCAGGGCCCGCCAGAAGGGCGAGCGGTAGAAGGGATCACCCGGCATCGGACCCCCTAAAACGGAAAACGCCCGAGGCTTGTGGCCTCAGGCGCTGTGTAGCGGGCGCAATTCTCCCCGCCCGTCGTTTCATATAGTGGCCGCGAATCGCCTCGTCAACGATTTCTCAGCCGCCAATGGTCGGCCAAGAAGCTGAGCGCCTCCCGCACCATCCATGCCGTGTCGAGGCGAACGGGCTCCTCATAGACGACCGACAGGCGCAGCATCTGCTCATGCCTGGCGCTGCACCGTCGCTTCACCTCCTCCATGGCCTCGCAGTAGCGATTCCATGCGTCCTGACAGACCGCAGCCTCCGAGGGGTCGGGCTCTCCCAGCTTGTGCCCGCCACCGTATCCCATCGGGAAGCTGCGCCCGCGCAGCGAGGTCCGCCACAGCCGGCCGAGCTCGGCAGCCGCGGCTTGCTGGCGCCCGTCCCAGCTGGTGCTTGAAGGATCAGGCCGGCGCTTGTCGGCCGCTGTGCCGCTGGGCCGGGTGATGGCGCCCGCCACATCATTGGTCAGGGCCGTCGACAGCATCTCCGCCCGGTCCCGATCCGTCATGCAGAAGGGGCGCGGGCCACCATCCAGCTTCACCACGCCGGCGACGCGGGTCATGGGGCTCTGGGCGATCGGCGCCGGCCGCAGCCGCTCTTTCCCGGTATTCATTGGCCGCGCCTCCGGCGAGGGGCTCGCCATTCGGGGTTGCTGTCGATCCACCCGGCCTCGGACAGGTTGAGCAGGTGATGCGGCCCGCGGGGCTTGGCAATGAGGCCCATGCCGATGGCGGCGATCAGGAAGGCGCCCTCCCCCACGTAGGCCGGTGTACCGCGCCGCTCGTGCCAGCGCTCCGCCGCATGCTTCCAGGCGTAGGTACCGCGCTTGCGGTTCACGGTGGCGGTGCGCGGCGCCTGGGCCAGGAACTGGGCGGCGCGGATCACCTGCTGCTGCCCCTGCACGCCTAGCGTCTCCGCGCGGTCCTCCTCGCGCATCTGGCGCAGATCCTGACCGGTCTGGGTGACCGGCTCCTGCCTGGCCAGGTGCGAGCCCCACCAGAGGCCCGGATAGGCCTCCATGCAGCGCCGGATCAGCGGCACGGGATCGGCCTCGATCTCCGCCAGGGTCATCGGCTGCGCGGCCATCATGCGAGCCTCCACTGAATCTTGTCGGGCGGAACCAAGGGCATCATGGCGCGAGCCCATGCGCATTCTTCGATCTTGGCAAAAGCCGCAATGGCCCGCTCCGCCTCGCCACTGTCAGCAAAGCCCCAAAAGCACATCATGCTGCTGAAGACCCATTCCGGCGTGTTCTCATGCTCGCCATTGAGCCAGTTGGTGGAGCATGCGCCTTCAGACATGCGAGAGTCGCGCCAAGCCTGAGGAGTACCTGTTCGGCTCCACTCCTTGCCACGGCCATCACGGAGAACGACCACGTCTTTTACCCGCCCGCCGAGAGACAGGTTAAAGCCGATCATGGCATTAGCCGCTGGAATCCTTTTGGTCATGCGTAGCCTCCCATGGGGTCGGTGATGGAGTCCGCTCGCCCCGGGCTGGCCAGCCGGCCGCTCCGCGGGTCCAGAACCAGGCGAGCATGTTCGTGGCGCTTGCCGAAAGCCTCGAAGCGGGCCTTCCAGCAGTGGATCTCGGGGAAGCCTTCTTCCCGTCGGTAGACCGTGAGGCCGAGGTCGGCCTTGTTGAACCAGTTGGCGCCGCCATTGATGTCGTAGCCGTCGGCGACCGGGTAGCCCTTTTTGGGATCCTTGAGCATCTTCGTGGGGTGGGCGGCGATCAGGATGCCCATGCCCTCGGCACGGCCCCATGCCTTCAGCTTGCGCAGCCAACGGCCCGTGTACTGGGTCTCGGTCTCGTGCCGGGTGAACTGATGCTCGAACTCGTTCCAGGGGTCGAGGACGAGCAGGTTCCGCTTGTGGCGCTTCTTCGCCTCCTCAGCCCGCTTCAGCACCCAGTCGAGGGACATTTCGACATCGGGGTCGTTGGACCAGAGGAAGGTCACATGCTCGCGGATGAAGTCCTCGGCCCTGGCCAGCATGTCGCTCGGCACATAGGCGCCGGCCGACTTCATGGGCTGCTTCAGGATCACCGAGCACAGCCGGAGCGCCAGGGTCTCGGGCCGGTTGTCCTCGGGGCTGCACCAGACGATGCCGATGCGATGCTTCATGGCGATGAAGGTCAGCCAGGTGCGCAGGAAGCTGGACTTGCCATGGCTCGGGACCCCAGTGAGCACGGTCAGCCAACCGCTGCCCTGGGGCAGCTTCGCGATTTCGTCGAGGGTTGCGATCCCGCTTCCGAGACCCGCCTCACCCTTCCCGCTGTGCAGAAACTCCCGAAGCGTGCCCGGCGGCATGTCGAAGATGCCGGCGAGCGGCATGGGCTGCGCCTCTGCCACCGCCCTTTGCACTGCCTCAGGCCCAAGCTTCACCAGGGTCTCGTTGGCGTCCTTGCATCCCTCTGGCCAGGTCACTCGCCAGCAGCGGATTCGCCCGAGCCGGCGCGCCAGCTCCTCCGCCAGGTAGTTGCCCGGCACATCCATATCCGTGCCGATATAGATCCGCTCGATCCCCGCGAGCTGGTCGGCGCAGGTCTGCAGCGCCTCGAAGCGGGCATCGTCCTGGCGCCTGGGGTCGTCCTCTTCGAGCAGCTTGGAGGGTGCCCCGTCGGGAAGGCTGACCACCTGCCGCAGCCCAGCCTCCCAGCAGGCGAGAACATCCATCTCGCCTTCCACCCAGAGCAGCATGTCCGGGCTTTCCACGGCGTCGACGTTGTACAGGCTACGGAGCGCGTCCCTATCCTGGGCGAACTGCTTCCGGTCGGAGCGGAACTTGCGGTTCACCAGTTCCCCGCCCAGAAGGTAGGGGAAGACGATCGTCGGCGCCGGCCCCCACAGCACCTTGCCCGCACCGTCCTTCACGGGCTTGCCGGCTTCGTCCAGCATCGGCCACTCTCGCGAGGTCCCATAGACGCCGAAGGCGCCGAGAGTCTCTTCGGAGATGCCACGCTGCTGAAAGAGCCGCAGAAGGCCGCCAGGGCGTTTTTGATCGTCCGGGCTGTCAGGTACCGGGGACACCACCAAACGGCGCTCAGGCAGGCTAGAAATCGCGTCCCGGCGGTGCTGGTCGGCCCCCTCGACCCGACCAGAGCCTGGGACGATCCAGGAACCCCCGCACGTTCCCCGGAAGCAATGCCAGGCGGCCCCCTGCCCGTCGGCGTCGATCTTCACAGACAGGCTGTCCTCGTCCCGGGCTTGGCAGGCCGGGCACCGGACCTTGACGTTCCTGCCGGGGCTCAGGCGGGCGCGGCCGGGCGAGATGCCAGCCTCCGCGAAGATGTCGGCCAGATCATCACCAACGATGAAGTTCCGCCCGTCAATGCGGCGAGCCATCAGTGCATCCCTCCAAATCCGTTGAACATCGGCGCGGGCGCCTCGGGCTGGCTGTCCTCGGCCCCCTGGCTCCAGTCCACGCCCCAAGCCTCGGCCTTCTCGTCCCGGATGCGCGGGTTCAGCAGCCAGTCGAGGGAGGCTGCCCACTCGCGCTCATTCTCGCCGCGATGGTGGGGGGAGGCTGCGCACGCCAGGAATAGGTCCCGCAGCGCGCCGACCTTGCCCCCGCTGCGGTCGAGCGCTTTGGCGATCAGCTCTCGCCGGCCCTTTTTCGCCAAGCCGTGCGCCTTCGGCATCCGCCCCTGCACGCTGTCGTTCCAGGCCTCCACCACGGCCATCATTCGGGCGTCGTCGAAGCCCTTGCGACGGGCTGCCCTCCCGGCAGCGTCGCCGCCAATGCGGCCGCTGCGGGCTTCCAGCGCCTCAGGCTCGAACAGTTCCGGCGTGCCCCCCGCTTGCGGGGGGTTAGGGGGGGAAGATTCGTAGCGAAGCGGAGAATCTTCTCTTTCTTCTATCCCTTTACTCTCCCTTCCCTCTCCCTTGGAGCTTGTCACATCGTCTGTGACAGAGCTTGCGACAGAAGCAGCAAGCGGGCCTGTCACAGGACGCGAGGAGACACCCCCTGCCCCCGGCTTGACGCTGGTGTGGTCAGCCTTGCGAGCCGCCTTGGCCGCGCGCGCCGCCTCGGTCCGAGCACGCTGGGAGAGGCGCGCCTGCCAAGCGTCCACGACCTTCTCGGCCACCACGGGGTGATAGAGACGGCCGTCTGCGCAGAGGACCCAGCCGCGCAGCGCCATTTCCTTCACCTTGGCCCAGCGCGCACCGGCGGCGCTCAGATGGGCCAGGATGCGGTCATCGTCCGGCAGGCTGCCGGCGGGCCTCTGCAGGAAGGCTTTGCACCAGAGCGCCACGGCCGCCTTGAACTCGTCCCCGGTGGAAAGCGCGAAGAGGTCGCTGTCGATCAGGCGCACCACATCGAGGGGCATGTACGGCATACCTCGGAGGTCGCACTCTGGAGGCGTCATAGGCGGCGGATAGGTCGAGCCATCCTTGCCCTGCGGAACTTCGGAAATCTCCGAAGCGCTCATCCGTTGGACCTCCGGGTGTCGACGTAGCGGGTGACGCGCGCCAGGCCGAGCGCCTTCAGGATGCGCTGGCCGGGCGCCTGGACGGCCCGCAGGGTGTCGGAGACGCTGCTCTCGCTGAGGCCATGGGCCTCCGCCCAGCGACGCTGACCGCCGGCCAGGTCGCAGGCTTCCTGCAGCTTGTCCCTGACGCCCTGCTCGCCGAGGTAGATCCGGGCGGCGACGGGCGTGGCTGGGCGGGGGTTTACCCCCTCCAAGGGGAAAACCTTGCCGGCGGAAGGAGCGCCGCGGCAGGATCCGCCCTCACCAGCCGGTGCACCCCGGCGGCGCGCCGCCGTGCGGCCGGGTTCCCCCGGCACGCCGCCCGCCTCGCTGCCGGCCTGACCCGGCACGGATGCCGGATCGTGCCGGGGGAACCCGGCGCCGCTCATCGGCGGCTCCTGTCACGCCGCCTCTTGGCGATCCGCAGGCACGTCTCCCCCGCGGCGATCAGGCCCTCGCCCAACCAGAGAAGCAGGTCCGAAGCCCTGAGCCAGACCCATGTCATGTGACTTTTCCTCGGCTTCGAGCGCGACGAGCTCGGCGCGGAGACGCGCGGCTCGGTCACGGATCAGTTGGATTCTTGCCTCGCGCAGAGCGTCAGCCTCTTCCGCCGGGATCAGGCGGGCGAGGCCGTACCAGTGCGCGCGGGCGCGGCTGTAACTGAGGCCCAGCGCACGAGCAGCGCGGCTGATGGCCCCTTTGACACTGTCGCCAGGCGGGCACGGCTCGGCCGCACTCCGAACGATGGCGCGGATCTCATCAGGAACAGTGCAAGACATCTCTGCCCCCTCGAACGATCTGTTCGAGCGCTGACACGACTTGTTGGACACCTCGAACAACTCCCCTGCCAAGGTTGGGCCTGTTGAGAGCGCCAACCGTTTGGACAGAGGAGAGCGTGATGCAGATGGAATGCGGTATCGCAGCGGACCGGAAGACCGCCGTCGTGACGATCGACCGGGAGTTGGATGCCGCGGAGCTGGAAGCCCTGATCGAGGACCTGATGGCGTGCCGCGCGGGGATGGAGCCCCGCCGGCTGCCGGTCATGTTCCCGGGCAGCCGCATCCTGGTCGGTGCGGGCTTCCACCTGCAGGCGGAGGATGGCGGCAAGATGCTGGCCGCCATCCACCACCCGGGTTTCGGTTGGATCGGATCGGAGGTCACTCCGTCCGACCTTGAGCGGGCGGAAGCGACGGCTCAGGCGAACCGTTGACGCACTCCGCATAAAAGAAATCGTTGGACGTGACCGAACCGCCCGTCGCCTTGGTGATCCGAAGCATCACCTCACGGCGGGGGATTCGCTCCTTGGCCATGTACCGGTACAGGGTCGAGAGACCCACGCCGATCTGCCGCGCGAAGGCGGTCGGGCCAACGGAATGCTGGTCGAGAAAGGTGCGCAGGTCCATAACGGCGAATATCCCCGTTTTGGGGATCACCTGTCAACGCAAATTCCCCAAGGTGGTTCTAGCGCGCCGCACCAGATTGGCGACTATGCGCCATGCCGTCTGACCCCAGCCAGATCCTCCGGGTGTACCGTGAACAGGCTGGCCTCTCCCAGGGGAGGCTGGCCGAAGCCGCCGGCACATCCACGCAGCAGATATCGAAGCTGGAAAACGGTGAGCGCCGCCTGAGCCGTGAGTGGGCAATGCGCCTTGCTCCCGCCCTCAACACGACTTGGTGGGAGCTTCTAGGAGTCTCCAGCGATGTGGCTACGGGGCTAGTCGCCGAAGATCGCCAGAAGGACGCAGACGAGGCGACCGGGCGCCGACTGTTCCGGATCCGCCGTTCGCTCCGCTTGTCTACGGATGAAGTCGCCAGGAGGGCCGACGTATCTCCCGCCACGATCGCAAGGATTGAGAACGGCCAGGCGACGATGACCGCGAGCCTGCTGGGCCGCCTCTGCGAGGCCCTCGGTGTCGAGCCGAGGGCGCTTCTCTTTGACGAGCCCGCACCCGCCAAGGATGTCCAGACCATCCCGTTGCCGTCCGGGCCCGCAGCGGTTCCCAGCCCACTTATAAGCGACGGCGTGGAATACAAAGGGCGCTTCTACGCCTCCCTGCCCGTCTATGACGTAGCGGTATCAGCCGGCCCAGGCGCCTTCAACTCTGACCATGCGGAGCCGGAAGGCTGGCACCTCCTCGGCCTGGAGCACATCCGCCGCGTCACCCGCGCCCGCTTCGAGGATTTGGCGCTGGTCCGCGTCTCCGGGGACAGCATGTCCCCGACCCTGCTGAACGATGACCAGATCCTAGTTGACCGTTCGGTGCACAAGGTCGGCCGAGACGGGATGTACGTCATCGCTACGGGCGAGGAGGTCCAGGTGAAGCGCATCATGCGCGACTGGGCGAGCAAGACCCTCACCGTCGCAAGCGACAACCCGGCCTATGAGCCCTCCCGCGGCGTGCAGGAGGAGGACCTCGTCATCCTCGGCCGGGTGGTGTGGATCAGCAGGAACGTAGGGGGATAAGCCCCCCTCCCGCCTCACAGAGCGGCGTCGGGCGGCGTCGGGCGGCGTCGGGAGGCGTCGGGCGGCGTCGGGCGGCGTCGGGCGGCGTCGGGAGGCGTCGGGCGGCGTCGGGAGGCGTCGGGCGGCGTCGGGAGGCGTCGGGAGGCGTCGGGAGGCGTCGGGCGGCGTCGGGCGGCGTCGGGAGGCGTCGGGCGGCGTCGGGAGGCGTCGGGCGGCGTCGGGAGGCGTCGGGAGGCGTCGGGAGGCGTCGGGAGGCGTCGGGAGGCGTCGGGCGGCGTGGCGCTACTCAAGTTGCAACGGAAGCATAGGAATCACCATCCCCAGAGGCGGCTCGGGGCCGTCCTCCTGCTTCCTCAGCTGCCTTGCCAAGACTAGGTCAGCTCGCGACCAAGGTTCGCCAGCTACCTCGGCAGTGGGGCTGGGGCCGAAGAACCGCGCAGCCAAACGCCGCGCATGCCCCTCGTCTTCCGCCGATACGACGCAGGAATCGTAAACGGTTCCCGGCGCCCATGCGGCATGCCAGCGCATGGAAGGGACGGGGCTTAGCTCGAACATGGGCATGGGCAGGCTCCCTCTCTGAACGAGAACATTATAGGAACAACGGTCGAGCGAAGCGCAAGACCATACCCGCTCCGGGGATAATGTTCCCCATTTCGACGATTTCTAGTTGCGTGCCATCCCCGTAATGGGGATATTGGGGAAGCAATCACCCCGGAGGCACCTCCACCGTGCGTTCCATCCTTTCCCGCCTTGGTGACGCGGGCGCCGCCATGCTGGCGCCGCTGCCGGGCACCTTCGTCCAGGCGCCGATCGGCGCCGTCCCTTCCCCCCTGCAGAACGTCCGGCCGGTCAGCGCGAGCCCCGGCCTGTCCCGCGCCGCCCGGCGGCGCAATGAGCGTTCCCGCCGACTGTTCGCACACTCGTTGCTGCTGCGGAGCTGGCGCGACTGCATGGAGCCGGGGGAGGAGCGCAATCGCGCCTCGGTCGCCATGTGGGGCGCGATGTACCGCGCCGATGCGTGGGCCGCCCTCGCGGAGGGGGACGCACTCCGCGCTCTGAAGCTGCATCGCTCGGCTGCGGCATTCGAGCGCGCCGCCGGCCTGAGGAGTGCCGCCTGATGGGCGCGGGCACCCTTCAACACAAGGCCGAGGTGACCGTCTCTCGCCACCCCGCGAAGCCGCTGCCGAAGGCTGCAGCCAGGGTGGACGACAATGCGGCCCGACCTGCCAACGCCCAGTCTCCGCGGGTTCTTCAGACGCTGATGGCGGAGGCCGTGCGCTGCGCCGACGCCTACGACGATGTGGGCGATATCCCTCTAGGCTCTCCGGCCAAGAGTGAGGCGGACAAGGTCATGGCGGCAGCCCTGGCCAGGATGGAGGCGGTGTGTTTTGCCGCGTCCTGGTATCAGGCGTCTTCCAAGGAGGAAGCGCTGTTCTGTCTGATGCTGGCGGTTGACGCCTGCCAGGATCACGAGAACTTCGAGCATGATCAAGACGGCGCGGATGCTCTGGTCGAGCGCGTTAGGCGTCACGTCCACGCCGCCCTTCACTATTTCGGCTCTGACGTGTCTTCGCCTGCGGTGGCTCGCCTCCGGGAATACTACGGCATCGACAGCTTGAACCCGCTGAAGGCGATCGGCGAGGTCGACAAGCTGGGCAAGGCCGCCCTTGGGGGAGGCGACGCGGCATGATGGAGCACATCAGTGCCCCGGTCGCGCGGGTGATGGCCGCCCTACACGCCCTTTCGCCCGCAGCCTCTCGCCCTGTCGGCAAGACGCCCACGCCGCTGGCGATCCCGCCCACGAGTGTGGCCGGCGGGGAGGAATCCCCATGACATCCACGTTCACTCCGGATGGGGAGACGACGGCAAAGGTGGTGTCGCTGTCGGAGCGGCGCCGGGCATTTCCGCCCGCCCCGCTCAGGGCGCTCCCCGGCAATCCCGCCCTGGCGCATGAGAACCCGGAGGCTCGCCTTATCGCGGCCCTCGAAGAGTTCGAGACCGCCGACCTGGCCCTCCGTGAGATCGTGAAACTGCAGCTCAGCGACTTGAGCGAGGAAGAAGATCGATCGGTTGAGCAGAGCATGGGTGTCGTGATGGCGCGCATGGATCGGGCGGAGCGGACGGCAGTGACCACCCCGGCGACCACCGCTCGCGGGCTGGTGGCGAAGGCTCGCCTGACCGAACGCCTGCTGCCGCGTGATGGCGAGGCGGTGGCGCTGGCCGCGTCCCTCGCGAATGACGTGGTGCAGCTTCATGAGGGTGACGACGCCGAGCTGGTTCGGCTGTGCGACGAGTTCCTTGCGGCAAAGCGGAAGTTCGACGAGGAAGGCGGGCACACCGACGTCGATGACGACCCGCTGTACGACGCGATGAATGCCGCGCGGGAGCGCGTGGCGGGCATCCAGGCCACGACCATGGCCGGGGTGGTGGCCAAGGCGAAGGTGGCGGCCGACTGGATCCGCCTCCCCAACGGGATCGTCGATTTCGACCATTTCGGCGGGTACTGGGCCGAGCAGGTCATCGGCGACGTGCTGCGGATCGCCGGCGTGCCGGAGCGCGGCAAATGAGGGGCGTCATGGATTCCGCCAGCGAGGCGCCGGCGCCCGCCCGGCCCCTCTCGGCGGCCCCCGCCCTCCCGTCGATCGGCGGGGCGCTGGGCGGCGATGCGAGGCTCGTAAGCCTCTGCGCCGAGTACACGCGGGCGCTCGACGCCTACAACGGGAAGGCCGCGTGGCTTGGCCCGGACGGCGCGCCCATGGGCATGTCACCGGATGACCTGGAAGCGCTGGTGGATGGCATCGAGGAAGAGCTCCAAGGCCTGCGCGCCACGACGCTGGAGGGGCTCGCGGCGAAGGCCCGGGTTGCGGCGCATCAGGCCAAGCAGCCGGGCGGGATCGACTTCGGCGAGGGGGTGGTCGGCGACTGGCCGGAGCAGGTGATCCGCGACCTGCTGCGCATGGCCGGCGAGCCCGAACTGCCGCCGAGGCTGATCCCATGACCCGCAAAGCCTTCGCTGTCCTGCTGATGGCGATCAAGCGCCCCGCGATGGGGCCGCTCGGCGCCCTCTTCACGGCGTGCTGCTTCTACGGGTTGGCGTCCTTCGCCAGCGCGTACAGCACCGGGAACCCCGCGTGGAGTCGTGAAATCCCCGCCTGCTTCGTGGGCGTCGCCATCGGCATGGTGCTCACCAACCTCCTCGACATTTGGCTCGCCCTGCGCAGCAAGGAATCTGGCAATGACTGATGCCTATCCGACAGACGCCGCGGTGCTCGCCCTGATCGCCGAGCGGCGCGAGAAGGCCGCCGAAAGCGCTGCGATCGCGGCCACCCTCGACGCTGCTGGCCACCTGGACAACGCCCGCGCCTTCCACGACGCCGACGCGCAGGCCACCGCCGTCGCCAACGCCCTGGAGGCGCTTCTGCGGTTCCGGCAGGAGACCGTTGCCGGCGTCGACATGCAGGCCGCCAAGGCTGGCGCCTCGCTGCCTTCGGAGCCGGAACCGGAGTGGCGCGCCGCCCTGCGGCACCTGCTGTTCGGCCTGCCCGCCAGCTCCGTCCCGAAGGAGCCGGTGCGCACCGTCGAATGCCTGGTCAGGGCGTGCATGGCGGAGTCGTCGGAGCTCGATCCCGACCGGGCGGACGCGCTGCTGCGCCAGCGCGGTATGGTGTTCCGCGATCTGAAGCTCTTCGTCGGCAATCGGTCGGAGTATGCCGCCAAGCTGTTCCGGACGACGCGCTGGGCCGTGGGCTGGTCCAGCACTCTTGCCGCTGCTCCTGGCGCGCGGCGCGGGCTCCATCAGCGCTTCACCGTGGTGCACAAGGATAGGGCGGTGGCCATTCCGCTGTGTGTGCTCCGTAGGGCCGGGCTTGGTCGGGGTGTGTCGGCATGAGCGAGCTTGCAAAGCCCTACAGCGAGATGCGGGTGCAGTGCCCGCAGCATGGCGGGATCATCCGTCTTCAGGCTGACGAGGTTGCGAAACACCTCGCCCTGGAGATTGTGGAGGACTGGAACGCCGGCGTGCGTCTGAACATGACAGAGGTGGAAGTCGCGCGCCTCCGCGACGCGTTGACCGCGTTCCTGGGGGATGCACGGGGCAGCGCGGTCCCGGGGACCTCCATGACCGGAGGCGCAGCCGAGCCGCCTGCCGATGCAAAGCTCAGGACCGATCGGCAGCGGCAGACCATGCAACTGGTCCTGCAGCGCTACGAGGGGGTGCTTCGCGCCCTCACGAACCGCCAGGCCCCATACGATGGCCTACTCGCCGCAATGCACATGCCTACCGAGACCTTGAAGGCTCTGTGGCACAGCTACGACGGAATCAGCACGAGCATGCCGGAGATATCTGGCGAAGCCGTGCATTTCGCCCTCTGCCTGCGCGGTGAAGGAGAATACTGCCGTGTCTGACCGCGCCACCCTGCTGGCCCATGATGAGGCTGAGGCAAAGCTGCGGGCACGTCTGGAGGAAGCCGTCCGCACGGCCCAAGCCAGGCGCAATCTCGGCCAGCCTCCCGGCATCGACGTCACCGACATGAGCGATCGGGACTTCCTCAGCCTCATCCGCCGGGAGTTCACGGCATGACCGACCGTCAAACGCTCCTGGCCCTGGCCGATCGCGTCGAGAGGGCGGGGGGGCCGGACTTTAAGCTGGACCTCGCCATTGCTCGCGCTGTCGGTGCGCTCGGGGACGAAGCCGGGTTTCCCGATGCCGCCTTCTCGGCCCTCATCCCGATCCGCCATTTCCCTCGCTATTCCGCCAGCCTGGACGCGGCGATGGGGCTGGTGCCGGAAGGCTGGGAGTGGTCTGCGGCGTCCTGCGGAGATTGCTACTGCGCCGACCCCGAGCCCAGGACCGTGGCCTACTGGGGCGACGCCCGAGGCCCGAACGCTGCGGCCCTGGGTCTGGCCGCCGCCGCCCTCCGAGCCCGCGCTGCAATGATGGAGGGGGAGTGATGGGCGACACGCTACGGCTTTTCGGCATTGGCGCAGCCATGGGCGCCTCTGTGTCCCTGACCTTCTTCGCTGGCGCGGTGACCGGCATCCTGTTGATGCGCGCCCCGCAAGGCCGCGACAGCACCGACCCGCCGCATGGCCGCTCCGGTATGCGTCTCCACGCCGACAACCTGACCGGCTGCCAATACCTCTCGGTACCAGGCGGCGGCATCACGCCACGCCTGACCACCGACGGGCGGCACATGGGCTGTGGGGAGCGCCGCCCATGACCCCGCCCCTGACGAGGCCCCAGCTCGCCATGCTGAGCGAGTTCCGGCACGGCAAGACGGTGCTGCATGACGCCGCGCCGACGCATGCCTTGGCCGGCACACTGACCAAGCTGCACCTGCTGCGGATCGAGCGCTGGGACGGCCGGTCGCCGCACTACCGCACCACCGAAGCCGGGATGGAGGCGCTTCGCGATGCTGGGTGAAGATTTCCCGAGCGATGCCGAGCTTGAAGCGACGATCGAGCGGGCTCAGCGGAAGATCGACGAGGCTGACGATTATTGCGGCCCCGCGGAGCTGGCACCCTCCAACAACGACTTGGCTCATGACCTCTTGGTTGACCTGCGCGCCATGCTGCGCCAGCGGCAGGAGGCGGAGCGCAACATGTCGGTTCGGATTGCCGCAGCGGTGATGGCTGAGCGAGATGCTTGCTCCGAGCTGGCCCGCACCATCGTTCTGCCTGAGGGGCGCAACGTCCACGACGCCCATGGCCGCATGTCGGCCAGTCTAGAGATCGGGTGGGCAATTTATAACCGCCAGCCGCCGTGTGGGGCCGACCAGCTTGCTACGCAGCTCGCCGAGGCCGAGGCCCGGGGCCTGCGCCGGGCGGCCGTGCTAGCCGCAAGGAAGCGCGACCATTACCTGGAGGCGACCCGCTCATACGAAGGCGGCGGACGGATAAACCGTGGCGCAGAAGCCTACGGCAGCACCTACACCGCCGGGGAGCTGCACCGTGAGATCCTCGCCCTAATCCCTCGCCCGCCGGCCGGAGGCGACGACGATGCCGGCTGAGCAGATGACGGTCCTGGAAGCCGCGGCGCGGGCGATGTGCCATGCGCGTCATCCGTGCTGGTCCATCGTGGCCGAAATCATGTCCGATGGGGACTACCGTCCGGGCCAGGAGGGGGATGCCGCGGCCCTGACGCAGGCCGGAGAGCTGCGGATGCTGGCAGCCGCTGCTTTGGAGGAGATCGGTCTCACCGCCGAGCTGATCCTGCAGCCGGCGGCGAGCTTGGTCGTGGTGCCTAATGAGGCGACCGGGGCTATGAAAGTGGCCGGAGGCTTGGCCATCGAGAGCGCCATGTTCGAAGAGGGCAAGCTGGTCTTCGAAGCAGCTGCAGACGTCCACCGCGCCATGATTGCAGCCCGACCCGGCGCGACCGCGCCCTCTCCGGAGGAGCCCCGATGAGGTTCGGAGCCGGGTACGTCGAACTGACCAGCGGGCACCATGAGGACGGGCGGGAGTACCTGCGCCTGGCCTGGGGGCGCTCCAGCAGCTTGGCGCAGCACCTGAAGCCGGCCGCGCTGCCGCCCGTGGGCCCGACGCCGCAGGCCGTGGCCGAGAGCCTCCCGCCGGCCTGCAGCTCCTGCCGCTGGGTGCAGCTGGAGCCGAGCCGGACGAGCAAAGCGCTGGGAGGGGAAAGGGTGATCCTGGATCCGAACGCTTGGCGCTTTGCCAGATGCCGGCACCCCAAGGTGGCCAGCGGCGGCGCGCATCTCGTGGATCCTTCAGTGTTCGCGGACGACACCTATGCAAGCGTGGCTCGCGCCTGTGATCACCTGTGCGGAAAGGCTGGCAGCCACTTCGAGGCGGCCCATCGGCCCTTCGCGAGACAGCCCCGGAAGCTCCTGCCTGCTTTCCTGGGCCTCGTGGTCTTCCTGGTGCCGATCTGGGCGCTTGTTTCGTTCGCGCCGCACGATGCCAACGCCGCCGGCTTGGTTGCGGCCGCCATGACGGTCGGGCCGTTCCTTATCATGGCCGTTTTCTGGACTTGGCAGCTTTCGCGGAGGCACCTGTGAGCCGCGCGATCTGGAAATGGGGCCTCGTGCCCGGGCGGGTGCGGGATGGGGGATAGGCGCTTCCTCAGCCAGTCCGAGGCGGCCGATTACCTGGGCGTCAGCGCCGAGACCTTCGCCATTGAGGTGGAGGCCGGCATGTGGCCGCCCCCGCTGCGGCGCGGCGCAACCGGCCGGCGCCTGACCTGGGACCGCAAACGGCTGGATGCCGCGGCCGACGCCCTGGCGGGGTTCTGCCTGGCGCCGCCGGCAGCCACCCCGACCGAACCGCCGGCGCCTGAGCCGGCGCCATCTCTTCCCGCCGTCGCAGGCCGCCCGAGCGGCGAGACGAGGCTACTGAATAGGATTGCAAGCCGCCATGACGGCAAAGTCACCGCTCCCCTTCCCGCCACCGCCATCGCCGGCGGAGGACGTTCCCGCCGGGCTTAAGCCCGTCCGGAAGCGCCTCGCTGGGGGCCTGGAGCGCATCTACTACTTCGACCGCGTCACGGGGAAGGCGCTGGGCTCGGATCGCGAGGTTGCCATCGAGCGGCTTCGCGAGCTCCGGGGCGACGCCATGGCGCCTCGGGTGACGGATCCCCGCAGCTTCGAAGCGCTGGTGGCGTCCTTCAAGGCCGCCCCCGAGTTCCTCGACAAGCGGCAGAGCACCCGGGCCCAATATGCCTACGAGCTGGCTGAGCTCCTGAAGGACCTGCACGGCAGCCACCTGGCCGACATCACGCCGGCGGTCATCTACGCCATCCGGGATCGCACGGCCGCCACCGGGCAGCGGCACAAGGCCAACAGCCTGGTCCGCATGCTCCGGATCCTGTTCGGCTTCGCCAAGCGCCGCGGCCTGATCTCGGCCAAGCCGACAGATGGCGTCTCGCTCATCACCGTGGAGCCGCGGACGGAAGTCTGGTCGCCTCAGCAGATTGACGCCTTCCTGGTGGACGCCAGGCCCAGCCTCCAGGCCGGCATGGCGCTCTTGCTCTACACCGTGCAGCGCCTTTCAGACGTGATGGCCCTGACCCGGGACAACCTGCAGGAGAGCCAGACGGACGGCCGCCTATGGATCGGCCTCCGGCAGCGCAAGACTGCGGCCCTGGTGTGGACGCCCTGCCATCACCGCCTGGCGAAGATCCTGCGCGGCCTTCCCAGCGGTCAGCACTACCTCGTGCCGTCGCCGACCGGCCTGGCCTGGGCGAAGCGCAATTTCAGCCGCTCGTGGGACGCCCACCTGAAGGCGCGCAACAAGGCGCTGGCGGAGGATGGGCTGCCCATCATCCCGCCCCTGCAGCGCCGCGACCTGCGGCGGACGGGCATGGTGCAAATGGCATTGGCCGGAGCGACGCCGCCGCAGATCGCGGCCGTCTCCGGGCACAGCATCGACCAGACCATGAAGATCCTGGACGTGTATATTCCGCGTCGGGGGGATGTGGCGGCTGGCGCCATCGATGCCTGGGAATCGAGCCCGGGCGGGAATACCTTTTCCGCCTTCAGTGAAGGCGCCGGAAACCAGTTTCCGGAGACCGGAAACCAAGCCCGACTTCGCCTCATAAAGCGTTGAAAAGGCATGTCCCCGGCGGGATTCGAACCCACGGCCCCCAGATTAGGAATCTGGTGCTCTATCCGGCTGAGCTACGGAGACGCCGCGCGCAGGATAGCCGAGTTCGCCGCGCAACGGAACCGGGCCCGGCCCCCTGGCGGGCAGGTTCAGCCGCGGCGGCGGAAGCGCTCCACCGCCGCCACCAGCGCCACCCGCACGCCCGGCTCCAGCGCCGAATGCCCGGCATCCGGGATCACCGTCAGCCGCGCCCGCGGCCAGGCGGCCGCCAGGTCGAAGGCGCTCTCGGCCGGGCAGACCATGTCGTAGCGGCCCTGCACGATCTCCGCCGGCAGATGCGCGATGCGCGCCATATGGCCGAGCAGCCCCTCCGGCGGCAGGAACAGGTCGTTGGCGAAGTAATGCGCCTCGATCCGCGCCAGGCCGAGCGCGGTGCGGTCCTGGGCGAAGCTCGCCACCGTGTCCGGGCTCGGCATCAGCGTGCTGCACAGCCCCTCATACTGGCTCCAGGCGCGGGCGGCGGGGAAATGCACCTGCGGGTCCGGGTCGGTCAGCCGCGCCAGATAGGCGGCCAGCAGGTCGCCGCGCTCGGCCTCGGGGATGTGCTCGGCGAATTGCGCCCAGGCATCGGGGAAGACGCGGCGCATGCCGTAGAGGAACCACTCCACCTCCGCCGCGCGGCCGAGGAAGACGCCGCGCAGCACGCAGCCCTGCACCCGCTCCGGATGCGCCTGGGCATAGGCCAGAGCCAGGGTCGAGCCCCAGGAGCCGCCGAACAGCAGCCAGCCCTCGATGCCCAGGAACCGGCGCAGCGTCTCGATATCGCCCACCAGGTTCGGCGTGGTGTTGCCGGCCAGCTCCCCGAGCGGGCGCGAGCGGCCGGAGCCGCGCTGGTCGAAAATGACGATGCGCCAGTGGGCGGGATCGAAGAAGCGGCGATGCACCGCCCCGGCCCCGGCCCCCGGCCCGCCATGCAGGAACAGCACCGGCTGGCCGCGCGGATTGCCCACCTGTTCCCAGTACATGACATGCCCGCCCGACAGCGGCAGCAGGCCGGTCTCATAGGGCGCGATATCGGGAAAGAGGTCGCCGCGGGGCATGGCGCGATCTTTGGCGCGACCGGACCGGCCGCGCAACACCATGCGGCGAGCCATGTCACCTTTGCGCGTTTCCGCCCCTTCGCGCCGGGCGGCTTCGTGCCTAGCTTTGGGGGATGGCGACCTCTTCGACCCCTGCCGGCTCTCCCTCCGCCGGTTCCAAGGCCGGCACCGCCGCCGGCGGGCTGCGCTGCGCCGTCTGCGGTGGCGAGAGCCGCCAGCCGCCCTTCCGCCCCGGCCCGCCCGAACAGGCCCCCGATCTCGATCTGCGCCCGGGCGAGCCGCTGCGCGGCACCATGGCGCGCTGGCTGCAGCAATGCCCGCATTGCGCCTATGCCGCCCCCGATATCGGCCGCGCCCATCCGGCGGCGGCCGAGGCGGTGGCCGCCGCCCCCTTCCGCGCGCTGATCGCCGACACCAGCCACCCGCCGCTGGCCCGCCGCTTCCTGGCCTGGGCGCATGTGCTGGAGGAGACCGGCGCGCTGCACGCCGCGGCCGAGGCGACGCTGCACGCCGCCTGGGTGGCCGATGACATGAACCGCCCCGACCTCGCCGCGCATTGGCGGCAGGAGGCGGTGGCGCTGTGGCGCGGCGGCCCGCCGCTGGACGCCGAGCAGACTGTGCGGGTGATCGACGCGCTGCGCCGCGCCGAGGCCTGGGACGACGCCGCGACCACCGCGCGGCAACTGGCAGAAAACCGGCCGGAGGAGGCGGTGGCCCAGGTGGTGGCGCTGGAGCTGCGGCTGATCGGCCAGCGCGATGCCGGGCGGCACACCCTGGCCAGCGCCCTGCCGCCGCCCTCGCAGCAGCGCCGGCACCAGGCGCATCGGCGCGGCCAGCCGCCCGCGGGGCCGGGGCTGTGGCAGCGCATCACCGGGCTGTTCCGCCGCCGCTAGCGGGGCGGGCCCGCCCCGGGCGGGGCTTGCAATCCGCCGCCGCGCGGCGCATTGGAATACTATAACGTTCCTCGGAGCCTGCCATGCAGCGCCGCGCCCTGCTGGGCCTCGCCCTCGCCGCCCCCATCCTCGGCCGCAGCGCCCTCGCCCAGGCCGCGCCGCTACCGGTCGTCGCCTCCTTCTCCATCCTCGGCGACATGCTGCGCCAGGTGGGCGGCGAGGCCGTCGCGGTGCGCAGCATCGCCGGGCCGGATGTCGACGCCCACAGCTTCCAGCCCCGCCCCTCCGACGCCCAGGCGCTGCGCGCGGCGAAGCTGCTGCTGCGCAACGGGCTCGGCTTCGATGGCTGGGTGGACCGGCTGGCCCGCTCCTCCGGCTATGCCGGCCCGGTCGCCACCGCCACCGAAGGGGTGACGCCGCGCCGGCTGGAGGAGGCCGGCGGGCATGGCCATGGGCACGGCCACAGCCATGGCAGCCAGGACCCGCATGCCTGGCAGGATCTGCGCAACGGCCAGATCTACGCCCGCAACATCGGCGAGGCCCTGGCCAAGGCCGACCCCGCCCGCGCCGGGACCTTCCGCGCCGCCGCCGCCGCCTATGCCGGCCGGCTGGCCGAGCTTGATGCCTGGGTGCGCCAGCAGATCGCGACCGTCCCCGAGGCGCGGCGCAAGGTCGTCACCAGCCACGACGCCTTCGGCTATTTCGCCGCCGCCTATGGCGTGCGCTTCCTGGCGCCGCAGGGCGTCAGCACCGAGAGCGAACCCTCCGCCGCCGAGGTGGCGCGGCTGATCCGCACCCTGAAGCAGGAGAACATCACCGCGCTCTTCCTGGAGAACATGGCCAACCCCGCCACGCTGAACCGGCTGGCGGCGGAGGCGGGCGTCACCGTGCGCGGCAAGCTCTATGCCGATGCGCTCTCCGCCGCGGACGGGCCGGCGCCGACCTATGAAGCCATGGTGCGGCACAATGTGGGGCTGCTGGTGCCGGCGATGCGCGGGAACTGACCATCAGGGCCAGGGGCGCCGCCCCTGGACCCCGCCGGGGTGGCAGGGCCACCCCGGACCCCGCCTTCAGTCAACAGGAAGAAAAATGAAGACGACGGCGGCGATCAGGCAGCCCATGGCGGCCAGATAGGTCCAGCGCAGCGGCTCCCCCAGCACCATCACCGAGAAGCCGCCGAACACCATCAGCGTGATCACCTCCTGCATCACCTTCAGCTGCTGGCCGGTATAGGCGCCATAGCCGATGCGGTTGGCCGGCACCGCCAGGCAGTATTCGAAGAAGGCGATGCCCCAGCTGATCAGCACCGCCAGCCAGAGCGGCCAGGAAGGCTGCTTCAGATGGCCATACCAGGCCCAGGTCATGACGATGTTGGAGCCGACCAGCAGCAGCGGCGGCAGCAGCAGGGCAAGGTTCATCGGGGCATTCCGGATCGGTGGCCGGCCCCGCGCGACGGGGCCAGGACGGCAAGGATAGGATGGCAGGGCCAGCCATGGCCAAGCATGACGGCGTGGCCCTGCCAACGCCCCGGCGGCGCGGTTTTTGCCGCGTGGCCGGAACTTCATCCCGGCGCCATGCCCGCCGGCGCCCGGGGCGCCTTTCCTCTTGCCTCGGCAGGGCGCCGGGCCTAACCACCCGGCTTCTCAGGCTTTCAGGAACAGGGAAAGGGTCCGCATGAACTGGATCAGCGAATGGGCGCTGCCGAAGATCCAGACATGGCTCGGCCGCAAGGAGGTGCCGGACAATCTCTGGCACAAATGCCCCGCCTGCGAGCAGATGATCTTCCACCGCGACCTCGAGCGCGCGCAGCATGTCTGCACCCATTGCGGGCACCATATGCGCATCGCCGCGGCCAAGCGGATCGAATACACCCTCGATGCCGGCTTCCAGCGCATCGAGCTGCCCAAGGCGCCCGCCGACCCGCTGCGCTTCCGCGACCAGCGCCGCTACGCCGACCGGCTGAAGGAGGCGCAGGCGAAATCCGGCATGGATGACGCCGTGGCCGTCGCCCATGGCACGATCGAGGGCCGCCGCGCCGTCGTCGCCGCCTTCGAGTTCGGCTTCATGGCCGGCTCCATGAGCCCGGGCGTGGGCGAGGCGCTGGTCACCGCCGCGCGGCTGGCCGTGCTGCAGGACGCGCCGCTGATCGTCTTCACCGCCTCCGGCGGGGCGCGCATGCAGGAAGGCGCGCTGAGCCTGATGCAGATGCCGCGCACCGTCATCGCCGCCCAGATGGTGAAGGAGGCCGGCCTGCCCTTCATCGTGGTGCTGTGCGACCCGACCACGGGCGGCGTGACGGCCAGCTTCGCCATGCTGGGCGACATCCAGCTCGCCGAGCCCGGCGCGCTGATCGGCTTCGCCGGCGCCCGCGTCATCGAGCAGACGGTGCGCGAGAAGCTGCCCGAGGGCTTCCAGCGCGCCGAATACCTGCTGGAGCACGGCATCCTCGACATGGTGGTCAAGCGCGGCGCGATGCGCGAGACGCTGGCCCATCTCATCGGCCTGCTGCGCGAGCCGCTGCTGCCCGAGACGGCGGCCGGGCCGGCCCTGGCCGAGTCCCTGGCCCCCGAGGCGGCCCCCGCCGCGCCGGCCGCCACCCCGGCCGCGCCCGCCACCGCCTCAGGCGCGACGGTGACGCCGCTGCCCGCCGCCAAGCCGGCGCCCGCCAAGCCGGCCGGCGCCTAAGCCCCCGGCCGCATCCCGCAGCGAGGCCCGAGGCGTGAGCCGCTCCGAAGCCATCATCGACCGCCTGCACGCGCTGCACCCCAAGCTGATCGATCTCAGCCTGGGGCGGCTGCAGCGCCTCCTCGCCGCGCTCGGCCATCCGGAGCGGCGCCTGCCGCCGGTGATCCATGTGGCCGGCACCAATGGCAAGGGCTCGACCTGCGCCTTCCTGCGCGCCATCGCCGAGGCCGCCGGGCAGCGCGTGCATGTCTACACCTCCCCCCATCTGCTGCGCTTCCATGAGCGCATCCGCCTGGCCGGCACGCTGGTCTCGGAGGAGGCGCTGATCGAGGCGCTGGAGGAGGTCGAGCGGGTCAATGCCGGCGAGCCGATCACCGTCTTCGAGGTGACCACGGCGGTGGCCCTGCTGCTGTTCAGCCGCGTGCCCGCCGATCTGCTGCTGCTCGAGGTGGGCCTGGGCGGCCGCTACGACGCGACCAATGTGGTCGACCAGCCGGTGGCCTGCGCCATCACCAGCATCTCCATGGACCATATGGAGTATCTGGGCGACAGCCTGGCCGGCATCGCCGCCGAGAAGGCCGGCATCCTGAAGCGCGGCAGCCCCGCCGCTACCGGCCTGCAGGCGCCCGAGGCGCTGATGGTGCTGGAAGAGGAGGCGGCGCGGGTCGGCACCCATCTGGCCGTGCGCAACCAGGACTGGACGGTGCACTGGAACGAGGCCGGGCTGCGCTATGCCGACCCCGGCGGGGTGATGGAGCTGCCGCGCCCGGCGCTCCCCGGCGCGCACCAGGCCGACAATGCCGGCATCGCCATCGCCGCGCTGCGCAGCTGGAACCCGCCCTGGCTGACCGAGGCGGCGATCGCCGCGGGGCTCACCACCGCCAGCTGGCCCGCCCGGCTGCAGCGGCTGCACGGCGCCCTGGCGGCGCTGCTGCCCGAGGGCTGGGAGCTGTGGCTGGATGGCGGCCACAATGCCGGCGGCGGCCATGCTTTGGCCGAGCACCTGCCGGACTGGGCCGACCGGCCGCGCCACCTGGTGGTCGGCATGAAGCAGGGCAAGGCCTCGGGCGATTTCCTGGCGCCGCTGCTGCCGCTGGCCGAGAGCCTCTGGGCGGTGGCCGAGCCCGGCCAGCATCTGGCCATGCCGGTGGAGGCCATCATCGAGGCCAGCGGCGGCCGCGCCCGCCCCGGCCCGCATGTGGAGGACGCGCTGCGCGCCATCGCCGCCGAGGGCGGCGCCCCCGGCCGGGTGCTGATCTGCGGCAGCCTCTACCTCGCCGGGGAGGTGCTGAAGGCTGATGGCACGGTGCTGGTCTAGGATCCCCGCCGCAGAGCGGAGATGAAAAAGGCCCGGCGGGTTTCCCCGCCGGGCCTTTTTCGTGCCGGCCTTCCCCTCAGCCCTGGGCGTCGGGGGAGACGATGATGCAGGCGCCCTGGCTGCGCAGCTTCTCGCAGGCGGACTGGGCGCTCTCGCGCGACAGGCCGAGCACGCGGGCGCGGTAGAGCGTGTTGCGGCCCTGCGCCACCGATTCGACCGCCGGGCGCGCGCTGCCCAGGCCGATGCGGCTGCGCGCCTCATTGGCCGCGCTGCGCGCCAGGTTGGCGCTGCCGAAGGCACCGACCTGCACGCCCCAGGCCCCGGCGGCGGCGGGCGCCGCGACGGGGGTCGGTGCCGGCGCGGCGGCGCGGGCGTTGCGCTCCGGCAGGCGCAGCACGCCGGCCGGCGCGACCGTCGCCGCATTGGCGGTGCCGACCAGGCTGAAGCCGCGCAGGGACGGCGCCGAGCGGGTCTCACCACGGGGCTCGGCGAAGGCGGTGGCGATGCGCGCCGTGGTGGGCGCCGGCGCGGCGCTGGCGGCCGGCGCCGGACGCGGCGCCGCCTGGGCGGCGGCCAGCAGGCTGGGCGCCTGGCGCGGCTCGGGCGCCGGCGGCGGGGCGGGCGGCGGCGGGCACGCTGGCGGCGGCCAGCGCGCTGCCGGTGAACACCGGCGCGGGCGCCGGCTCCGGCGTGGCGGCCGGCGCGCTGGCGGCGTAGGTCGAACCGTCCGGGATCGGCTCCATCCGCACCACCGAGGCGCCGGAGGCCGGGTCGAGGCTGGCCACCTGCACCGGCTCGGCGGCCGCGTAGGTCGAGCCGTCCGGGATCGGCTCCATGCGGATGACCGGGCCGGGCGGCAGGCTGGCCACCCGGATGCCGGGGTCGACCGCGTTGCGCTGCTCGCGCAGGGCCAGCATGGTGGCGGTGTCGCCGCGGCGCGGGCCGGCCGGGATGTTCAGCGGGATCTCGGCCGCCGCATAGACCTCCGGCGCCGCGCGGCGGCCCGGATGCGCGTCGATGATGCGCGGGCCGATGCGGGCGACGTAGTTGCGGGTCTCGGCCGGCAGGCCGCGGCCGTTCCACAGGTAATCCTCGAGCCGGCGCGGACCCGCATTGTAGGCGGCGAGGAAGGCCGGGCTGCCATACAGCTCGTACATCTCGCGCACATAGGCGGTGCCGGCCATGACGCTGTTCCACGGGTGGTAGGGGTCGTCCCCCAGCCCGTAGCGGGCGCGCAGCTCGGCATAGGTGCCGGGCATGACCTGCATCAGCCCCATGGCGCCGACCGGGCTGCGGGCGCCGACGCGGCCGCCGCTCTCCTGGCGCATCACCTCGCGGATCCAGCGCTCCGGCACGTCGAAGCGGCGCGAGGCTTCCTTGATGTAGGGACCCCAGGGATCGCTGGGCGGTCCGGGCGGGTCGTAGCTGGTCGGCTGTGGCCAGGCGGCGGCCTCGGCCGCGGCGCTGGGCGCCGTGGTGCGGGCCTGCTGGCTGCTTCCGCAGGCCGCGAGCAGCGCCACCATGGACAGGGTGGCGGCCAGTCGGACACGCCCCCCCGGCGTCATCCGACCGTTCTGGAACGGAGTCATCCCCTGTTCTCCGTCTGGCCCGGAAACACGCATTCCTGTGGATGGATCCCGGGCGCCCCCACGCCCTGAATCCGGAACCGCCCCCGGGTTGAGGTTTCAGCAGAACATCTGCGGCTAAACCGCTAGAGGAAACAGCGGATTGGCGCAAGCCTCGTCTGCAGGAACCGCCGCGAGGCGTGACCGCGCGCGGCGTTTTTACCCCTGGCGCGAGGCGCCGCGCGACCCCATCCCTGTGGGGTGGGTCCGGCGCCGCCTTGCGGCAGGCGGGCCCGGCCGGCCCGCGGCTCCGCCCAGGGCCGCCCGAGGGCAGCGCGGCCGGGCCGCGGCGGTTGCGCGGGCGGCGGGCGAATCGGGGCTTGGGCCGGGCCGTTCGCCAGGGTGTCGGCGGGGCCGCGCGCCACCGGCAGGGCCTGTCCGGCGTTGTTGGGTCGACCCCGCCGGGGTCAGCCCCGCTCTGGCCAGACTTGCTCTGGCTGGCCCCGCTCTGGTCAGAGCCCGCTCTGGTCAGGCTGGGGCGGTGCGATAATCTGCCACACGCCGTGCCTCCGGGCGCGGCCCGACGAAAGACTAACAAGGGGATACCGCCATGCCCGCGCCTTCTCGCCTCTCCCGCGGCCTTCGCGCCGGCCTCGCCCTGCTGCTGGTGGGCGGCACCGTGGCGGCCTGCGCGCCGCAGAACACCGGCACCACCTACAGCAGCTATGCGATGGGCCGCGCCGCCTCGGTCTCCTACGGCACGATCGTGGGCCTGCGGCCGGTGCAGGTGCAGAACCAGAGCAGCGCCGGCGTCGGCACGGCGGCGGGCGCGGTGGCCGGCGGCGTCGCCGGCAGCTTCATCGGCGGCGACTGGCGCTCCAACGCGCTGGCCGGGCTCGGCGGCGCGGTGATCGGCGGCCTGGCCGGCAATGCCATCGGCCGCGGCGTCGGCACCACCAACGCGGTCGAGTTCTTCATCCGCGAGGACCAGGGCGGCGACATCTCGGTGGTGCAGACCAATGAGGAAGGGCTGCAGGTGAATGACCGCGTGGTGATCAGCCGCGGCGACCGCACCCGCATCTCCCGCGCCGCCGGCGGCCCGCCGCCGGGCGCCTATGCGCCGCAGGGCTATGGCGCGCAGCCGGGCTATGGCGGCGCCCCCGCCTACAACACCCCGGCCGGCTATGGCGGCGCCGTCTATGGCGGGGCCAAGTAAGGCCGGGCTGCCGGGCTGAGCGCGCGGGCGGCCCTGGCGGCCGCCCGATTCGCCCCCGCTGCCGCCCCCCCCCTGCCGCCCCCCCCTGCCGCCGCCGCGCGGGCCACGCCCGGCGGCCGCGGGGCAGCCCCGCAGGGCGAGGAACGAGCACTGCCCTGGCGGCGGTCGCGTTCCTCGGTGTATGACCCGCCGCCATGCAGCAAGCGGCCCTCCCCACCTACCGCATCGACGCGAGCCAGCCGGACCGGCGCGGCCGCGCCATGGCCGATCTCCGCGACGGCCTGACCGGCTGGCGCCTGGCCTGGGCGCTGGCCCGGCTGGATCTGCGCAACCGCTACCGCGGCTCGGTGATCGGGCCGTTCTGGGTGACGCTGTCCACCGCCGCCATGGTAGGCGGGCTCGGGCTGCTCTATTCGCAGCTCTTCCGCATGGACCTGGCGAACTACCTGCCGCATCTGGCGACCAGCCTGATCGTCTGGAACGCGCTGGCGGCGATGGTGTCCGACGCCACGGTCTGCCTCTCCAGCGCCGATGGGGTGATCCGCCAGCTGCGCCTGCCGCTGACGGTGCATGCGCTGCGCTGCGTGTTCCGCAACGCGCTGAACGCGGCGCACAGCCTGCCGCTGATCCTGCTGGTCTTCGCCCTCGTCTGGCACTGGCCGGGGGCGGAGGTGCTGCTGCTGATCCCGGGGCTGGCGATCCTGGCGGTGAACGCGCTCTCGGCCTCGCTGTTCCTCGGCATGGTCTGCGCCCGGTTCCGCGACATCGGGCCGATCGTGGCCAATGTCATGCAGATGGCCTTCTTCCTGACGCCGGTGATCTGGAAGCCCGAGCTGCTGGGCGAGGGCGCCAAATGGCTGCCGCTGAACCCGTTCTACACCATGCTGGAGCTGGTGCGCGGGCCGCTGATCGAGGGCGGCGGGTCGCTGACCGTCTGGCTGGCGGCGATCGGCTACAGCGCCGTGCTGGGCGTCGTGGCGCTGGTCTTCTTCATCCGTTTCCGCAACCGCGTCGCCTTCTGGGTCTGACACCGTGGCCAGCATCCAAGCCCGCGATCTCCGCATCGAGTTCCCGCTCTACCACCTGGCCGCGCGCAGCCTGAAGAAGCGGCTGCTGGCCAAGGCGGCGATCCGGCTGAAGACCGACGAGTCGAACCGCGTCGTCGTCTCGGCGCTGCAGGACCTGAATTTCGAGATCCATCGCGGCGAGCGTGTGGCGCTGGTCGGCACCAATGGCGCCGGCAAGACGACGCTGCTGCGCACCCTGGCCGGCATCTATGAGCCGGTGGCCGGGCAGCTCGAGGTGGTGGGCGAGGTCGGCTCGCTGATCGACCCCAGCGCCGGCATCGATTCGGACAGCACGGGGCGGGAGAATATCCGCCTGCGCGGGCTGTACCGGGGCATGAGCGAGGCAGAGATCGCCGCGCTGGAGGCGGATGCCGCCGCCTTCTCCGGCCTTGGCGAGTTCCTGGACATGCCGACGCGCGGCTATTCGGCCGGCATGCAGGTGCGGCTGTCCTTCGCCATCGCCACCGCCATCACGCCGCAGATCCTGCTGATGGATGAGTGGTTCCTGGCCGGCGACGCCGATTTCATGGCCAAGGCGGAGGCGCGGCTGGCGCGGCTGGTGACCGGCGCCGACATCCTGGTGATCGCGACGCATGACATGGGCGTGGTGCGGCGCTGGTGCACGCGGGTGATCAAGCTGGAGCAGGGCCGCATCATCGGCGACGGCACGGTGGAGGAGATTTTGGGCCCCGACCCGGCGGCGCAGCCGGTCGCGGGCTGAGCGACCCCGTCGCCGCCCTGCCCGGCAGCGGACAGAAAGAAGATGGGGGTCCGGGGGAATTCATTCCCCCGGGCTTTTCCTTTTCAGTCCCCGGTGGGCTTCCCCCGCAGCCGCTTGGTCTCGCCGCGCTGCGACTTGCCTTCCAGCCGCCGCTTCTTCGAGCCCAGCGTCGGCCTGGTCGCGCGGCGCTTGGGCGGCGGTGGCTTGGCGGCCTCGCGGATCAGCTCCAGCATGCGTTCCAGCGCATCCTCGCGGTTGCGGGCCTGGGTGCGGAATTGCTGGGCGGTGATCACCACCTCCCCCGCCGCCGTGGCGCGGTGCCCGGCCAGCTTCAGCAGGCGCTCGCGCACCGGCTCGGGCAGGCTGGGCGAGTTCCGCGCGTCGAAGCGCAGCTGCACCATGGTCTCCACCTTCTGGATGTTCTGCCCGCCCGCGCCGGAGGCACGGGCGAAGCTTTCGTCCAGTTCGCTCTCATCGATGGAGAGGCGGGCGGTGACCGGGATGCGGGCCATGGCGTGCGGGCGCGGCCTCAGCCGGCCAGCGGCGGCAGCGGCTCGCCGGTCACCGCCTGCAGCCCCGCCGTCTTGCCGAGCGAGCCCCAGGCGCGGTCGTATTGCGGCGGCACCGTCACCCGGTCCATGCGGCCGAGGGCGGCTGCGGCGTGCAGCGGCCAGTAGGGGTCGCGCAGCGTGGCGCGGGCCAGCAGCACCATGTCGGCCTTGCCCTCGCTCAGCACGTCCTGGGCCTGCTGCGGCTCGGTGATCAGGCCGACGGCGGCGACCGGCAGGCCCGGCGCGCCCTGGCGCACCGCGGCCGCGCCCGGCACCTGGTAGCCCGGCCCGATCGGGATCTTCTGATGCGCCACCAGCCCGCCGGAGGAGATGTCGACCAGGTCGATGCCGAGCGCCTTCACCTCGGCGCAGAGGGCCACCGTCTCCTCGGTGCTCCAGCCGCCCTCGGCCCAGTCGGTGTGCGACAGGCGCAGGCCGAGCGCGACGTCATCCGGGATGGCGGCGCGCACCGCCTGGATCACCTCGCGCACCAGCCGGGTGCGGCCGGCGAAATCGCCGCCCCAGCCATCGTTGCGCTGGTTGGAGAGCGGCGAGAGGAACTGGTGGATCAGATAGCCATGCGCGCCATGGATCTCGATGAAGCGGTAGCCGGCGGCCACCGCGCGGCGGGCGGTGGCCGCGAAATCGGCGATCACCTTGGCGATGCCGGCCTCGTCCAGGGCGCGCGGCTGGTGCAGCCCCTCGAAGGCCAGGGCGCTGGGTGCGACGGGCTGCCAGCCATGGTCGCGGGCCAGGCCGCCGACCCAGGGCTGCGCCGTGCTGGCCTTGCGCCCGGCATGGGCGATCTGGATGCCCGGCACGGTGCCGGCGCTGGCCATGGCGCGCACCAGCTGGGCGTGGCCGGGGATATGCGCGTCGCTCCACAGCCCCAGATCCTGGGGCGTGATGCGCGCCTCGGGCGAGATGCCGGTGGCCTCGGCGATGACGAGGCCGGCGCCGCCGATGGCGCGGGCATGCAGATGCGCCAGATGCCAGGGGGTGGGCAGCCCGTCCGGGCCGCAGCTGTACTGGCACATGGGCGCGACGCCGATGCGGTTGCGCAGCACCGCGCCGCGCAGGGTCAACGGCTCGAACAGATCGGTCACGAGGCGGGTCTCCAGCTCCAGGGGGGCAGACGCCCCAGGCGGTTCTCGAACACGGCGAACCATGTCGGGGCGCCCGGCGCCCGTGGCAACAGCCGCCCCGCCGCATCGGCGGCGAAGCGGGAGAGGGTGACGGCATCGGCGACATTGCCGCCCACCGCCTCGACCACCCCGGGATGGACGGCCACGACGATGTCGCAATGCATCGGGCGGAACTGGCCGCTCTCGCGCAGCCGCGCCCGCCACTCGGCCAGCGGGCGGGAGGAGCGGTCGGCGCAGACCAGATCGCCGGGCTGCGGCGCATACTCCGCCACGTCATGCGGCAGGAAGGGCGCGGCGTCGGGGAAGGCGCGGGCATCGGCCAGCATGCCGTCGATGTAGAAGGCATGCGCGGCGGATGAGGGGAATTCACGCCGGTCCACGCCGGCGCCGCGCAGGACGTAGCTGATGAAGGCGGCGGACCAGGCGGGCTCGCTCCACAGCGCCGCCGGCGCGCCGGGCTGCGCCAGGGCGGTGGCGTAGCGCACCCGGTTGCGGGCGATGGCGCTCTCCGCCTCGGCCTCGTCCACCGCCCGCCAATAGGCCAGCACGCGGGGGAAATTGCCCAGCTCGCCTTCCGGCGAGGGCTGGCCGGCGGGGCTGGCGCGGCGCTGGCCGGGGTCGAGGGTGATGCGGCCCCATTCCGCCCATTCCTCCAGCGCGATGCGCAGCATGCGCTCGCGCACGCTGGGCGGGTAGGAGAGCGGCGGGGCGAGCCGCGCCACGGGCTGGGGCGCGGCGCAGGCGGCCACCAGCAGCAGGCCGAGCAGCGCGGCGGCGCGGCGCAGCAGCGGCGCCGCGCCGCCGGGGCGGCGGGCAGGCGGGGCCGTCCCGCCGGCGGGGCGGGCGGCAGGCGACAGGATGGCGCGGGCCATGCGGCGTCTCAGGCAGCCGCCTCGGCGGAGGCCAGCCGGGCGATGGCGGCGTCCGGGCCGGTCAGCCCCAGCAGCACCACCGGCTGGGTCGCCGCATTGCCCTCGGTCGCCACCGGGGAGGTGCGCAGCTCCAGCGCCGTCTCCAGCTCCCCCACCCGGCCGCGCAGCAGCTGGAAGGCGGCGTCGCGCAGCGCCTCGGCGCGCTGGATCTCGGCCGGCTCCAGCGGCACGGCGCCCTGCTTCTGCGCCAGCAGCAGCGCCTGCAGCGCGCGCATCAGCAGGCCGAGCTTGAAGGACCAGAAGCCGCCATCCTCGCTCCAGCGGCCATCCTCGCGCCGGCTGCGCACCAACGGCGTGTCGATGCGGTACAGGCCGCCCTCCAGCGGGATCTGCATGTTGCCCTGGCCGATGGCGGCCAGGCCGCGGCGCAGCGCGGCGTGCAGCCGCGGCTCCGGCCAGCGCAGCGCGATGCGCGACAGCGCCAGCATCGCCGCCGCATGGCCGTCCAGATAGGCCGCCTGGCCGGGCTCGGCGAAGGCGCCGCCGGCCTCCTCCCCCTGCTGCAGCGACAACAGCAGGTCGAGGCCGCGCGCCAGGCGCAGCGCATAGGGCTCCTCCGCCGTGGCGCGATGCATGGCGTCCAGCGAGAGCAGGGCGAAGGACAGGCTGCGCAGCACGGCGCGGCGCGGGCGCAGCCCCTCGGGCGAGCCCTCGCCCATGGCCTGGAACATCGCCTCCAGATGGCGGTCATACCAGGCGCGCAGGCTGGCACGGCGCGCCGGCTCCAGCCGCTCCTCATAGCCGCCGGCGGCGTCGTGCAGCAGCTGGGTGGCCACCGCGTTCAGCGCCACGCCGGGGTCCATGGTCAGGCCCGGGTCGCGGCCGGAGCCCAGCCCCGGGTCGCGCAGCAGCGCGGCGTAGTCGGCCAGCGCCGCGCGGTCGGTGCCGCCGGTCAGCAGCCGGGCCTCCTGCGCGGTGAAGCTCTGGCCGCCCTCCAGGCTGTCGCGCCCATGCCGCAGCAGCAGCCAGTGCGGCCGGCCCTGGCGGGCCTGCAGCTTCACATTCACCACCGCCTGCGGCGCCGCGGGCGCGATATGCAGGCCGAGCGCCTCGGCCGGCAGCAGGTCCTCGACCAGGCTGACCAGTTCGGTCGCGCCCTCCTGCAGCGTGGCGGTGGCCTCGCCCTCCGGCGCGGCGGGGTGGCGGTGGGCGCCGCCGGCGCCGAGGCCCAGATGCGCGAAGACCCGCTGCGGATCGGCCGAGAGCTCGTCCACCGCCGTGGTCAGGCGGATGCGCGTCAGGCTGACACCCGGCTCGGCGCGCAGCGTCACGGCCAGGTGCAGGCGCGGATCGCCGGCGGCGATGCGGTATTCGTAGCGCAGCCTGCCGATGGCGCGCTGCTTCTTCAGCAGCAGCCCGGCCTTCACCGCCAGCGCACTCTCATGGAACAGGAGCACGGCATCGCCCTCGCGCCGCACCCCCTGCTCGACGATGGTCTCCTCGACATCGAGGCAGAAGCGCTCGCGCCCCAGGCGGAACTCGACCAGATGGCCGGTATAGTCGAGCGCCCGGGTGATCGGGCTGGCGCGCAGCGACTGGCGCAGCCGGCCGCGCGACAAATCGCCGCGGTATTCATGCGTGGCGGTGACGATGTGCAGGTTGCGCGGATCCTCGCTCAGCACCTGCAGCTCCGGCGGCGCGACGCGGCGGGACAGCACCCGGCCCTCGCCCATCGCCAGCAGGAAATCGGTCAGCCCGTCGCACAGCTTCGCCCAGCGCGGGCGCAGGCCGGGCTGGGCCAGCAGCTCCACCGCCGCGGCGGTGTCGGCGCTCCAGCACCAGGCGGCGGTCGGGAAATGGCCATGCGTCTCGCGCAGCGCCACCACCTCCCGCCCGCCCAGCGTGAGGCCGCGCTGCAGGCTCTGCTCCAGATAGGCGATCAGGCGGTCCCGCTCGGGTGTGCGCAGCATCTCGGCCATGGCTGTGTCCGGCTCCGTTCAAGTCTCGGCGCCGCATGATAGGCCGCGGCGGCGCGCGGCGCATCCCGCCGCGTCGTGCCGCGCCGCGCTTTGCCGCTCACGCCCGGCGGAGCGGCCTTACACCGCCTTGCTGTGCCGCCCCGGCCCCTGGCCGAGATAGGCGTCGAACGCCGCCGCCGCATGGCGCAGGAAGCGCCGCTCCGTCACCTCGAGCCGCCCCTCGCGCTCAGCCACCACACCATCCGCCAGCAGCGGCGCCAGGCGCGGCCGCGCCGCCTCCAGCACGGTCTCCGGCACCGCGCGCAGCGGCAAGGCGAGGTCGCACATCAGCCGCTCGATCAGGCTGGCGCGCTGGCGGTCCTCCTCGGTGAGCGCGCGGCCGCGGGCGATGGCGAGCCGCCCGGCCTCGATCTCGGCCAGCCAGCCGCGCTCATCGGCGATGTTCTGGGCGAAGCCCGCCGGCAGCCGGCCGATCGAGGAGGCGCCGAGCCCGAGCAGCACCGGCGCCGCATCCGTGGTGTAGCCCTGGAAGTTGCGCCGCAACGCGCCGGCCAGGGCGGCGCGCGCCATCGGGTCCGTGGGCCGGGCGAAATGATCCAGGCCGATGCGCTGGTAGCCGGCGGCCTCCAGCACCGAGGCCGCGGCCTCCGCCTGGGCCAGGCGGTCCTCCGCCCCCGGCAGCATCCGCGCATCGATGGCGTTCTGCGCCGGCTTCATCCAGGGCACATGGGCGTAGCCGAACACCGCCACCCGGTCGGCCCCCAGCTCCGCCGCGAAGCGGGCGCTGGCCTCGGCCTCCGCCACGCCCTGGCCGGGCAGGCCATACATCAGGTCCAGGTTGATGGCGCCGATGCCGCGCTCCCGCAGCAGCGCCACCGCGCGCGCCACCTGCTCGGAGGGCTGGATGCGGCCGATGCGCGCCTGCACCTCCGGGTCGATATCCTGCACGCCGAGGCTGGCGCGGGTGATGCCGCCCTCGGCCAGCGCATCGGCGATCACCGGCGTCAGCACGCGCGGGTCCAGCTCGATCGCCAGCTCGGCAGTGTCGCGGAAGGGGAAGTGCCTGCGCAGCGCGGCCAGCAGGCGCGACAGCCCTTCCGCCCCGATCGAGGAGGGGGTGCCGCCGCCCAGATGCAGCGCGGAGACACCGCCATGCGCCGGCAGCGCCGCCGCCAGCAGCGCGGCCTCGGCCAGCAGCCCGTCGCTGTAGCGGGCCAGCCGCGCCGGCATGCGCGTCACCGCCGTGTGGCAGCCGCAATACCAGCAGAGGCTGCGGCAGAAGGGGATGTGCACATAGAGCGAGAGCGCGTCGCCCGGCGCGATGCCGGAGAGCCAGGCGCGGTACTCGGCCTCCGCCAGCGGCGCGAAATGCGGCGCGGTGGGGTAGGAGGTGTAGCGCGGCAGGGCCGCGCCGGCGTAGCGGGCGAAGGTTTCGGGCGACATTTTTTCCAGTTACGCCCCTGCGTGGCCCGCCTCCTTGACCCTTATCAATTTTCTTTCGGGCTGCCGCCGTTTTGTGGAGAAGCGGGACGCGGCGAAGGGGCGGGGCGCGGGCAGCAAGGGCGCGCCGCCAACGGAAAAAGTCTTTTGGTTCTTTTTTCCAAATTTCTTTCGGGCTGCCGCCGTCCCCTTGCGAAGCGGGACGCTGCGAAGGGGGGTTGCGCGGGCAGCCAGGGCGCGCCGCAAACGGAAAAAAGTTTTTTGGTTCTTTTTTCCAAAAAAGAACTTTTCTGTCGGGCTGCCGCTGTCGGGTGGAGAGGCGGGCCGCTTCAGGAGGGGCGTATCGCTTTAACCCCTCCCCGGCTGGCCCTGGTTTTGCTTCGATCCCTGGCATGACCCAGCGCATCGCCTTCATCCTGAACGGGGAAGCCCGGACCCTGCCGGCGGAGACCCTGCCCGGCACGACGCTGCTGGACTGGCTGCGGGCCACCGGCCTGACCGGCACCAAGGAGGGCTGCGCCGAGGGCGATTGCGGCGCCTGCACCGTGGTGCTGGAGGAGGCGGATGGCGCCCGCACCCCGATCAATGCCTGCCTGGCGGTGCTGGGCCAGATGCAGGGCCGCGCGATCCGCACGGTGGAGGGGCTGTCGCGCCCCGGCGCGCCGCACCCGGTGCAGCGGGCGATGGCGGAGGGCGATGCGACGCAATGCGGCTTCTGCACGCCGGGCATCGTCATGTCCGCCTGGGCGCATGCACGGGAGGGCGGCCCAGCGCATGAGGCGCTGGCGGGCAATCTCTGCCGCTGCACCGGCTATCGCCCCATTCTTTCGGTGTTCGAGGGGGTGCAGGATGACGGCGCCGCGCCCCCTGCCCTGCCGCCCCCGCGCTCGGCCGAGCTGGCCGCTCCCGGCCAAGTCTTCCATGCCCCGGTGACGCTGGCCGAGGCGCTGGCGCTGCGCGCGGCGTATCCCGAGGCCTGGCTGCTGGCCGGCGGCACCGATCTCGGCCTGCGCTTCGCCGAGCACCGGGAGAGGCCGGCGCGCATCCTGGGGCTCGGCGCGGTGGCGGAGCTGCGGGGCCTGGAGATCGGGGCGGACATGCTGCGCATCGGCGCTGCCCTGCCCTATGGGGCGCTGCTGCGGGCGCTGCGCGGCCTGCCCGAGCTGGCGCCGCTGGCCGGGCTGCTGGCGCGGCTGGGCTCGCGGCAGATCCGCGGAATGGGCACGCTGGGCGGCAATCTCGGCACCGCCTCGCCGATCGGCGATGCGCTGCCGCCGCTGCTGGCCCTCGGTGCCATGGTGGAGCTGCAATCCGCCGCGCGGGGTGCGCGAAGCCTGCCGGTCGCGGAATTCCTCACCGGCTATCGCCGCACCGCCCTGGCGCCGGATGAGCTCATCACCGCGATCGAGCTGCCCCGCCCGCCGCCGGGCGCGATCCTCGCCTGCGAGAAGCTGTCGAAGCGGCACGACCAGGACATCTCCACCGTCTCGGCGGCCTTCCTGCTGGAGCTGGAGGAAGGGCGCATCCGCCAGGCCCGGCTGGCCTTTGGCGGCATGGCCGCGACCGTGCTCCGCGCGGCGGGGGCCGAGGCGGCGCTGACCGGCGCCCCGCTGGCCGAGGCCAGCTTCGCCGCCGCCGCGCAGGCGCTGGCCGGGGATGTCGCCCCGCTCTCCGATGGCCGCGGCAGCGCGGAATACCGGCTGCGCGGCGCGCAGGGGCTGCTGATGCGGCTGTTCTGGCGCGCCACAAGGCCCGATCTGGCGCTGGAGGTGCAGGCATGACCGACGCCGTGATCCGCCCCAGCCGCACCGGCATGGGTGCTTCGCTCCGCCAGGACAGCGCGCTGCGCCACGCGACCGGCGAGGCCCGCTTCACCGACGATCTGCCCGAGCCGCCGGGCCTGCTGCACGCGGCGCTGGCGCTTTCCCCCGTGGCGCATGGGCATCTGGCGCCGCTGGACATGGCGCCGGCGCGGGCGGTGCCGGGGGTGGTGGCCGTGCTCGGCCCGCGCGACATCCCCGGCCGCAACGATATTTCTCCCAGCGGCAAGGCGGCGGAGCTGCTGTTCGCCGAGGATCGTGTCGAGCATTGGGGCCAGCCCCTCGCTGTGGTGGTCGCCACCACGCGCGACGCGGCGCTGGCCGGCGCCGCCGCGCTGCGGCCCGAGATCACGCAGCTGCCGCCGGTGCTCTCCATCGAGGACGCGCTGGCCGCCAACGCCCTGCTGATGCCGCCCCAGGTGATCGAGCGCGGCGACTGGGCGGCAGCATTGAACGACGCCCCCATCCAACTGGAAGAAGAATTCCGCTGCGGCGGGCAGGAGCATTTCTATCTGGAGGGGCAGATCGCCCTGGCCATCCCCGGCGAGGATGGCGAGATCGCCCTGCATTCCTCCACCCAGCACCCGACCGAGGTGCAGCACATCGCCGCCCGTGTGCTGGGCTGCGATTTCGCCTGCATCACCGTGCAGTGCCGGCGCATGGGCGGCGGCTTCGGCGGCAAGGAAAGCAATGCCTCCTGGCTGGCCGCCGCCACGGCGCTGGCGGCGCGCGCCACGGGCCGGCCGGTGAAGCTGCGCCTCTCCCGCAAGGCGGACATGGCGGCCACCGGCAAGCGCCACCCCTTCCTCTATCGCTGGCGCGCCGGCTGCGACGCCTCGGGGCGCATCCTGGCGCTGGACGCGACGCTGGCCGCCGATGGCGGGCACAGCCTGGATCTCTCCGGCGGCGTCATCTTCCGCGCCGTCACCCACGCGCTGAACGCCTATGACGTGCCGGCGCTGCGCATCACCGGCCTGGCCTGCAAGACCAACACCGTCAGCAACACCGCCTTCCGCGGCTTCGGCGGGCCGCAGGGCGCGCTGCTGATGGAGGATGTTTTTTTCGGTGTCGCGCGCGCCACGGGGCTCAGCGTCGATGAAGTGCGCGAAAGGAACTTCGCCGGCGGGCCGAACGGCGCCGAGACACCCTATGGCCAGCCCCTGGAAGGCGATCTGATCCGCCGCGTCTGGGCGGAGGCGAAGCAGGACGCCGATTGGAACGCCCGCCGCGCCGAGATCGACGCCTTCAACGCAGCGCACCCGACGCTGCGGCGCGGCCTGGGCGGCTTCGTGCTCGCCTTCGGCATCTCCTTCGGCATCATGGCGATGAACCAGGCCGGCGCGCTGGTGCATGTCTACACCGATGGCTCCATCCGCCTGAACCATGGCGGCACCGAGATGGGCCAGGGCCTGTTCATCAAGGTGGCGCAGGTGGTGGCCGATGTCTTCGGCGTGGAGGTGGAGCGCATCCGCATCACCGGCACCTCCACCGCCGAAGTACCCAACACCGCCCCCACCGCCGCCAGCACCGGCAGCGACCTGAATGGCTGGGCCGCCCACGCCGCCGCCAGCACCATCCGCGCCCGCATGGCCGAGGTCGCGGCGCGGCGCTGGAACATCTCCGTCGAGGACATCACCTTCGCCGAAGGCCGCGTCACCGCCGGCAACCACAGCATGGAATTCGGCGAGCTGGCGCAGCTCTGCTGGGCGGAGCGCGTCAGCCTCTCCGCCACGGGTTTCTACAGGACGCCCGACATCCACTGGGACCCGGTCGCCATGCGCGGGCATCCCTTCTTCTACTTCTCCTACGGCGCCGCCATCGCCGATGTGCTGGTCGACACCCTGACCGGCGAGCATCGCGTGCTGCGCGCCGACCTGGTGCAGGATTGCGGCCGCAGCCTGAACCCCGCCATCGATCGCGGCCAGATCGAGGGCGCCTTCCTCCAGGGCCTGGGCTGGCTCACCTGCGAGGAACTGGTCTGGGACCGGGACGGCCGGCTGCGCACCATCGGCCCCTCCACCTACAAGATCCCGGGCTCGCGCGAGATGCCGCCGGTGCTGAACCTGCGCCTGCTGGAAGACGCGCCCGCACGGGTGAACACCATCTTCCGCTCCAAGGCGGTGGGCGAGCCGCCGCTGCTGCTTGCCACCGCCGTGTGGAACGCGCTGCGCGATGCGCTGGGAGGACGGAAGCTCGATCTGCCGGCCACACCGGAAAGAATCCTTGGGGAAGGCTCTGCCTTCCCCAAACCCCATCCGCCCCAAAGGGAAGATATGGGGAGATAGGATCTCCCCGGACCCCGCCTTCAGTCGGCCTTGACCAGCAGGGTCATGCCCTCGACGGCCAGCACGCGCACCGCCTGGCCGGGCTCGGCCTCGCCCTCCAGCCGCGCCGGCCAGTCGGAATCGCCCACCCTCACCCGGCTCGCGCCCAGCCACACCCCATGCCGGCCGACCAGGCCGGACGTCGGCGTGTTGGGCGTCTGCCGTGTGGTGTGCTGGCGGAAACGCCTCAGCCCCAGCGCGATGCCGGCCGCCAGCAGCGCCACGAACACCACCAGCGTCGCCGGCAGGCCAGGATCGACCACCGCCACCAGCAGCCCGGTGCCCAGCGCCGCCACCCCCACCCACACCAGATAGGCGCCGGGCAGCACCAGCTCGGCCCCGAGGCCGAGCAGCCCGATCACCACCCAGATCGCCCAGCCTTCCATCATGCGCCGCGCCCGGCCTCCGGCACCGAGCCGGGCCGCCGCGACACCAGCGGCGCGCCGCCCACCGGCGGCACGACAGGCCCGGCGCCCCCGGCATTGCGGAACAGCTCCACCGCGCCGGTGATGCCGCCCGCCAGCGCCGAGGCCTCCATCGGCACCACCACCAGCTTGGAGGAGGGGTTCGCCGCCAGCTGGCCGAAGGCCTGGATGTAGCGCTCGGCGATGAAGTAGCCGAGCGCGGCATCGCCGCCATCCCGCGCCGCTGCGGCCACCGAGCGGGTCGCCTCGGCCTCGGCCTGGGCCAGCCGCTCGCGCGCCTCGGCATCGCGCCGCGCCGCTTCCAGACGGCCCTCGGCCTCCAGCACCTGCGCCGCCTTCTCGCCCTCGGCGCGGGCGATCGCCGCCTCGCGCTCGCCCTGGGCGCGGGCGACCATGGCGCGCCGCTCGCGCTCCGCCGTCATCTGCGTGTTCATCGCGGCCACCAGGTTGGCCGGCGGCTCGATCTTGCGGATCTCGACGCGCGTCACCTTGGCGCCCCAGGGATCGGTCGCGCCATCCAGCACCGAGAGCAGATGCGTGTTGATCTTGTCGCGCGAGGACAGCGCGGCATCGAGATCCATCTCGCCGATGATGGCGCGGATATTGGTCATCGCCAGCGCCGTCAGCGCCTGGGTCAGGTTCTGCACCTGATAGGCCGCCTTGGCCGGATCCATCACGCGGTAATAGACCACGCCATCGACCGAGACATTGGCGTTGTCACGCGTGATCACCGCCTGCTCGGGGATGTCCAGCACCGTCTCCTGCACATTCACCCGGCGGCCGATCGTGTCGATATAGGGGATGATGAAGTTCAGCCCGGGCTGCAGCGTGTGGGTGAAGGCACCGAACCGCTCCACCGTCCAGGACTCGCCCTGCGGCACGGTGCGGATGCCCTTGAACGCCGTCAGGATGGCCAGCGCCACCAGCACCACCAGCACGATCAGCGTGCCGCTCACTCCGAACTCCATGCGCTCTCTCCCTCGGCCTATGAAGCGCGGAAGATGTTCTTTTTTGAAAAAAAGAACCAAAAAACTTTCTGCCAGTTTGGCGTCCCGCCTCAGGCCTGAAGCGGGACGCCAAACTGAAAAAAGTCTTCAGAATAAAGAAGGGCTTATCCGAAGCCTCCGCATTCCAGCGAGACCACGGCCGACACCTCCCGCACCAGCGCGAAAAGTTCGCGCAATGGCCGGATGATCTCCGCCTGCTCCTGGCCATAACCGCCATGCCGGGGTGAGGCCGGCTCGGCGAAGTCCAGCGACGCCTCGGGCGGGTCCTGCGCCGGGAAGACCTGCTCCAGCAGTTCCACCGCCGCCTCCACATCCAGCCGCAGCAGGCGCCGCACCAGCCCTTCCCGCGTCAGCCCGTGCCGCGGCGAGAAATCCGGCACGGTCACCGCGATCAGCCAGATGCGGTGGATCAGGCAGAGCCGCAGCGCGTGCAGGGCAAACAGCCGGTCGCTCATGCCCGGCGCGCCGCCCGGCCAGGCGGCGCGCAGCGCCAGGTCATCCGCCTTCAGCCGGCGCAGCACCGCGCGCGCCGGGTCGCCCAGCTCCAGCTCCTCCAGCGCGCGGGCCACCGCCAGCAGGGCGGCGGCGCGGCCGGGCCGGCGGCTCTGCGCCGCGCGGTCCAGCCAGGTGCCGGGATCCAGGCTGGCGACATAGCCGCGCAGCACGTCCGCATCCGACAGGGCCAGGCCGGCACGGGCGAAGGCCAGGGCATTGGCGAAGCGCGGGCTGTCCTGCAGCAACTCGGCGAAGGTGTCGTGCTCCTGCAGCGCCCCCTGGCCGAGCCCGTGCATCAGGTTCGCCAGGAAGCCCAGCTGCTGCAGCACGGCGTTGTTGGGGATGGCGCGCAGCTCGCGCGGGTGGCGGATGGCGATGGGGCCGCCCGCATCGCTCTGCCGGTTGGCCGGGCGCGAGCCGGTGCGGTCCAGCAGCGCCGGGCCGAAGGCGCCGAGCAGCGCGGCATAGCCCGGATCCTCCACCAGCGCGCCGAAGGCGGCGCGGGCGCCGGCGAAGAGATCGGCGGCGAAACCGCCCTCGGCATAGACCGGGTCAGGCTCGCCGGCCGGCAGGGGGGCGAAGGCGTGCTCGGCGATGCGCGCGATGGTCGCCTGGGCCAGCGCCGGCGTGCCGAACAGCAGATAGCCATCGCCGCCCTGGAAGGAGGTCTCGAGCCGCGCCGGAATGCCGCGCGCGGCGAAGGCGGCGCGCACCGCCGGCGGGTCCAGATAGTCGAAGCGCGCCGCCAGCCCGTCCGGATGGCCGCCACGGCCGAGGCCCTCGCCATGCGTGTCGAACAGCACCACCTCGAGCTGGGTCAGCCCGTGGCGGGCCAGCAGCTCGACGATGCGCAGCTTCAGCCGCTCGATCAGATGGGTGGCGGCGACCTGGCCGACATAGCGCCCGGAATCGGAATAGCCGAATTGCAGGCAGAGCCGCCCGACGCGCGCCAGATGCGCGCGCCATTGCGGGCTGCGCAGCGCCTCCTCCACCACCCGCTCGCCGCGCTGCTCCAGCGCCTCCGCGGTCTCGAACAGGGGCGAGATCTCGACCTGGTCCTCGACGCCGGCGAGGCGGGCCAGCAGCAGGGCGGCGAGCAGGGTGTAGCCGCTCTCCGTCTCGGCCACGAGGAAGCGCACCGGCTGGCTGGCATCGATATGCTTGGTGATCTGCGCGACCGTCATCATCAGCCGCGCCGCCGAGGCCTGCTCGGCCATCAGCCCGCCGGTGTCGACCGGCTCGGCCTGGGCCTCCTCCAGCGCGGTGTTGATGGCGGCGAACAGGGCGCGGCGGCGCGCCGGGTCCTCCGGCCCGCTGCCCAGATGCGGGAAGCGCAGCCGCGCGGCATTGTGCAGCTGCGCCGCGTTCAGCCGCACATGGGTGTGCGCCAGCGACAGCCCATGCGCCACCAGCCCGGCCCGGGCGATGCACAGCGCCTGCCGCGTCTGCTCCTCCGGCGCCGCGGCGATGGCGGCGGGGAACAGGGCCAGCAGCGGCGCCGGGGTGGTCAGCGCCGCCTCCCGCCGCTCCAGCAGGGTGCGGGCGAAGCCCTGGGCGGCCTCGCCCTGCACCGGGCCGGGCGGTGGGCAGGCGGCGATCTGGGCTTCCACCGCGCCCAGCGCCTCGGCCAGGCGGGCGCGCAAGCCGGCGGTGCAATCCTCCGGCAGGTCGGCCAGCTGCGCTTCCAGCCGCGCCAGCTGCAGCCGCTTCATGCGCAGCCGCAGCCGCAGCGTGTCCTGCCAGCCGATATCGGTGCGGCCATCCGTGTCATAGCCGACCCAGGAGGCCAGGATGACCGGGCGCGGATCCAGCGTCGTCCAGCGATCCGGCCAGATGGCCCGCGCGGTGCCGAGGAAGGCGGCCGCCAGCCGGTCCAGCGCGTCGCGGCCCTGGGCGATGGCCTGGGCCGCCTGCTCGAATTCCTGTTCCAGCGTCGGCGCCGCCGGGCGCAGCGCCAGCGGCTCCGGCGCCGGCACGCCGCCGGCCTGTTGCGCCAGGGCCTGGCCGGTCTCGCGCGGCAGGCTGAAGGTCGGGTGGGCGGTGAAGACGGCGGCGGCGCGGATGCGTTCGCAGGCGGCGCGGTAGCGGGCCAGCGGCACCGGGCTGTCTTCCGGGTCGGGCCGGGCGACGCGGCGGGCGATGGCGGCCAGCGCCGCGTCCGATCCGGTGAGCCCGGCCTTGCCGCCGGCCGCATGCGCCAGGCGCCGCGCGCGGTCCTGGAAAGCGGCGCGGCCGAGCTGCCGCAGCAGGCCGGCCAGCTCGGCATGGCTGGCCTCCCCGTCATCCAGCTTGCGGCTGAGCGCCAGGGCGACGGAGAGGGCGGGGTTGGCGAAAGGGTCGCCGCGCGCGGAGGAGCGGGCGGCGGCGACCAGGGCGATCAGCTCGGCTTCGGTGAAACGCGGCATGCCCGGCATGCTGCACGCGCGAAACGAGCTTGTCGCCGGGGTTTTTCAGCCGCTCTCGAGCGCCTGATCCATCAGCCGCTGCAGGTCGAGCGACAGCTCGGGCGGCAGGATCGGGCTGCGCGTCGCCCCCTGGCGCAGCAGCTCGGCGAAATGCGCGGCCTCGGCGGCATAGGGATCCTCGCCCCAGGGCAGATGCTCCCGCCCGCCCTGCGGCAGGGCGGCGCGCAGCCGGCGCAGCAGGGGGGAGCGGCGCAGCTTCGCCTTCAGCCCCTGCCCCGGCACCTCGCCCCCCTGAGCGGCGGGCGGCGGGGCGGGCAGGGTCAGCAGCGCCTCGGGGTGCATGATCGGCGCCGGCAGGCGGAACAGCGCGCCGGGCGCGGCCAGCGTCACCTCATTCGGCAGCAGCCGGTCGAGCGAGGCGGTGAGCTGGGAGAGCGAGCCATTGGCGTGGCGCAGCAGCAGCGCCGCCTCGCGATCCTGCCCCTCGGGGCCGCGGCGCAGGGCGGCCTGCAGCGTCTCCACCGGGCCGCAGAGGCGCAGCGCGAGGGCCAGCAGGTAGATGCCGCGGTCGCGCAGCGCGCCGGCGGCGAACAGGCCGGGGCGCAGCGCCGCATCCTCGGGGTAGCCGAAGCTGGCACTCAGCTGCAGCGGCGCGTCCCGCCCGGTGGCGTGCCCGGCCAGGCGCTGATGCGCCGGCAGGAAGGGCGGCGCGATCGCCTCCATGAACAGGATGCCGGCGCGCTGCACCGCCTCCAGCACCTGGGCGCCCTCGGCCTGGCCAAGGGCGAAGGGCTTCTCGCACAGCACCGCCTTGCCGGCCCGCGCGGCGGCCAGGATGGCGGCGGCATGGTCGCGATTGGCATTGCCGACATAGACGGCGTCGAGCCCCGGCAGGGCCAGCAGCGACTCGGCCGAGGCATGCGCGCTGGCGATGCCATGACGCGCCGCGAAATCCGGCGCCCGGCCGCTGTTGGAGGCGACGCCGAGCAGGCTGACCCCCGGCAGGGCGCGCAGCGTGCCCGCCATGCGGGCGGCCATGCCGCCGGTGCCAATGATGCCGAAGCCGAGCGGGCGGGGGCTCATGCCGCGGCCCAGGGCATCGGGGAGACGGGGGCGAAGCGGCTCTTGATCGGGCGGGCGCTGCCCTGGTCGCCCGCATCCTGGATGGCCAGCGTCACCTCGGTCAGGTGCAGGGCGAAATCGGCATCCAGCACGGGCTTGCGCCCCTCGGCCATGGCGGCGAGCAGCTCGGCCGGGCCGAGGGCGAAATTCATGCTGGCGGCGCCGCGCCGCCCGGTCTTGGGATGGGTCGGGCCCTTGATGCGGAAGCGCCTGGTGAAGGGCAGTTCCACCAGGCGCCGGCGGATGCGCAGGCGGCGGCGGATGCGCACCGGCGCGTCATTGGCCCAGCATTCCTTCAGCTCCAGCGTGCCGTCATCGCCGAAGATGCGCAGGCCGTGATCATGCCTGGCGACGATGCTGCAGGTCAGCCGCGCCACCATGCCCGACTCGAAAAACAGCGTGGCCACCGAGAAATCCGGCGCCGCCGGGCTGCCATCCGCGAGCGGCACGCCGGCGGTGTGGGCCGAGGCGGCGACGACCTGGCGCACCGGGCCGAACATGGCCATCAGCCAGGTCAGGTAGTAGCCGGCATGCTCCAGCGTGCAGCCGACCGCGAATTCGTCCTGCGCCGGCCAGGGGGCGCCCGATTCGCTGATCCAGTGCTGATAGGGGGCCTGGGTGATGAAGCCGTCATCCAGCTCGGCATAGGCCAGGCGGGGCTGGCCGATCAGGCCGCGGCGCAGCGCCAGCCAGGCGGTCTGCGCCGCCTCGCCCAGCAGGCTGCAGGGGGCGGAGGCGATCGGCAGGCCGCGCTCGGCGGCCAGGGCGTGCAGCGTCTCGGCATCCTCGAGCTTGGTCGCCAGCGGCTTTTCCGACCAGACGGGGAAGCCCGCCTCCAGGCAGGCGCGGCTGACGGCGTAATGCGCGTGCGGGTTGGTCAGGTTGAGGATCAGGTCCGGCTTCGCCGCGAAGACCTCTTCCAGCGTGGCGGCAGCGGGCACCTTCCAATGGGCGCAGAAGGCCTGCAGCCGGCCGGCATCGATGTCATGCGCGGCGAGGAGGGTGATGCCGGGGAAGGTCTGCAGCCCGCGCATGTAGAGATCGGCCACGAAGCCGGTGCCGATGATTGCGACGCTGCCCTTCATGCGCATCCCCTGGCTGGTTCCTGGCTGTCTACAGCCTGGGGGCAAGCGCGAAAAGGCACAGCGTGGTTGCGCTGTGCCTTGGACTGATCTGTTCGGGCGATGGGATGCGGGGACAGGATTTGAACCTGTGACCTTCAGGTTATGAGCCTGACGAGCTACCGGGCTGCTCCACCCCGCGGTGGTGGGTTTGTTCCGTTCATGGTGGAAACCAAAAAGAAGGTCCGGCTTGGTGGCCTGGCGGCGACCTACTCTCCCGCGCCTTGAGGCGAAGTACCATGGGCGCTGGGGTGTTTCACGGCCGAGTTCGGGATGGGATCGGGTGTATCAACCCCGCGATGGCCACCAGGCCACCAAGCCGGATCTTCTTTTTGGGTGTGAACGGATGGTGTGTCTGATTTGGTGATGTGAGTGAGTGTGAGTGCGGATTGGTGCTGCGTGCGGTGTCGGTTTTGAGGCCGACAGCGATGGGAGAGATGAGATCGTTTGGGCTATTAGGACCGCTTAGCTGAGCCTGTTACCAGGCGTATACATGCGGCCTATCGACGTGGTGGTCTTCCACGGCCCTTGGGGAGACCTCGTTTAGAGGCTGGTTTCCCGCTTAGATGCCTTCAGCGGTTATCCGTTCCGTACTTAGCTACCCAGCGATGCTCCTGGCGGAACAACTGGTGCACCAGAGGTACGTCCATCCCGGTCCTCTCGTACTAGGGACAGATCCTCGCAAGTCTCCAACACCCATGGCAGATAGGGACCGAACTGTCTCACGACGTTCTAAACCCAGCTCACGTACCGCTTTAATCGGCGAACAGCCGAACCCTTGGGACCTGCTCCAGCCCCGGGATGCGATGAGCCGACATCGAGGTGCCAAACCTCCCCGTCGATGTGGACTCTTGGGGGAGATCAGCCTGTTATCCCTAGAGTACCTTTTATCCGTTGAGCGATGGCCCTTCCACGCGGGACCACCGGATCACTAAGGCCGACTTTCGTCTCTGTTCGCGCTGTCGCGCTCACAGTCAGGCGGGCTTATGCCTTTGCACTCAACAGCCGATGTCCGACCGGCTTGAGCCCACCATCGCGCGCCTCCGTTACCATTTGGGAGGCGACCGCCCCAGTCAAACTGCCCGCCACGCAGGGTCCTGGCCCCGGCTATACGGGGCTCAGTTAGATGCCAGAAAGGCGCAGGGTGGTATTTCAAGGATGGCTCCGCCGAAGCTGGCGCCCCGGTTTCATAGCCTCCCACCTATCCTACACAGCCCCTTCCTGGCACCACTGCGAAGTTGCAGTAAAGGTTCATAGGGTCTTTCCGTCTGACCACGGGTACCCCGCATCTTCACGGGGAATTCAATTTCGCTGAGCCCATGCTGGAGACAGTGGGGAGGTCGTTACGCCATTCGTGCAGGTCGGAACTTACCCGACAAGGAATTTCGCTACCTTAGGACCGTTATAGTTACGGCCGCCGTTTACCGGGGCTTCGGTTCGGAGCTTGCACTCCTCCCCTTAACCTTCCGGCACCGGGCAGGCGTCAGACCCTATACGTCATCTCTCGATTTCGCAGAGCCCTGTGTTTTTACTAAACAGTCGCCACCCCCTGGTCTGTGCCACCCACCGCTGGTTGCCCAATGGTGGGTCTCGCTTATCCCGAAGTTACGCGAGTAATTTGCCTAGTTCCTTCAGCATGGTTCTCTCAAGCGCCTCGGTATACTCAACCAGTCCACCTGTGTCGGTTTCGGGTACGGTCTATATGTCAGAGCTATTTCCTGGAGTGATCTGGCAGCCTCTCCAATCCGATAAGGAGAGACAACGTTTCACACTCGTCACTTCTGACAGGCCCAGGAATATTCACCTGGTTTCCATCGGCTACGGCTGTCGCCCTCGCCTTAGGGGCCGGCTCACCCTGCGCGGATTGGCCTTGCGCAGGAACCCTTGGACTTTCGGCGAGAGGGGTTCTCACCCTCTTTGTCGCTACTCATGTCCGCATTCGCACTTCCGATACCTCCAGCAAACCTCACGGTTCACCTTCGCAGGCTTACGGAACGCTCCGCTACCGCGCTCTTACGAGCACCCAAAGCTTCGGCACGTGGCTTGAGCCCCGTTACATTTTCGCCGCAAGACAGCTATTAGACCAGTGAGCTATTACGCTTTCTTTAAAGGATGGCTGCTTCTAAGCCAACCTCCTGGTTGTTTTGGCCGTCTCACATGCTTTCCCACTTAGCCACGATTTGGGGGCCTTAGCTGTTGGTCTGGGCTGTTTCCCTCTCGACAATGGACCTTAGCACCCACTGTCTGTCTGCCAGGTAGCACTCACCGGCATTCGGAGTTCGGTAGGGTTTGGTAGGACTTTGGGTCCCCCTAGCCCTTCCGGTGCTCTACCTCCGGCGGTGTTCGCCTGACGATCTACCTCAATAGATTTCGCGGAGAACCAGCTATTTCCGAGTTTGATTGGCCTTTCACCCCTAGCCACAGCTCATCCCCGACTTTTTCAACAGGCGTGGGTTCGGCCCTCCAGTAGGTGTTACCCCACCTTCAGCCTGGCCATGGCTAGATCACTCGGTTTCGGGTCTTCTGCCTGCAACTCGGCGCCCTGTTCGGACTCGCTTTCGCTGCGCCTACACCTAACGGCTTAAGCTTGCTGCAAACAGAAACTCGCGGACCCATTATACAAAAGGTACGCCGTCACTCCACGAGGGAGCTCCGACTGCTTGTAGGCGTTCGGTTTCAGGTCTCTTTCACTCCCCTTGTCGGGGTGCTTTTCACCTTTCCCTCACGGTACTTGTGCACTATCGGTCACCAAGGAGTATTTAGGCTTAGAGGGTGGTCCCCCTATGTTCAGACAGGGTTTCACGTGCCCCGCCCTACTCAAGGATCTTTGCAAGTCTTTCGCCTACGGGGCTATCACCCGCTCTGGCCAGACTTTCCAGACTGTTCGAC